>JBLHMH010000110.1:0-11000 GCA_047621785.1 Polaribacter sp. | reverse complement strand
GATTCGGTATAACGCATCGCGGCGAATGATTTAGGATCATCCGTAGAACCCCAGTTACCCTGACCATCAACCAGCGGATAACGATAGCTAAATGGTTGAGCCATCAACACCATGGCTTCATAGCAGGCGCTATCCCCGTGTGGATGAAATTTACCGAGTACGTCACCCACGGTACGCGCGGACTTTTTATATTTCGCAGCATTGTGCAGCCCTAACTCTGACATTGCATAGACAATGCGTCGCTGTACGGGCTTTAAACCATCCCCAATAAAAGGTAGAGCGCGATCTAAGATCACGTACATTGAATAGTTTAGATAGGCCTTTTCGGCAAACTCGGCTAAGGGTTGCTGCTCAACACTTAGATCAACTGATTCACTCATGATTGTGTTTTCGTTTTTGTTTGTTCTAAAATTTGATGTTTTGGTTCAATTTGAGAGACAAGTTAACCAAACAGCTAGACTACTCAAAGCGCACAATAGAGACAATCATAAATTCCAATTTCGAGGAAAATAGTGACTGAAACACGACAAATATTAAAAATAATAGCGCCGCTAACATAGATCAGACGAGGTCGTTTTGAGCGAAGAATCAGAAACGTGAAAATGCTATGTACGCACTAGATTTTCAATGTTAAGATTCGAAAAAATTGTTCTGCATTTAAATCTTATGATTTTGTCCCTGACAATCCTCGAAAAGTCACTAATATTACTGAGACAACTTAGCTCATGAAAGCTACTGATATCAGCAATCCGGAGTACTTTCACAAAGTAGTCGATTGCCAATACGCCTGCCCCGCTCACACACCGGTCCCTGAATATATCCGCCTTATAGGTAAACGTCGTTATAGCGATGCATATATGGTGAACTGGGAATCTAATGTTTTCCCCGGCATTTTAGGCCGAACCTGTGATAGACCTTGCGAACCGGCCTGTCGGCGTGGACGCATCGAAGAAGAACCAGTCGCAATTTGTCGCCTAAAGCGCGTTGCCGCGGATAATAAAAATGATGCCGATGTCGCCGCGCGCATGCCGAGTGTGCCGAGTGTTAAAAACGGCAAGAAGATTGCCTTGATTGGCGCAGGGCCGGCGTCGCTTACGGTCGCCAGAGATCTCATGCCGCTGGGTTATGATATTGACCTCTATGATGAGAATCATAAGGGCGGTGGCTTCATGCGTAGCCAAATTCCTTCTTTTCGCTTGCCTGAAGAAACCCTCGACCAAGAGGTAAATTACGTTACCGACATGGGCGTCACCACCATCTACAATCACTTCGTCGACAGCATGAAAGACATGCTAAGCAAAGACTACGATGCGATTTTTGTTGGCACTGGGGCACCGCGAGGTAAAGACCTGATGATTCCAGGCCGCGAAGAGGCGGATGCTAATATCCATATCGGCATTAACTGGCTCGAAAGTGTGGCCTTCGAACATACTGAAAAAGTTGGTAAAAAAGTCATTGTTGTTGGTGGCGGTAATACCGCGATGGATTGCTGCAGAACTGCCAAGCGCATTGGAGGCAATGAAGTAACAGTGACCGTACGCAGTACCTACGAAGCGATGAAGGCCTCGCCTTGGGAAAAAGAAGATACGCTTGGCGAAGGCATTCCGATACTGGCGAATCACAGTCCGCGTGAGTTTATCCTAGAAGACGGAAAACTAGTCGCCATGACATTTAACTTGGTCGAATCAAGCTACGATGGAAACGGCAAACGAACCATCAAGGAAACAGGCGAGATCGTCACCGTCGAATGTACCGACGCGATTATGGCGATTGGTCAAGACAATGCTTTCCCTTGGATCGAAAAAGACGCCAGCATCGAATTCGGTGAATGGGACATGCCGGTTGTCAATAAAGAGACTTTTCAATCGAGCAATGACAAAGTTTTCTTTGGCGGCGATGCCGCGTTTGGCCCTGAAAACATAATTACCGCAGTCGCTCACGGTCATCAAGCCGCGATATCCATCGACCTATTTTTGAATGGTAGATCAGTAACCAATGAACGACTCGCACCTGGTACTAACTTAGTCAGCACCAAGATGGGCATCCATCAGTGGGCGTACGACAGCGCGGTGGTCAATGATGAACGCTATGCGTCTGCTCATCTACCGGTCGAACAAGCGCTCTCAAGTCGCAAGATTGAGTCAGAGTTAGGCTTTGATGTAGAAACCGCTTTTCGTGAAGCTGAGCGTTGCCTGAACTGTGATATTCAAACCGTATTTCTCGAGGAAAAATGCATCGAGTGCGATGGTTGTACTGATATTTGCCCAACTAATTGCATCTCTTTTGTCAACAACGACGAAGAAGCAAGCTTGCGCCAAAAGTTAAACGCGCCTGCTTTGGATTTAACTCAAGACCTCTATGTCTCACAAGACTTGCCAACCGGCAGAGTGATGGTTAAAGATGAAGACGTTTGCTTACATTGCGGTTTATGTGCCGAGCGCTGTCCTACCTCTGCTTGGGATATGCAAAAATATTTATACACCGTAACCAAAGCAGGTAACGAGCCTGCGCCAATTTTCGTCGAACAAACATCTAAAAGCGCAAGAAGTAACAAAGCGAATCGAGAGCAAGCAGCATGAGTGCTTTAAAAGTGGCTTCACTATCTAAATTAGAACCGGTCGTAAATGACTTTGTCGTAAAATTCGCTAACGTAAATGGCTCAGGCTCGGCAAGCGCCAATAGCATGTTTGCCAAGGCAATTTTTCGTATGGGCATTCCGGTTGCCCCACGCAACATCTTTCCGTCGAATATTCAAGGTTCGCCTACTTGGTATGAAGTAAGAATCAGCGAGGCTGGCTATCTCGGTCGGCGCGGCGGTCAAGTAGAGCTAATGGTGTCGGTTAACCCGCAAAGCATGGCCAGCGATGTCAGTGAAGTCTGCCCTGGCGGTTACTTTTTCTATGACAATACCTATCCCTTAGACTTCAAACTAATTCGTGATGATATTCACTATATTGGTTTGCCGCTAACGGACATAACCAACACTAATTTCATCGACCCGCGCCAGCAGCAGTTATTCAAAAATATTATTTACGTTGGTTCTTTAGCCTATTTAATCGGCATTGAATTTGAAACCTTAGAAAGCATTGTTAATGATACGTTTAAAGCTAAGCCAAAGTTGATACCGCCGAATATTCGAGCTCTTCAATTGGGTTTTGACGAGGCCAAAGAAACGTTTGGCAAACCGCTACCTATTCAGGTAAAACGTGCTAATAAAAACGCCGGTAAGATTTTACTCGAAGGCAATGCAGCCTGTGGATTGGGTGCCGTCTACGGGGGCGCAACAGTCGTGGCTTGGTATCCGATCACGCCATCGACTTCGGTGATCGAAGCATTTGAAAAATATGCTAAGAAGCTGCGGGTAGATCCGAAAACGGGTAAAAACAAATATGCCTTGATTCAGGCAGAAGATGAGCTATCGGCCATTGGCATGGTGATTGGAGCCAATTGGAATGGCTCTCGGTCGTTTACTGCAACTAGCGGGCCAGGCATATCATTAATGAGTGAGTTTCTCGGCCTTGCCTACTTCTCCGAAGTTCCAGCTGTACTGATTGACGTACAACGGGTTGGGCCATCGACCGGCATGCCAACTCGAACACAGCAGTCAGATATCACGATCGCGGCATATGCCTCTCACGGCGACACCAAAAACGTTTTATTATTTCCAGCAACGCCCAAAGAGTGTTTTGAGTTAACAGCCGACGCCTTCGATATCGCTGAGCGTTTACAGACGCCGGTGATCATGCTTACAGATTTAGACCTAGGCATGAACGAACACATTTGCGATGAACTAAACTGGGATGATAGTCGTGAATACGATCGCGGCAAAGTTTATTCCGCTGCCGATCTCGACCAATTGGAGCGCTTTGGTCGCTATCGTGATACTGACGGTGACGGCATTACTTTTCGAACTATTCCTGGGCGGCATCCCGAGAAAGGTTTTTACTTTAATCGTGGTACATCACGCGATGAATGGGGGGTGTACACCGAAAATGGAGCTGAATACGAGAAAAATATGCAGCGCTTGCAGCTCAAGTGGCAGACCGCTCCAAAGTATTTACCAAAACCAATCGAAACTACCCGTGATGAATCGAATGCTGTTGGCATAATTCACTTTGGCACCAGCATGGATTCCACTCATGAAGCAATAGACAAGCTAGCTGCTCAGGGTATAGCGAGCAATGATCTGAGATTATTAGCCTTCCCGTTTCACCAGGAAGTGCGTGAGTTTATTCAGAAGCACGACCAGATGTTTGTGGTCGAACAAAATCGTGATGCGCAAATGCGCAGCCTAATAATCAACGAGCTGGAGATTGACCCGGCGCGGCTGACACCCGTGCTGCATTTCAATGGCGACCCTATCAGTGCGGCATTCGTATACCGCACGATCGCTGAAAAATTAGCGCTTGAATCGAACCCCAAGCCCGCCATCGTAAGACATGCCCAAACAACGCAAGACAGTGCAGTCAATTAGCATCAGATATCTGGCTAAATAGACCAAGAGAAACTAATTATGAGTTTTTACAAACCCAGTTTTCGTCACCCTGATTCGCCTAAGAATAAGCTTGGCTTAACCCGAACTCCTTACGAGGGCCCAATTTCTACGCTGTGCGCGGGCTGTGGCCACGACTCTATCAGCGCTGCAATCGTACAAGCAGTTTGGGCCATGGACATAGAACCGCACCGTATTGCCAAAATGTCTGGGATTGGCTGTTCTTCGAAGTCACCTGCTTATTTTTTACATAAGGCACATGGTTTTAACTCGGTTCATGGTCGCATGCCATCGGTCACTACCGGTGCTAGTGCGGCTAATCATGAACTGATGTACATTGGGATATCCGGTGACGGCGACACAGCATCGATCGGCATGGGACAATTTGCGCACGTTGCTAGGCGCAATCTAAACATGATGTATCTCGTCGAAAATAATGGCTGCTACGGCCTCACTAAAGGTCAAGATTCAGCCACCGCCGACCAAGGTTCTAAAAGTAGAAAAGGTCGCATTAACCCGTTTTCTGCGATCGATCTAGCAGCACTTGCATTGGATCTTGGTGCAACATTCGTGGCACGCAGTTTCTCGGGTGATAAAGAACAGCTAATACCTTTAATGCAGGCCGCAATGTCGCACAAAGGCTTTGCGTTTATAGACGTGGTATCACCCTGTGTGACCTTCAATAATCACGAAGGCTCAACAAAAAGTTATGACTATACTCGCGAGCACGTAGAAACAGCCGCGGTAGTAGACTTCGTACCTATGGCGCAGGAGATCACCATTGACCAGATCAAAGGTTCCACCAAAAAAGTTGAGCTGTTTAATGGCTCGTCGGTTCGCCTAAGCAAACTACATGATGACTATGACCCCACCAGTCGGCGCGCAGCCATGAGCGCATTAATGGAGCATAAAGCAAACGACAAACTATTAACTGGGCTTATCTTTGTGGATCCAGACTCGCAAAATTTTCAAGAAGTGATGAATACTACTAAAACCCCACTCAATGAATTACCGCAATCCAGATTGTGCCCAGGTGATGACGCCCTCGCAGCGATTAACGCGAGTTTAGGCTAATCCAATCGAGTGGTTTAGCAGAGTAAAACCTAGAGAATACCGACGTAAGCGCTATAAATAGCATAGAAAGAGCCTCATTTCGAAAGATGTGGGGCTTTTTTTATAGTGAGATTTCAATAATTAATGTTATAGTATTACATTACATGTCATACAAAGTCGCCAACGCACAAAGACTCCTACACCCTCGGGAATCCAGCGAACAGGCGCTGAACTGAGCTAGCCATCACCATGAGTAACAATCTCATAAAATCGACAACTTTAGACCGGCTAAGCATCGCTTTGTCTGGGATTTGCATCCTGCACTGCCTACTAACACCGATTGCGCTAACCCTATTGCCGATCCTTACCCTGAGTAGTTTTGTAGAAGGTATTCTGTTTCACCAATTGATGCTTTGGTTAGTCTTGCCTTCCAGCTCCATCGCTTTATTTATCGGTTGTCGCAAACATCGCAGCTTCAATATTGCGGTCAGTGGTATATTGGGCATGCTGGTACTGGTTCTAGTGGCGTTTTTGGGCCACCAAATTCTTAGCCCAACATATGAAAAAATACTGACCTCAGTGGGCGGTTTGATTCTCGCCTACTCTCATTTTTTAAATTATAGAGCCTGTCAAACGCAGCCCTGCGAAGACGATAACTGCCCAACCGTACATCATCACTAAGACCGCGGCTATATTCCCAGCCTAGACCCGCAAGGAAATGTTGCTTACCTAGGCCGGCTAAAGATATAGTGTGTGTTCAGATTAATGAACACAATGACCCTTGAGTCAATCCATCATATGTCTAATAATTTCCCCCTATCTCAGATCAGATTCCTTAACTTTCTGCTAGTTTTCTTAGCAGCATGCTACTTTGCAGGTGTTAGTATTTCAACCGCACATGCAAAAGTGACCCTAGTAAGCGGTGGGCCTATTTACACCGTGTCAGACACTGAAAAACAAACGCGTGCATTTGCCTTCGAAGGCGACACCATCGTTGGAGTAGGGTCAGCAACCCAATTGCGTGATGAATTTGTCATCGACAGAGAAATCAATCTCCAAGGTGCCAGTGTCATCCCAGGCTTTATTGACGCACATGGTCACTTGCTCAATCTTGGCCAAAGTCTATTACAGGTAGACTTAGTCGACACTGCGAATAAGAAAGAGATAGTTCAACGCTTAACCGACTTCGCCAAAGACTTACCTAAAGAGCAGTGGCTATTAGGGAGAGGCTGGGATCAAAACGACTGGCCAATTCAAGAACTACCGAATGCCAAGGACTTAGATGCGGCTTTCCCGGTACGACCAGTCTGGATAGATCGTGTAGATGGCCACGCAGGATGGGGTAACAGCGCCGCAATGAAGTTTGCTAGAAAAGATCTAACTGGCGATTGGCAAATAGATGGTGGCGAGATTGTTCGCGATAGCAAAGGCCAGCCGACTGGCATCTTTATAGATAATGCAGAAAGCCTGATCAGACAAGCAATACCTGCTGCCAGCGAAGCCCAACTTCGTATTGCCCTAGAACGTGCAATGCAAAAAACAGCCAGCGTTGGTATCACTTCAATGCATGACGCCGGCACCAGCAAACAAGTTTGGGATATTCTAAATGGCTTGAATCAACAACATGCCATGAAAGTTCGTGTTTACGCGATGGCTGATGGTAGCCAGGAAATGCTGGATCACTTATGTGAGAAAGGCCCAATCGTTGACAGCACTGCAATGCTGACCGCGCGCTCAGTAAAGCTGTATAGCGATGGCGCTCTTGGCTCGAGAGGGGCTGCGCTGCTAACACCTTATAGCGATAGCCCTAAGCAAATGGGTTTACTATTAACTGAGCCGAAAACCCTCACTAAATACGCCAAGCGTGCTGCAGATTGCGGCCTGCAGGTAAACATTCACGCAATCGGGGACAGAGGCAATCGGGTAACGCTCGATGCCCTCGAAGCAGCCTCTAAGGCCGATAACCCCGGCCGCCATCGGGTTGAGCATTCGCAAGTAATTGAAGCGTCGGACTTTCAGCGCTTTAAAGATCTTAATTTAATCGCTTCAGTACAACCCACCCATGCCACCAGCGACATGTACTGGGCCGAGGAACGCGTTGGTGCAGAACGAATCAAGGGGGCCTATGCTTGGCAAACCTTTAATAAATTGGGCATTCCTTTAGCCTTGGGATCTGATTTTCCAATAGAAAGGCCAGCCCCACTACCCGGCTTCTACGCAGCTATAAGCCGGCAAGATGCCAAATCATGGCCAGCAGATGGCTGGTACCCTGAGCAATTATTAAGTCGCGAGCAAGCGCTTTATGGTTTTACGAAAGGTGCTGCCTACGCAGCTTTTCAGGAAGACTTATTAGGGTCCCTGGAAGTTGGTAAAAAAGCAGACTTTGTGATTCTAAACCAGGACATTATGAGTATCCCAAAGGAAACAATTTTGGACACAAAGATCGTCGCTACCTATATAAACGGCAAAGCTGTTTACCAAGCAGACTGACTAGCAGGGGCTCAACTCAAGATAGACTAGACTTCGGTTTTTGATAGTCGTACACTATTCATATAGATTAGCTAGCAGGATAGTAATATGTCGATCAAACCAAGTAGCAAAACATACAATCCAGGCCATGGCGGCGCCCGACAAGGCGCCGGTCGCCCCAAGGGTAGCGGTCGCTACAATGAGCCTACTGTCGCAATTAGAGTGCCCGGTGGCAGTATTCCTCAGATCAAAGATTATCTGAGCGTGTACCCCGATGTTAGCGACTCCATTGTTAACTACACGGCACCGGCCACAGCTGACAATATTGTGAAACTTGAGATACCCTTATTTAGTTCATCCGTCGCAGCGGGCTTTCCTTCCCCTGCCGAAGATCATATCGAAGACACCCTAGACCTTAATGACTATATGGTCGAACGCCCTGATTCAACCTTTATGTTGCGGGTTGAAGGCGAGTCGATGAAGGACATTGGAATACTTCCAAATGATATCTTGGTAGTAGATCGCTCATTGAAAGCAGTCCACAACAAGATTGTGATTGCGGCCATCGATGGCCAGCTAACAGTCAAAAAGCTTTTTCATCGCGGCGGCTTAATAAAGTTATTGCCGGAGAATTCAGACTATCCAGAGATTGAACTTGAACAGGAATCCGATCTGGTAATTTGGGGAGTGGTTATAGGTAGTTTTAGACGATTTCAATCTTTTTAGGGTTCTTGATTCGCGGTAATTGGGATGCCATTGGCGGCCTAGACCGACCGAGCTGAAGAAAGCCCTCAAATGATAGGTTTAATATTACTGCTCGACACATTAATACGGCTACTAAAACAAAGACACTCTGACATCAATCTAAGGCCTATGTGATAAAGCTTTAGATTTGAGTAACTCACTATTACTATGAGTAATGGATTTTAGTCAAGACCGCCTCTAGGCTGAGCGCTGTTAAACAGACGCCTTTCGCGACTGCCTAACCTCCTCTTCTTGGCTAAAAAGGTCGGCAGAAAAAGACAAATTGGCAAAACCAAATGTGACGCTATAAGCCACCAGTAGCTCAAGCCTCCCGAATAGGGATTAGAGATTTCAGTGCCGTACACGAATGCTACGCCAACGGACAAATACAGTATAAAGGCGATGTAACAAACAGTGCTTGTAAACAGCCATCGAGAGGACAATCGGCCTAAAATTGTTCCAACAATCATTGCCAATAACCCAAAGCTAATAAATTGGGTGATGACGCTCACAATAAAGACTGTGATCTCTGGGCTAAACGCTGTGAAAAAATCTTCAGGGATTGCCACTGCTGCCACGTACCCACATAGATGCACACCGGCAACGCCTAGCAATAAGCCCAGCACTCCCGAATAGACAGCATTACCAACATTAAATTTCATACTTTGCCTCCTTTAGTTGTCTCTCCAGACTCATTTATACAGACCGTATAAATCATCCTGGGCTAAACTTCCCAAATACCTCTTTCGATAAACACCTGCTTAAGCAGTGTCGGTCGGTCCGAGATAATACCTGCAACGCCCATATCAAGTAGTTCGTGCATCGTAGCAGCATCGTTGATGGTCCACACGTGTACTAATTTATTCTCTAGCAAGGCATGATCAAGAAACCGCTTACTAAATACTTTTGTCCCGTATCGCCGTAATGGCACCTGCAATATTTCATAGCCTTTAACATGTTCGACTGGATTCGCCGATTGCGATAAAGGCTTGTATCTGGGCAACACACCATAACTTCGAAGCAGGTGTTTGGCCACCGATATTCGACCAGCAGACACACAAAGCTTGTCGCCAGCCAGAGCTCTGGCTCGTGCGATACGGTGGTCATGAAACGAAGCCAAGCAAACTCTATCGAAAGCATCACACTCTCGAATTAGATCAACCAAGGGGTCAACTACCTGGTTCGACTTCATGTCGATGTTTAATCGGAGGTCTGGAAACTGCCGTAATAATTCTTCTAAGCTCGGAATTCGGCCTTGCCCGTTTACCCTAATAGACCTCAGCTGTTGCCAGGTGGTGCCTGCTATTGCCCCTTTAATATTTCCAATACGGTGAAGATCAAGGTCGTGGAAGGCAACAATCACGCCATCTGACGTGAGATGAACATCCGTTTCGATATAACGTAGACCTAATTCATAGGACCCGGCGAAAGCTTCAAAGGTGTTTTCTGGCCACTCCTCTGCCCCACCACGATGTGCCAGAGCTATCGGACCAGTGGTATCAAGGTAAGGATGCAAGCTCATGCGAACGAATGTTTAAGGTCAGTCCCTGCGTTTGGGACGAGCTTTACCTTTGCCATATAAGCTCTTACCGTCTGAGGGAATGATTGTTTGTTTAGGGCTAGTTTCTTTTTCGTTTCTAGAAACCTTAGCTTCTCGACCACCGTGAGTCGATGAGGTTGGCTTACCCGTTCGATGCCGAAATTCTTCAGCTTTTACGAACCGCCACTTGCCTTCCTCCAATTTGCCAAGTCGAAGCTCACCAACCCTAACCCGTTTTAGCCCGGTAACATGCAGTCCGACTGCTTCACACATCCGTCGAATTTGACGCTTTTTACCCTCCATTAAAATAATTTGGAGTTGCTCAGGGTTAAGTTGTCTAACCTTGGCATGCTTTAAAGGCTTGCCGTCGAGCTCGAGGCCAAATATTAAGCGCTCAATCTGATCATCACTAATGTCGCCCTCCACCCTGACTAAGTATTCCTTTTCGATATCGCTGTTCTCACCAATCAACTGCTTAGCAATTCTGCCATCCTGAGTAAGCACTAATAGGCCTTGTGAGTCAATATCTAGACGACCGGCTGGTGCGAGCCCCGCAAAATGGCTACCCCTTATTGACTGCCCAGTTTGATCTGTCTCGGAGTGGTTTTCTAGATTAACTAAACGTACTGCTGGCACGTAGCCATCTTCTGCTTGAGCTGACACATAACCAACTGGCTTGTTGATCATGATAGTAACCAACTC
>JBLHMH010000109.1:0-11051 GCA_047621785.1 Polaribacter sp. | reverse complement strand
GTCGTGATCTCTCCATCCGACTTGACTGATTTCACGCCACTGTATTGTGAACACGGTTCGGAGCAAATTGTATCGCAGTACGATAAAGATGATTTGGAGACCATTGGGTTGGTCAAGTTTGACTTTCTTGGGCTGAAAACACTGACCATTATTGATTGGGCTGTGAAGGCGATTAATAAATTTCGCGCTGCCCAAGATCAATCGTCTATTGATATTACTAAATTGGATTTAGCTGACGGCCCCACGTATGAGTTGTTAAAGCAGGGCAGGACCACTGCCATATTCCAGCTTGAATCGTCGGGTATGAAGGAGCTAATTAAGAACCTGTTACCAGATCGATTCAATGATATTACCGCATTGGTGGCGTTGTATAGACCCGGTCCTTTGGGTGCTGGTATGGAGAAAGTCTACTGTGATCGAAAGCATGGTAAGGAACCGACTAAATACCCCCATCAAATTTTAGAACCTATCCTGAATAACACCTACGGCGTGATCCTTTACCAAGAGCAGGTAATGGAAATTGCCCGGGTCATGGGGGGCTATTCGCTTGGTGGTGCCGATATATTGCGCCGTGCAATGGGCAAGAAGAAAATTGAGGAAATGGCCGAACAAAGGGAGGTTTTCGAAGCTGGCGCGGCTGATCGGGACGTTCCCGTCGAGACAGCCAAAGAAGTATTCGATTTAATGGAGTATTTTGCGGAATACGGTTTCAATAAATCACACTCAGCTGCCTACGCTTTAATTGCTTATCAAACCGCATGGTTGAAGACCCATTATCCGTCCCAGTTCATGGCTGCGTGTATGTCTGCGGATATGGAAAATACTGATAAGGTCGTTATTCTATTGCATGAAGCGAGTGAGATGCAGTTAAAGGTTCAAAACCCAGACATTAATCTTTGCCAATACAATTTTCGTGCACATGATGAGCAAAACATAATTTATGGGTTAGGGGCTATAAAAGGAATCGGGCGGCCGGTGATAGAAAGCATTATCAATGCGCGGGAAGTCGGCGGACCTTTTAAGGACCTGTATGACCTGTGTGCCAGAGTAGATGCCAAAAAGGTTAATCGCCGAGCTTTAGAGGCCTTGATTCGAGCTGGCGCATTAGATGAATTAGGAGTACATCGTGCTAGCTTGGTAGCCAGCGTAGGTTTGGCGCTAGATGCGGCGAATCAGGCGCATCGCAGCGCGGCAGCTGGGCAGAATGATTTTTTCGGGATTTCGGCGCCTGCCGAAGCAGTTCATTCGTATCAAAATGTTCCGCACTGGAAAAAGGAGGACTTACTCGCAGCTGAGAAAGAAACTCTGGGCTTGTATTTAAGCGGTCACCCGATCGATGTTTATATTCAAGAGCTCGACCAATTCACATCTTGCCGACTGGTCGACGTAGATGTCGGACAGTCCAAACAGAAGAAGTCCGTGACTTTAGCCGGTTTAGTGGTGGGGGTGCGAGTTATGCACCTTAAAAATGGCTCTCGCATGGCGTTCTTGACCTTGGATGACAAAACTGCGCGGATAGAAATCGGTGTTTTCGGGGAGCTCTATGATCAACGCCGCGATGTTATTCAAAAAGACAAGGTTTTAGTAGTTAAAGGTAAAGCAAGGCATGATCATTTTTCTGGTGGAATTCGGTTATCTGCCGACGAACTTTTTGATATTGAACAGGCACGCAGTAACATGGCTCGACACATGCAAATTCAACTTAAAGCACAGCAAATGAATAACCAGATTATTGGCAGTTTGAAATCTATTTTGATGCAAAATGATCAGGGAATGTGCGGTCTAGGATTTGAGTACCAAGGCATCAATGGCGCTTGCCAGCTGGATGTCGTAAATGATTGGCGGATAGTGCCCAATAAGCACATGCTTGATGAGCTGGAGGCCCTAATCGGGCGAGAAAATTTTCGTCTAATATATTAATCCGTACGTCTGTTCTTTTAAGCTTCCAAAGACGGAGGTGGTGAAACCTATGTTGGAGGAGTGAATTTAGTTACAGTTTTCTACTTGATTTGTTAGAGAGGGTTTCTAAAGTATTGGTCTTTCAATGTATTTACTGGAAGTGGTATAATTTTTTGAGCAATCTACTTTTAGTGCGAGAATGCCCGATTTTTCTTCCAAAAGTGAATGCAATACAATAATAATCGAAGTATTGCCGAGGAAATAACATGACATTGTTTGCGGAAGAATTTGCAGAGCAGCTATTTTGTGAATTAGGACTTGATGAAAATGCGACCTTTTATGTTGCCTATAGTGGCGGCGTTGATTCGCATGTACTGCTATCGCTTATGGCGCACGCGAGATCAAAATATGGATTTTTTTTAGAAGCCCTACATGTGAATCACAATTTGCAAGCTAATGCCGCGCTGTGGGCGAAGCATTGTACGAAAATTTGCGCCTCAATGGATGTGCCGCTACGCCAAACTTCGTTAGACTTGCCCAATAGTAGTGAATCGGTTGCACGGCACGGGCGCTATCAATGGTTTGCAGAACAGGTTCCTGATAATAATGTGTTGATGACCGCACATCATCAGCAGGATCGAGCTGAAACTCTATTATTTAATCTGATGCGTGGGGCAGGCAGTACTGGCTTATCCGGCTTACGTAAAATTAGACATTTTCATGGCTCCACGCTTTTTAGGCCTCTGTTAGGATACTCAAAAGACGAGGTGTTAGAGTACGCAAAACAACACCATTTACAATGGGTTGACGACCCTAGTAATCAGCAGAACGGGTATTCACGCAACCATATCCGAAATGTAATTATTCCTCAGCTTACAGGATTTCGAGAAGATGCGGTACGCAATATAAGTCGTGCCGCGGAAAACCTTGAACAAGAAAATGCTCTGCTGCGGGAGGTGGCAATTTTTGATTTGGTGGAAATTCGTGAACAGCCCAAGCATCCTTGTGACGGTTCGCACGCCTTGTGTTTCGAAGATATGCAGTATCTTTCAAAACATCGCCAGGCAAACATCGTTCGATTTTGGTTGAATAGCCTGAATTTGCATACTCCGAGTAAGCGATTATTAAACCAGCTGTTGTCGGCATTTGAATCACCACCACTAGGCGCCGCTGTACTTCAAGAGGGCGGTTTTCAATTTCGATTTTATAGAGGCTTTATGTACGCAATGCCAGCTCTTCTAAACGATGATTCGTTCTCGACAATCGACTGGAGCAATATTGATCAACCAATTGATTTATATAAAAATAGAATAAGGCTGGATGCAACGGATAAACTTCGTGCACTTTTCCATAGTGGCCGTTATGGGAGTCCTCGTGGAGCCAGCCTTAGACTGGTATCTAGAGCCAAGATAGAGAACCCGAAAGCATTACAAGGTCATTCGTTAAATCTCAAGAATTGGTTACAAGATATGGGCATCCCTCCTTGGAGACGCCAGAATATTCCTCTACTAACCATCAGCCAAGCCGATACGGATGTCGTGCTTTGCCCGATTGATCAGCAGTTGCAGAGCGATTGGGTTTTGTTGGATTGTCCGGTAAATCATTAAGGAGGTTTAAGCAGGAGCTTATTGAAGTAGGTTCACTCATCAGTGGACAGAAAAGCCGAATCACTATCGAGGTTCGATTATATCTTTAGCAAGCTCCGGTGTTTTGATCGCGTCGCTAAGATAATTTTCAAGAAGAACCTTAAAACGATTGTTCATATTCAACCGCTCTTGTATCATTCAGAACCTTCTGGAGCGCTGCACCAAACATCTCTTTTATCGTTGAAATGCGAATAGTTCTTTCGCAGCTTCAAGCTTTTGATGAATTCGAACATTGGTCGGTAGCCCCGCAAAGTTCTGTTTTACCGTTTGAATTGTAAGTTCGTTTTATTATGCTTTCGCCTGTTTACAGGTGATTCATAGTCTAGATTACGCTCATGTCAGAAAGATATTTTATGAATCTTACAACCATTCTGTAAAGACAATCATTGCATTTTGGTCCTTTGTGACCGGTGCAGATTTAAGATTAGTGGCGATCAATGACTAAATACGTTTTTATAACTGGCGGTGTGGTTTCTTCTTTAGGGAAGGGTATAGCAGCGGCTTCTTTGGCGACTTTGCTAGAATCAAGAGGGCTCAATGTCACTTTAATGAAGCTTGATCCCTATATCAATGTCGACCCAGGTACCATGAGCCCATTTCAGCATGGTGAAGTATTCGTTACTGAAGATGGCGCTGAAACAGATTTAGATCTGGGCCATTACGAGCGTTTTATTCGTAGTACACTGACCCAAAAGAATAATTTCACTACTGGGCGCATCTACGAACGAGTACTGCGTAAAGAGCGCCGTGGTGATTATCTTGGCGGCACGGTTCAGGTTATACCGCATATAACCAATGAAATGAAGGACGCTATTGAAGCAGGTGCTGGCGACGTGGATGTTGCACTGGTGGAGATTGGTGGCACCGTGGGCGATATCGAATCCCTACCGTTTTTGGAAGCAATTCGCCAAATGCGGATTGAAAAAGGCTTTGAGAACGTGCTGTTTATGCATCTAACGCTGGTGCCATATATAGCCGTTGCTGGTGAGATTAAAACCAAGCCGACCCAGCACTCAGTTAAGGAATTACGCAGCATCGGAATTCAGCCAGATATATTGCTGTGTCGAGTAAGTGACCCTCTGCCCGAAGAGGCGAGAAGTAAGATCGCATTGTTTACCAATGTTGCTAAAGAGGCCGTTATTTCGGGCGTTGATGTTGATAATATTTATCAAATACCACTTCTTTATCGCGACCAAAAAGTTGATGAGCGCGTGGTTAACCATTTTCGGCTTGACTGCCCACCTGCTGACTTGAGCGAATGGGAAGACGTAGTGTATCGCAAGGCTAATCCGACGAGTGAGATTACGGTCGCGTTGGTTGGTAAGTACATTGGACTTACCGAATCTTACAAATCTTTATCCGAGGCCTTGATACACGCAGGGATACACACGTTGACCAAGGTCAATATAAATTATATCGATGCAGAAATGATCGAGACTGATGGTGTTGATTGTCTGGCCGGCAATGACGCAATACTGGTGCCAGGTGGTTTCGGTGATCGAGGAATCGAGGGTAAGGTACGCGCTGCGCAATACGCCCGAGAAAATAAAATTCCTTATTTAGGTATTTGTTTGGGTATGCAGGCGGCAGTAATCGACTACGCACGTAACATTGCGGACATGAAAGATGCGAATAGTAGTGAATTTGTAGCAGACACACCGTATCCGGTAATCGCATTGATTACTGAATGGACCAATGAAGATGGTCGCGTAGAACAGCGCGATGAGAACTCAGATCTTGGTGGAACCATGCGCTTGGGTGGTCAAACATGTAGTTTGTTAGAAAACACTAAAGCTCGAGAAGTCTATGGTGCTGACAGCATTGTTGAACGGCATCGTCACCGATATGAATTTAACAATAAGCTCAGACCTGAACTGATTGAAGCGGGATTAGTGATTGGTGGTGTGTCTGAAGATGATTTGGTAGAGATGGTAGAGATCAAAGACCATCCATGGTTTATTGGAGTGCAGTTTCATCCTGAGTTCACTTCTAGCCCACGTGATGGGCATCCGTTATTTAGCTCATATGTTTCAGCGGCTTGTGAATACAGAGATCAATCTGCCAGCGACGTTAAATTAGAAGAGGCGAAGGCATGAAAATAGCTAATTTTGAGGTTGGTTTAGATCAACCATTTTTTTTAATCGTGGGCCCTTGTGTTATCGAATCCCGCGAGTTTGCACTAGAGACGGCCAAGATGATTGCCGATATCACCGGTGAACTTGGTATCAATGCCCTCTACAAATCGTCATTTGACAAGGCAAACCGAACCTCGGGGTCATCGTTTCGCGGGCCAGGTATTGAAGAAGGTCTGGAGATTTTAGCTGAAGTTCGAGAAACCGTCGGAATTCCTGTTTTGACCGATGTGCATACTCCAGAGCAAGTTCATTTGGCGGCTAAGTACGTGGATATGATTCAGACGCCTGCGTTTCTTTGCCGACAGACGGATTTGATCGAAGCGGTTGGTGCCTGCGGGATCCCTGCGAATATCAAGAAAGGCCAATTTTTGTCTCCACAAGAGATGGTTAATGTTACCAAGAAGGCCGAAGGCGCGGGCGGTACAGACAGAATTACGGTCTGTGAGCGTGGTGCTAGTTTCGGTTATAACAACTTAGTCGTTGATATGCGCGGCTTAGCGGTGATGCGTGATACTGGTTGCCCAGTGGTGTTTGATGCTACGCATTCGGTACAATTACCCGGCGGTCAGGGAGATCGCTCTGGCGGACAACGAGAGTTC
The DNA here is from genome assembly GCA_047621785.1 of Polaribacter sp. Taxonomy (GTDB): domain Bacteria; phylum Pseudomonadota; class Gammaproteobacteria; order Arenicellales; family Arenicellaceae; genus Arenicella. The sequence continues at coordinate 4,772 of JBLHMH010000109.1, read as the reverse complement.
GTGCCGGTGCTTGCTCGTGCAGCAGTTGCGGCGGGTGTCTCTGGTTTGTTTATGGAAACCCATCCAGACCCAGAAAATGCCAAAAGCGATGGCCCAAATGCGTGGCCTACTCAGAAGCTAAAATCATTGCTAACAGTGTTGCAACAAATTGATAAAGTGACCAAAGCAGGGGGCTTTGACGATTCTGGTTACTAATTTCTCAATCTGAGGTTAGGCGCTTTTTTGCGAATGTTGCCAATAACCGAGCATCGAAACTATAGAACACTAAACCATTAATAGAACATGGGTAGATTGCATGCCTTTGTCTTATCAAAACAGAAATAATTAAACCTATATTTAAACATTACAGAGGCTAAGCCATGTCTACTATTAAATCTATCGTCGCCCGTGAGATCCTAGATTCTCGGGGCAATCCGACTATCGAAGCTGACGTCACATTAGATGACGGTTCATTTGGCCGCGCGGCTGCGCCGTCTGGAGCATCGACCGGTTCTCTTGAGGCATTGGAGCTTCGTGATGGTGACAAAACACGCTATTTGGGTAAGGGCGTTAGGGCCGCGGTAAATAATGTTAATACCAGCATCGCCGACGCTTTGCGAGGTCAAGATGCAAAGGATCAACGCAAGGTAGATCAGATCATGATTGATTTAGACGGCACGCACAATAAATCAAAATTGGGTGCCAATGCGATCCTGGCTGCATCACTGGCGATTTCTAAAGCAGCTGCAGTTAGTAAAGATATACCCTTGTATCAACACTACGCTGAGCTTTCGGGAAACAGCGAATACCGGATGCCCGTCCCGCAGATGAATATTATCAACGGTGGCGAGCACGCAGACAATTCAATCGACTTCCAGGAGTTTATGATCCTGCCGACTGGCTTGCCCAGTTTTAGTGAGGCCTTAAGAGCCGGCACTGAAATTTTTCACTCACTTAAATCCGTTTTACATAAGCGCGGCTTGAGTACATCAGTCGGTGATGAAGGTGGTTTTGCACCTAACTTAGAATCCAACGAAGCTGCAGTTACAATTTTGATGGAGGCCATTGAAGCTGCTGGCTACGTGGCCGGTAAAGATATTTATATTGGGCTTGATGTCGCCAGCACCGAATTCTATAGCGATGGTAAATACCATTTATCCGCTGAAGGAAAGTCCTTAAATTCGGCAGAGTTTGCAGCGTATCTTCATGCATGGGTCGACAAATATCCAATCATCACTATTGAAGACGGCATGGCGGAAGACGACTGGGCTGGTTGGGCTGATTTAACCGCAAGAGTAGGCGAGGCAGTGCAATTGACGGGCGACGATTTGTTCGTGACCAATACTAAGATTTTACAACGCGGCATCGACGAGGGTGTGGCAAATTCAATATTGATCAAGTTCAACCAAATCGGCTCTTTGAGCGAAACATTTGATGCCATCAAAATGGCCCAAGATGCGGGTTATCGAGCAACGATTTCGCATCGTTCTGGTGAGACTGAAGACACCACCATTGCCGATTTAGCAGTGGGTACAGGTGCCGGACAGATTAAGACAGGCTCTTTGTGTCGGTCTGACCGAGTGGCAAAATACAACCAATTATTGCGTATAGAACAAGCATTGGGTGATCAGGCGGTATACCCAGGCCTGAGCGCTTTAAGGCCCTAAATATCGGTGCTAGAGCGCTGACTTAATTCGGTCTGCTATCTTCTCTAAGTGTTCTTGCTGACCGGATACGGTCGCATGCGGGCTTGCTTTCAATATAGATGCCGGTAGCACGTGAAAGTGAATGTGATCAACGGTTTGCCCAACGGCTGCACCATTCAACTGGAACACCGTAATACCATCAGATTGCATAGCTGTTTCTACAGCTTTGGCAATCATCTTCACTTTTGTTATTAGGTGCTCTGCCGCGCTATCAGAGAGCTCCATTAGGGTTCTGGCTGGTTCTTTTGGGATGATCAAGGTATGCCCATCCGCTTGTGGCATTATGTCCATAAAGACAAGTACATTGTCATCCTCATAAACTTTAGTGCAGGGCAAGTCGCCGCGTAAAATTCTGGCAAAAATATTATTAGTGTCGTAGCTCATATATTTAGTTTAATTAATTTGGCTTAGTGATTTATTAGTGACAAAGATAAGCAATAAATCTATCAGTTTCAATCATTGCTTAAAAAGATCATAATAGGCTATACGGATTGTTTCCTCTAACTATTCCTATAACCATAGCTCACGCATTTATAATGCCTGCTTGGTTATCCGCAATAATTCAACAAAAAATAATATCGCCAAAGGCTTTAACACCAAAATGACAGAAACTAGAGAGTATCGTTCACTACGCGATGCGTTTGGACAATTTGCGACTGGCGTAACAGTTGTGACGGCCCGCGATAGCGAAGGCAATCCGATTGGTCTAACCGCCAATAGTTTTGCCTCTGTTTCGCTAGACCCGCCACTGGTATCTTGGTGTATTGATAAACAATCGGCCCGCTTTGAGTTACTTGCGGCAGCTGAGTTTTATACCATCAGTGTTCTCACGGAGCAGCAACGAGAGCTATCTAATTTATTTGCCATGCGCAGTTGGGATGACAATGCCTTCGACGAAGTACAATGGTATGAAGGCTTGAATGGGGTACCTCAATTGCCAGACGTCGGCGCACGATTTCATTGTAAGTCGATGTATAAGTATCCTGGTGGCGATCACCTGATTATTGTGGGCGCGGTAGAAGATTATGAATTTGATTCGCAACCGCCTTTAATATTTTTTCAAGGTGACTATCAATTCCTTAGTTCACAACCACTTAAAAAAGAATCCCAAGGTTAGTCGGGTTAGATTTATTCGAAATAGTTTAAATTAAGTTTTTCAAACTCGATCAACTTCACCTATATGCATAAGCTAGAAAACAGAATCCCTCCTCCAATAGTGTTATTGATCTGTCTCATAATTATGCCATTACTTGCAGAGATAGGATCAGTTAGCAGTTTTGATTTTGAGCTAAGGCTGGCGCTAGCGTCGTTGCTGGTACTATTAGGGCTAGGAATCATGCTTACAGGTGTGGTTCAGTTTAGCAAAGCAAAGACCACTATTGACCCGTTAAATCCTGAAAAAGCCGAACAGCTAGTTGTAGATGGAGTCTTTTCCCTCAGTCGTAACCCTATGTATTTAGGAATGGCGATAATCGCGGTTGCTTGGACGATATATTTAGCAAACCCATGGAGCATACTCGGTGTTATTGCCTTTGTACTGTTCATTAATCGCTTTCAAATCACCCCAGAAGAGCGCGCCATGGATAGTTTGTTTGGTGTTCAATACGCCCAATACAAAGCCAGTGTGAGGCGATGGTTTTGATTTTGACTGAGAGCTCACTCAACTCAAAACGGACGTTGAGAGAATCGGTTGATTGATCATAAATCAAAAACCAGCCCCCAAAATTCCAAAATCAATCACAAAGAATTGATGCTGGGCTTAAATATCTTTGGATTTGATGCTGATAATCATTGGCGATGGCCCAATTCAACATCAATTAATGAAATAGCTAGCATGGCGTCAATATTTTGGCCTCCAAGTACTGTCGCATCAATTATATGGCTGGTCCATCCCGTTAAACTAGGTTTGATCTCTGAATTACTAACAATATTTTCAACAGTTTTAGATATGAAATCATCGCCAGCACCCTTCGGGCAGTCCAGTAGATAATTTTCAACACCATTTATAAATGAATAACAGTGTTCCCAATAATATTCCTGAATTTCTAATGGTATCAATCGACGGACTAAAGTTCTGTAGTATGGCTGCGGTGCATAAAAAGCAACATTATTTGTAGTTGTTAATAAATAATTTTCGACCGCATCGAATATAATTCTATTGCTTGGCATTCCCAAGACCAGCATATTTTCGTAGGTAGCTTTTCGAACTTGCGTAGCTTGCCACTGTGAAGCATGCATGAAATCTACTAAAATTGGCCAGCATTATGTATCACACGAAGTATTTCTAGATAGGAAATAAAGAGATCGTCTGCCTGCCTCAGCTGCTTGCTTGAAAGCATTAATCCTACCCTCTGTTAAAAGGATGGAGGCTTCGAGTTCAAGCTTAAGCTCGTACAGTGATTTCGTTTCTGATTGGTGAAATACCCGATTATCATTCCAGTCGTCTACTTGAAGACCTATAAATATACCCACGACAACAATCATTATTTCGATGGTCGCAACAAACCAATCTTGTTGTTTAATGCTTTCTGTTAATCTTCTGATAATCACCAATCACCAATCACCTCATTTTTATCTAGTATAAAGTAAAGTAAGCTGAGTGATCAGGTAAGGAATATTGAATGTCGGCTTTAGGTAATTTTGAGCCGTTAACTTGGTGACTCGAGATTAATTAATGAGCCATCTGTAGCTTATAACTGAAGCTAAGAGATTTTTATGTTCACGAACTTCATCCAATTGATTTCCGCCCAAAAGGTAAATTTGCTCGCCCTTAATTGCGTATTTAAAGTTACTCTTCACCAAATTACCCAGCTGTGAAACGGTAGAAGATGTTGAGAAATTACTACCGTGGAACCCCCTTGAACTCAGTGCCCAGTAAAAAGCCACTCCAATGGAGCGGCTTAGACACAAAACATCGTAACTCCTGTCACGCTCACCGTCCTAGTGCTGCTTTGATGGGGGTAGTGTAGCGAACCAAGACTCAAACCGCCTCACCTAGCTGGGTGATTTTAACTATTAAAATGTGCAGGTGTGGTTACTTGATCGCTTACGCTGCCCCGTTAACTTTCATAGTAAGGAAAATTGGTT
>JBLHMH010000108.1:0-11353 GCA_047621785.1 Polaribacter sp. | reverse complement strand
CCAGCTTCTTTTGTTAATCAGATTACTTATGTGATAGCGCAGGTGTATTTCTCCAAGGAGAATTACGCGGAAGCCTTGAAGTATGCCCAGACTTGGCTTAAGGACCAGGCGGATCCTACCGCAGATGCTTACATGTTAGTGGGTCAAGCCCAATACATGCTTAAACGTTACGACGAAGCACTTCCAAATGTCCAAAAGGGCATTCAAAAATATATAGATTTAGGCACAACCCCAAAAGAAGGTTGGTTAAATTTATTAAGCAGCATTTACCGACAAAAAAACGATTTTAATAAAATGTTGCCGGTGCTACAGCAATTGGTTAAACACTATCCTAAGAAAACCTATCTACTAACGATGGGCGGAGTCTATAACGAATTAGATGATGCGCCGAGAATGTCTGCGGTGTATCAGGCGATGTATGACCAAGGCATTTTAGATCAGCCATCCGAAATCATAACGCTTGCGTCATTATTAATGTCGCAAGACAACCCGCATAAAGCGAGTGCGGTAATGGGTAAGGGGATCAAAGGCGGTATCTTAAAGAAAGACCTTAAAAACTATCGAATCTACGCTCAGGCTTTATATTTATCTAAAGAGTATAAGGAAGCGTTAGATCCACTAGCTAAAGCTGCTAAATTATCGCCAGACGGTAAATTGTACAATCAGTTAGGCCAGTCTTACATTGCTCTAAACCAATGGAAAGCTGCAGACCAAGCGCTATCGAAAGCACTAAGCAAAGGTAAGTTGACTAATACAGGTCAGACTCTAGTCAGCCAAGGACTAGTTCGATTTGAACAAAAGAAATACAAAAGCGCGAAATTAGCATTTGAAAAAGCAAAGAGATACGACAAGGTAGCGCCTGACGCCCTTAATTGGATCAGATATGTTGATGCAGAAGTTTATCGCATTAATGAACTGAAAAAAGAAATCGTAATTAACACTGATGTAGAAGTATAAAGTTGAAGACGTATAAATTGAGGTTAAAAATGGCCAAAGCGCTAAATGTACTCCCAATCAAAAAGGGACTTGTCAGCATCGCTATCATAACTCTGGTTCCTTGCATCGCATGGGCCGATAAAACTGATGATATCGTTAATAGTGGACTAGCTAGAGCTAAGGCCGGCGCGTCCTCACAAAAGAAGATTGATGATATTGCTGAGGCGACGGATAAAGTTGTTTCACTGTATCACCAGCAACGAAAAGTCGTTGAAGGACTAAATGTCTATAATGACCGTCTGCGAAGGACTCTTCAAGCACAGAAAGAGGCGATGGGTAAACTAGAACGATCTATCGACGATGCTTCGTTAATCGAACGCCAAATCGTACCATTGATGATGAGAATGATTGTTGGCTTAGATAAGTTTATCGAAGCTGATTTGCCTTTCAAGAAGACTGAGCGTTTGGCTCGAATTGAAAGAATTCGTGGTTATTTAACCAATGCCAATATTTCAGCAGCGGAACGTTTTCGCCAAGTACTCGAAGCCTACAAACAAGAAGGCGCGTATGGCAAAACCCTTTCGGTCTATACCGAAACATTGTCACTCGCTGATGGTGAGTTGACTGTTAACGTATTACAGGTCGGCCGCACAGGCCTCTATTATCAGACGCTCGATAGTAAGGTGTCTGGTTACTGGAACAAGTCAGAGTCTGCATGGAAAACATTAGATTCGTCTTACAATGACGGTATATCTCAAGCAATTCGAATTACCCAAGGTAAAGAGATCGATAATCTAATGCGATTGCCGATCGAAGCTCCTTTAGTGGCGGGGATACAACAATGAAACTGAACCATTATAATGAGGGGTCTGGCAACTTGATCAAAACGTTTCTTCGCTCTGCGTGTGTTTTGGTTTGCATGGTTGCTGCCACTACTGCAAATGCTCAACTTGATATAAACAAGCTTTTGGCAGCTGCTAAATCGGCCGGGGCTCAGGATGCCAGTTCCAACACTGCTCGAGAAAATCGATTTAAGGCAGAACGCAACAAGCAACAAGGGCGACTGAAGGCGATGAAAGGCGAACGAGCCAGGCAAGAGCGGATCAGTGACCAATTAGATGTGGAGTTTTCCACTAATCGACTAACGATTGAAACTCTACAAGATGATTTAAGAAAAGAGCTTGGCGATCTTAAGGAACTATTCGGCATTATTCAGCTTACAGCTGGTGAAGCTCAAGAGGACTACAAGACCTCATTGATTAGCGCGCACTACCCTGAGCGCTCTGAAAAGCTAAGGGTCATGGTGGCTAAGATGGCCAGTTTAACTGATTTGGTTTCTATCGATGAGCTTGAAGACTTGTGGTTTGAGCTGCAAAATGAGATGACTGAACAAAGCAAAGTGGTCAAATTCATAGCGCCGGTTACATTTGTAAGTGGTCAACAAGCGGATGAAGAAGGCGATCTAGTTAACGTGTTTACAACCGAAGACCGTGAAGTCACCAGAGTTGGAGTGTTTAATGCAGTTTCCGGGTCCGACATTGCCACCTATGACAATGATCGTGGTTTGGTTCTTCTTGAACGACAAATGGGCTCTGAATTCACCAATAGCTCAACTAAATTACAGAATGCCAGTGGCGACGATTTAAATACCTTTTACATAGATCCAACACAAGGTGTATTGGTATCAGCTTTTGTTCAAAAACCATCTATCGTAGAGAAGACGCGAGAAGGTAAGGTTGTTGGTTACGTGATTATTAGTTTAGGTTTAATTGCCTTATTTATTGCAGCTATTCGAATTTTCATTTTAAGCGGCGTTGAAAGTAAGGTTAAGAAACAAGCGCAAGATATTAAGCGGCCCAATTTAGAGAATCCCCTTGGAAGGGTTATCAAGGTGTTTCAAGATAATCCACAGACCGACCCAGAGTCGATGGAATTAAAACTATCCGAAGCGATATTGAAGGAATCTCCGGATCTAAATAAATATGTAATGTTTATCAAGATAATTGCAGTAGTAGCACCCTTATTGGGGCTATTGGGAACCGTCACGGGCATGATTCAAACTTTTCAAGCAATCACGTTGTATGGTGCTGGTGACCCACAAACTATGGCCGGCGGTATTTCTCAGGCATTGGTTACCACTGTGCTAGGCTTAGTGGTCGCGATTCCAACTGTATTCTTACATTGGTTAGCTTCCAGTAGAGCGAAGCGAATTGAGAATACCTTGGAAGAAACTGTCAGCGGTTTGGTTGCTCAGCAGTACGAAAACCATAGTACGAAGTAGATAACTACTAGTAGATATTGCTCCTAGGTAGAAGATAGTTCGTAGATTAAATAATATTTTCGCAAGTGGCATATTCGTCATCTGAGAAAAATTTAAAGAGGTAATAAGATGAAACGTTTAGGTAAAGCTATTAATGAAGAAGATACCGATATTGATATCACCCCGATGTTGGATGTGGTGTTTATTATGCTTATTTTCTTTATCGTGACTGCTAGCTTCGTGAAAGAGTCGGGCATTGGTCTTAATAATCCACCAGAAAATCCTAACCCACCCCCGATAGACGCGCCTAAGCCAATTATCGTTGAGGTGACTGCATTAAGTGAAATTAAGATTCAAAAACTGGTTGTCAGCGCTCGTGCAATAAAAGCCAACATCACACGATTGAAAGCAGAGAGGCCTGAGTCATCCGTAATAGTTAAAGTAGACCCGAAAGCCAAAACTAAGGCTGTAATGCAGGCTGTGGATGGTATTCGAGCTGCGAAAGTCATGCTGCCGTCGGTTACATTGACGTCTGGCTAGTTAGGCTTAGATAACTCATTAAAAAAGGTATGCGATTGCATACCTTTTTTTATGTCTTGAAGAATCGAATGAGATTAAATTTAAGGCTATGCCTTGGGTCATGACTTAGTGCGATAAACACTGAACACAAAATAATAAGGTTCGATACATCAAACTTTCGTAGTAAAGTATCTGTGATGTACTAAAATAAGACACCAGATTGACACTATGGTTAACATTACACAATGATAAGAATAGCAATAAATGGCTTTGGTCGGATTGGTCGCTTAATTCTTCGCGCAATTCATGAAAATGGATACGCAGAGAAAGTAGAGATAGTGGCCATCAATGACTTAGGCGCCACGGATATAAATGCGCATTTACTAAAGTTTGATAGCGCTCATGGACGATTCGCTCCAACAATTGAGCACACAAGCGATTCGATCAGCGTAGACGGAGTAGGGATACCTACTTATCAGCAACGAGATCCCGCCTTGCTCCCTTGGAAAGAATTGGAGGTGGACATTGTGTTTGAATGTACGGGCTATTTTCGAGACAGAGAAAGCGCAAGCCTACATCTTCAAGCAGGGGCAAAAAAAGTACTTTTATCTGCGCCAGGTAAGCAGTTTGACGCAACCATTGTTTATGGTGTAAATGATGATATTATAAAGGCCAGTGATACATTGGTCTCCAATGCATCCTGTACCACGAATTGTTTAGCGCATCTCGCAAAGGCGCTTAATGATAGTGTTGGCATCGTGCAAGGTATTGCAAATACAATCCACGCAATGACTAATACCCAAAATGTAGTTGATGCCTATCATAAAGATATGCGTCGGAGCCGCTCAGCAAGCCGCTCAATGATTCCTACAACAACGGGTTCAGCTAAGGCTATAGGTTTGGTAATTCCTGAATTAGACGGTAAGCTTAATGCGGTCGCGGTTCGAGTGCCCACAATCAATGTTTCGCTACTGGACTTTACCTTCACTCCTGTAAAACCCTCGAATCTGAATGATCTTGAATCAGTTTTTCAAGATTATCAAAAAGGCAAAGAGAGAGTTTTTGGCTTAAATACTCTGCCCCTAGTGTCGATTGATTTCAATCATGATTCCAGATCGTGCGTTGTCGACATGGCACACACAAGAATTAATGGCGGTTTAGTGAAGGTGCTAGCCTGGTACGACAATGAGTGGGGTTTCTCTAATAGAATGTTGGACACTGCCCTAGCCATGTATTGCGTGACGGACTAAATAAATCATTCAAGTTTCATAAAGAAAATTTGCTAATTTACATTAGTGTGATTTGTGGATAAGCCAGCTTCAATATCACACTATGCTAGGAAATTTCAAATTTTACGTGTTCTATTGACTTAGATTAAAGGTAATTCTGCAAGTTCACGGAGATGCCGATCTAGACTAGGGGATGCGTGCATATTTTTGCGTAGCGTGGACAGGTGGCTTTTACCAGCCGTTGGCACTTATTATCGGTTATTGTCAAAGCGTGGTCACTTTTTGAATTGGTGAAAATTTGATCTAGCAACTCTCAGCTTTCTTGCGGTTAAGGGATTTGTCGTTAACCTGCAAGCCCCCTATTTAGATTTGGAACTGTTATGAAATCCAAGGGGGTCACCATGTTGAAGATTAAATACATTCTGCGGTTACACTATCAAGTGGACCTATCCGCACGTCAAATTGCTCGTAGTTTGAACGTGTCACGCAGTGTCGTATCCAAATACTTAATTCGAGAACGTGGTGGTCAACTGTCGTGGCCGCTGCCGTCGGAGTTGGCGCCGGGGTTCAATATTCTGTGTTCCAGTTATTACACGAAGGTAGCTGGCTGATCATCCCACGAGTTTCTAATTGTAGCAAAACCAGACCACATTCAAATAGATGATTATCCAGACCTATTGGCAAACGGCGTTACTCAGGTATCAGTATTATTAGAGGTGAAGAGCTGAGAAAAAGGTCGTGAAGTTCACGTAGACGATCAACTTTCGGGAGGTTGCTGCTCAAGCAAAAATTTTTGATGAAGGCCGACTGCCGACAAATATTTTAATAGACCATCTTGTTCCTCGATCACATAGTTCTCTTTTGGCTCTCTACGAGCACCCTACTTTTTGTTACGAAGTAATTTGTAACTGCTAATTTTCTCGATCAAATGGGTGTTGAATTAGGCAAACGCCTTGCCAGGTGAGTGTTGCTCTATTTTCAGGCACCTGATGAAGTGGAGAACTACGAGCAATTTAATGGATCAACTTTGGCCCTAAGTAACCGCCTTAAATAGATAGCGAACGACATAAGCAAACCTGTTGCTAGTTATTCCTTTTCGGCATCTAGACTGAGTTTAAGGAGCCCCTATCATTCTAACTTGAAATGGATTTTGGTGGTTTCGGCTGAGGTTTTGACCGGCATGCCTGTTGCTTCATTCCGAGCGGGGGAGAAGCGCCATTTATGTACGGCTTTGAGAGCGGCTGGCTCAAATAAGTTCTTGGGTTGCGAATCCAATACTAGTACATTAGTAGGCACACCGCTGCGTTCAATATCAAATGATACTTGTACCCAGCCTTCTGAATTCCTATTCCGTGCCTCGGTAGGATACTCAGGAGCCACTCTACGTATGACTTTTGCAGGGATGATTTTCGGCTCGTCGAGAATAACTTCCTCGGTCACTTGTTCTGCAGCGGCTAGGCGATCCGCGAGTTCTTTATTCAGTGTTGCAAGCCCCTTGGGGTCAACATTTAGTCGCTTGATGAGGACGGCGAGTTTCTCTAATTCAGCTTGGCTGTTCGTTGCAAAATTAGCGGTGGCAACGGATAGCAATCTTTGACTTAGTTTAGTTACTCTAGGAGTGATGTTGGCATTACTAATTGAATTGGCTTCCAGGGCGTCTGAAACTAAAGAGTAAGCATTTCCTTTTTCCGGAGGAGCTAAATTATTTGCCTTCAGAGCCTGGTCGATTATGCCAAGCATTGTTTGCTCTTTCTTAAGTGCATTACTTGCAGAATTCGTTGAAGTAAATTTACTCCCTAGCTTATCAATCACCTTAGTGATGCGCTTTACATCTTCTGCGCTCCCACTTTTTTGTACCTGCAGTACGTGCAGTTCAACTGCTTTTTCTAAGTCACGGAGTAGTGCGTCGTTTTGAATGTTTAGAGGTTCGATTCGCTGCAATGCATAGATGACCTTCAAGGCTTCACCAAATCCGCCGTCTCTGAGGATTTGAATATATGATTCTCTCAGACGATCAGCGACTGATTTTTTGCCTTGATAAGCTGTCGTGTTAAAAGCGTCTAAGGCAAGCGCTTGCTCATAATATTCACAGGCATTATCGCCAGCTGGGGCGATGATCCGCCCTCCCATTACAGCATCCTCGGCTAATTGATTTAGTTGATTGATCTGTTGAGTGCGTTTAGAAACAGTGACGGAATCTTCTAACCGTGATTGGTCCGAGGTTTCTGTCTTGTTAGCCAGTGTATCAGCCGCATCATTATTAGTGGAATCGGGAGATTGCATTTCGCTCGTCAAAAGAAACCAAGCAGCGATTGCGATCCCCGTTAGCCCAAGTCCAAGTCCAGCAAATAGACCAGTTTTGCTTTTTGTCTCACGAGCCAAACTTGCGACATTGGTCCTGTTCTCCTCTGGCCCGACCACCGTTATGTCAATTCCATTTGATTGTTTTTGAATGAGGTCTTTGTGACGCTTGTCGCCAGACCTGAATGCTAAAAAAACCTGGTTAGGGCTAACTGGTTTGGTGAATGCGCGGTAGATCAGGGGTTGAATATTTGATTTTAGTATATTGCCTAAAATCTCTGATTCGCCCGTTATAATCACCACTTGGGTTGGATCTTGTTGTTTAATCTGTAATATCTGGTTTATAGCAGCGTTAATGTCGTTACCGTTACTGCCCACATCGAGTATTACGAGGCTATTTTGGTCAAGTATTTCAGGAGTCTCTAATACCAGCCGGGTGGAATTCCAGGATTTAAATTCCTTATTAGTATTATTGTTTTTTATCAGCGAGTCGACTAATTCAGCATCTTCTGAAATTATCAATACTGACAATGATGCAAGTGAGTCATTCATGGTTTTTATCAACTTGAGACCTCGGCATAACTCAGTTTTTGACGGTTTCACGAAACTTTCTTCAATAAAATCAACGGCCCGATTTCATGAGTTTACGAAAAAAGGGATGATGTTGAGGTCTCAACTTGATTATGATTATTTAATTGTTGTGCTGACTGGCGGATGTTCTATAACATACGTCCATCTTAGCATTTTTAAGGCCTCAGGGGTTTAGCCATTATATTTAGTGAGTAGTTTAATAAATGTAAATAAGATGCTTACGTGATCAGTCTATTTTATTCTTCATTTTGCTAAGTTTCTTCTGGTAAGTTGATTGTACAAAGTCATTTATAAGCAAAATGAAGAGTACAAAGTAGAAAGTCGTCTTCGATATTTGTGTTACTTCATTTCCAAGCAACGTCATATGCGACAAATGTCCACCCTCGCAAATCAGCATTACCCCAACTAAAAACAGTATAAATAGACCTAGTACTTCATATATTGGGTTTTTGCGCAAAAAAAATCTGACGCTGTATCTGGTAAAAGAATCATAAGTAAGCCGCCAATTAATATCGCGATTGGCATAATGTAGAGCTGGTCGGTAATTGTCATTTGACTAAGAATTGAATCAAAGGAGAGCATTACATTCATAGCGACGATCCAAAAAATAACAAACCCGACTGTTTTTTTCCCTCTGGTTTCATTGTCTATTTCTTACAAGCTCCTCCTGTGCAGAATTTCTTTCATGGCAGTGTATAAAATGAACGCCCCTCCAAAAAGAACGATGATTGCGTGTAGGTCGAATTCAGCTTCTATTATTCGGTGTAAATGGATTGCGTAAATCTGTTGCTGAAAAGAATTGATCATATTCATTAACAAGAGTAATTAAATTATTCTTGATGCTACCGCGATTGCGATTCCCCAGAACCTGATTGCCTTTTGTTGGTGCAGAGGTGCGCGCGACGATTCGAATGAGATATACCATAAATTATCAAAGCCGGGTACGGCTTGTAACATCACCAATAAAAGGATATCGACTAAAATTGTTAAGGTTAGGAGCTCAGCCATAGCGGAGCCCACTGCAGTTTTGTAAAACTAATTATTCTTGAAAGTGAATCAGGTTTAGATTTTTTGATCTTTATTGTTTTTCAGAAACTTGCCATTCTAGACGTTGCCCAGAAAACAACGGTACTATTGTGTCACCGTTTTTCAATTCGATCTGGTCTGGTACCAACCAAGGTTCTTTTATGAGGCGTACCGAATCAGTATTTGGGAGTAATCCATAAAACTGAGGTCCAAATAAGCTGGCGAAGGCCTCTAATTTATCCAATGCTCCGAGATCGTCAAACACTTGGGCGTATAATTCCAGTGCGCCCCACGCGCTGTAACAGCCAGCGCAACCGCAATCAGACTCTTTAGTGAGCCGAGTGTGGGGTGCTGAATCAGTTCCTAAGAAAAACTTACTAGAGCCGCTAGCCACAGTCTCACGTAGGCGAGTTTGATGGTTGCTGCGCTTTAGGATAGGTAAACAATAATTATGCGGTCTGATGCCTCCGACCAATAGATCATTTCGATTCATTAGTAGGTGTTGTGGTGTGATCGTGGCGGCTACTTTATCGGAAGCGCCCAATACAAACTCAACCGCATCAGAGGTGGTTATGTGTTCGAAAACAATTTTAAGGCTTGGGTAGCGCTGGTGAATCTGCTCTAGATACCGGCCTATAAACTCTTTTTCCCGATCAAAAATATCGACTTCGGCGGAGGTGACTTCTCCATGAACTAGCAACAACATTCCAACATCGCTCATTCGCTCAAATACAGGATAGAGTGCTTCGATTTTATCTACGGCGGTTGAAGAATTAGTGGTTGCGCCAGCTGGATACAGTTTGGCTGCGGGTATTTCGGCACTAATTGCTTGTGAAATATCATCTACTGTCGTCTGATTACTTAGGTAGAGGGTCATCAATGGCGAAAACTTACTGCCTTTTGGTGCGGCATTTAAAATGCGTTGCCGATATTCCAGTGCCATCTTGGCATTGCTTATTGGGGGTAGTAGATTTGGCATCACGATGGCGCGACGGAAGCAGCGTGCGGTAGCCGGTACAGTTTCATCTAGTAAGCTGCCATCGCGTAAGTGTAAATGCCAATCATCTGGAGTTGCTATTATCAATTCGTTCATTGGGTGATTTTGGATTGTGTTGCCTGAAATGGGCTTGGTTGTCGGCTTTATCTATTATCTATTATCTATTTTCGTGCTTCGTGTTGCTAATTAAAATGGATGGTTTGTTGAGCCTAAGCAAGTGCCGTTAAGAATGTAGATCGATGTCATATACTGCAAAGTTTTAAGCTGATATTAAACATCTATTAGGCCATAAAGGTTTCGTTTTTCTTCGGTTCAGCTACAATACAGCGCTTAATCAAAATCACATTAAACTGCAAATTTTGCTATGGCTAGCAATTTTTCAAGCTTAGCTGGATCAACACTCATGTCAATAAATATTACTTTCCCTGATGCTAGCGTAAAGCAATTTGCTGCGCCTATAACGGGCCTCCAAATAGCCGACTCAATTAGCAGCGGCTTGCGCCGTAACGCGGTAGCAATTTTGGTTGATGATCAGCAATGGGATTTGACACGCGAGATTAGCAGTGATGCCGCAGTTAATATAATTACTCGCGACACTGAAGAGGGTTTAGAAGTCTTACGTCACGACGCAGCACATATTATGGCAGAGGCCGTGAAGGAGCTTTTTCCTGAAACCCAAGTGACCATAGGGCCTTCGATAGACAATGGCTTTTATTACGATTTTGCTCGCGAGACGGCATTCACACCTGAAGACTTGCCGGTGATTGAAGCGCGCATGAAAGAAATTGTTAAGCGCAATGAAGTGATTCATCGAGAGGTATGGAATCGCGACGACGCAATTGTGTACTTCAATAGTATTGGTGAGCACTATAAGGCAGAAATTATCGCTGACCTACCGGCCGATGAAGTCATCACCGCGTATCGACAGGGTGATTTTTTAGATCTTTGCCGTGGACCACATCTACCATCAACAGGGATTCTGCGAGATGGTTTTAAGCTGACTAAATTGGCTGGTGCGTATTGGCGCGGTGATTCAAATAATGCTCAATTGCAGCGTATTTATGGCACAGCTTGGTCTGATAAAAAGCAGCTTAAAGCCCATTTGCACGCATTGGCTGAAGCGGAGAAACGCGACCATCGCAAACTCGGTAAGGCCATGGACTTGTTCCACATTCAAGATGAGGCTCCAGGCAGTGTGTTTTGGCACCCTAAGGGTTGGGCCATTTATCAAGCTGTACAGAGCTATATGGCTGAGAAGCAGTATCAGCATGGTTATCAGGAGATCAAAACACCGCAAATCGTCGATATGTCGTTGTGGGAAAAATCGGGTCACGCGGCAAAGTTCAGCGATGACATGTTTACCCTAGAGAGTGATGATCGTCTCTACGCAATCAAGCCAATGAATTGCCCTTGTCATGTTCAAGTATTCAATCAAGGCTTAAAAAGTTATCGAGACCTGCCGCTGCGTTTGGCTGAATTTGGTTCTTGCCATCG
>JBLHMH010000107.1:0-11497 GCA_047621785.1 Polaribacter sp. | reverse complement strand
AAATCACCGAGCTGATAAACGCCATCATCGAATCGATTCAACCGGTAGTCGATGCTAAGCAGCACAAGATAAAGCTTGATATAGACCATAGCACCAACCTCCTTGGAAACCGATCTGAGTTGTATAGTGCCATCTCGAACCTGATTACCAACGCGGTTACCTACAGTCAACAAAATGGTCAAATAAGCATCACTTGGGAGAGAGATGCCAATGGTGCCACTTTGCTTGTCAAAGATAGCGGCTCTGGTATTCCAGCTAGCGCCATCCCAAACCTTACTAAGCGTTTTTACCGAGTAGATGACGATCGCTCGCGCCAAAGCGGGGGTACCGGCCTAGGGCTTGCCATTGTTAAGCATGTGCTGCAACGACATTACGCCAAGCTTGAAATAGACAGCCTAATTGGCGTCGGGAGCGAGTTTAGATGTGTCTTTCCGAAAGCTCAATTAGACTTTAGCCGCACTCAGCAACAAACAACAAATTAGCCATCTGAGGTAATCGCCGCTAAGAGCCTTCGCCTAGATAGAGCCTTCAGCCCTAACAAAAATCTCGTGCTAATTGAGTTTCAATTTAGCGATCACATAGGCGTGATCACTTGGCTTATTGCTTTCTTCGCCGGGCGTTACGCCAAGCAATTCATTGCCGTGAATGATTTGGTACTCAGCGCCACCAGACTCATATAGCTTGCGCGGTATAATTCCGTGCATCAACACCTGTAACTTTCCTCGATGATTGTAATCATAACGCTCGGTCTCAGGCAATGACTCGACTAAGTTCGCGCTGTGTTCGCCAAGTAAAGCGAGCAGCGTGTCACTGTGCTCGGTATCATTAAAATCACCGGTTAAATAATAGTACGTACCTAGTTCAGTGAGTACCTGCATCTCTTGAGAAATCACATTTGCTTGTGCTACGCGTACGTCTAGCTTGCCATCTATACCGGGTTCAAGAGGAGCAAAAATACTATTCTGATGACGTTTAGATGCTAGATGCACGTTGATACAAGCCAATTTTAGCCCTGATGCCTTTTCGCTGAAAACCACCAACAGTGGTTTACGTGAGTCCTCGAAGCATGCATGCCCTGCGCCAAATACTCTCACGCTAGATAGGTCAACCTCAACACGCTCGGGGTTAAATAGATAACCATTGCGAATATTACCGCCAGGTTGACCGCCGTCAGCGCCTTGCTCTGGGTTGACATCAACCCAACGATAACGAATACCACACATCTTATGAATCGTATTCACCAATAAACGATAGGTATCATCCGCGTCAATCACCTCACTAATTTGCGCACCGTCATTGTCCTGTATTTCCTGGAGTGCGACAATATCCGGCACGTTTGCTTGTAAGACAACAGCTTGAGCTAACGTATGAAAGCGCCCCACCCCCCAATCATCATCTACGTCTTGCCTTGGATTAACAACACGATCTTCGGATTCGACGTGTGGGTCTAGATTAAAGCAATTAAGAGTCATGACCGTTAAGCATGCTTCGCTCGGTTTTAAATCAGACTTAGTAAGGGGGATAAATGCAGGCTCAACGGTAAACGGTTGATCCACGCTAAGCTGATACGAATCAACACGATAATTTAAAGGCCCAACCACATCACTGATGAGGCGTGCGCCCACATTGAGGCGCTGAGCATGATTGTAATTAGTAATCCGAAACCCAGGAAACCAGCGTAAATGATCATCTCGCCCAGCAATGACGCCATTGTGTTTTGAGCGTAGAACACTGGTATCGAGTTTCATTCCATCCATCGCCAAGACATAATCCCCAAACGGGTTGCTCGGCGCAATAAAGGTTTGACCTTTAGGAATACGTACCAGCATCCCTTCTAAACTATTCAAAAGTAATGCCATTTCGACGTTAGTTGGCGGTAGAAATTCAGCACTCAGCTCAATCACTTGCGCTGCATAACCGGGCGCTCTTATTACGCATACCTCGTCCATCTGTATTTGCGTTACCGGCTTTGCGTTGTCACCTTTAACGTAATCAATCACCTTGCCCAAAACTTCAAGCTCAACTCCTACGATGACAGACGGCTCGCGCCCATATATAAAAATCGCATCGGAGGCCACACCGTCCCAGGTGACACCAGAGGTTTGGATAAAAAAGCCTCGCCGTGAAACAGAAGTAACCACGCCGCGCGTGCGAACCGATTGACCCGCTAATGGGGAGTTAAGCTCGCTGCCTTGAATTTCTTTTATTGGAATTATGCGCATATACTTTAGTATAGCTGAACAAGCCTATTATCTAGCCGCGAACTTTGCAGACCGGATGATTATGTAATCTACCCTGGATAAGCATCACTACAACAAACCTTGCTCAATAATCGAGAGCCTTGCGCGCAGCAAAATACGCGAAAGTCGACGCGCACATGACAAAGGTCGCAACAATATACTCAAGAATCGAACAGCTGCTCCTCAATCTTAGCAAACTTAGTGTGTCTTACGTCTTCGCCTTCAACTAAGTAAATAACGTTTTCGCAAATGTTAATGCAGTGGTCGCCGATACGTTCCAATGACCGCGCGGCCCACATCACATCCAAAGCATCAGAGACATTCCCTGGATCCTTTTTCATTAATTCTACTAGGCGAATTATTACTCTGGCGTATTCCTCGTCAATTGCTTGGTCTAGGCGCATATTATGTACTGCGCTACGAGTTTCCATCCTTGCGTAGGTATCAAGTGTTGAATGCAATAACTCGGCTACACGATTACCTAAAGACAATAGACCTTTATAAAGATCTGCTGACATATCGTTCTCGAGCGCGTGTTTAATCATATTAGCGACTCGCTCAGCTTCATCCCCAGCGCGTTCTAGGTCTCGAACTGATTTACTAGTAGCAATGATCAAACGCAGATCACCAGCGGTAGGTTGTCGCTTAGCTAAAATCTGAGTGCATTCTTCATCAATCTGCATCTCCATTTTATTGACTTTCTTGTCTAATTTAGAGACGCCCTTAATCGACTCAGCATCGCCTTCTTGTAATGCGATTAAGGTCTTTTCTAATTGCGACTCAACCATTCCGCCCATCTTCAGTACACGCGAGCGGATTTCATCTAGTTCCGCATCAAACTGCCGAGAAATATGGGCGCCCATTTCAATTTTATCGTTCATATGTTCGTCTCTTGGGAAAGGTTCTATGGTTAGCCGATTCGACCAGTAATATAGGCTTCAGTTAGTTGATGTTGCGGATTAGTAAAAACCTTGGATGTGTCGTTTACTTCTATCAATTTTCCTAGGTGGAAGTAGGCAGTGCGTTCTGACACGCGCGCAGCCTGTTGCATTGAGTGAGTAACGATCGCAATAGTAAAGTTTTGACTCAACTCTTGAATTAGCTCTTCTACGGTCGCGGTGGCGATAGGGTCTAAGGCTGAACACGGCTCATCCATCAAAATCACTTCAGGATTCACCGCAATCGCTCGAGCAATACACAAACGTTGTTGCTGACCACCTGACAAGCCTGTAGCCGCTTCGTCCAAGCGATCTTTCACCTCTGCCCATAAACCGCAGCGAATCAAACTCTCCTCTACCAACTCATCTAGCTCAACCCTATTGTCAGTCAACCCGTGAATGCGTGCGCCATAGGCCACATTTTCATAGATGGATTTTGGAAATGGATTTGGTTTTTGGAACACCATGCCGACGCGCGCGCGTAAACCGACCACGTCAACTTTACGATCATAAATATTGCCACCATCGAGTTGCAATTCGCCTTCAACTCGACAGATATCAATGGTGTCGTTCATGCGGTTCAAGCATCTTAAAAAGGTTGATTTACCACAACCCGAAGGGCCAATCATAGAAATCACCTGATTTCGGCCAATATCTAGATTGACGTCAAAAATAGCCTGTTTTTCTGCGTAAAACACATTGGCCTTCCTGATTCGCATCTTCGGGTCATCTAGGTACGGTATGCCTGCTGTTTGGTATGCATCAGCTGCCATATTATTCTCGTTGATTTTAGTCATCTTTTTAGGTTGTTCATTAAAACTAATTTTTTATCGAAAGGTAAACGGCTACCAGCGACGCTCCAAGCGTTTGCGTAACCAAACAGCAAACCCATTCATGGTGATTAGAAAAGCCAACAAAACCATGATAGCTGCAGATGTTTTCTCTACAAAGGCTCGCTCTGGACTATCCGACCAAAGGAAAATTTGAACTGGAAGTACAGTAGCCGAATCGGTTACTGAACCAGGCACATCAACAATAAAAGCGACCATGCCGATCATTAGCAAGGGGGCTGTTTCGCCCAATGCTTGGGCCATTCCGATAATCGTACCGGTTAACATACCCGGCATTGCTAATGGCAATATATGGTGAGTAACGGTTTGTACTTTCGAAGCCCCCATTCCCAAAGCGGCTTCGCGAATAGAGGGCGGTACCGCTTTAATCGCAGCTCTACTGGAAATAATTATGGTCGGTAAAGTCATTAAGGTTAGTACCAGTCCACCCACCAAGGGCACCGATCTAGGCATCCCAAAGAAGTTGATAAAAACAGCTAAGCCCAACAAACCAAATATTACTGAAGGAACCGCCGCAAGGTTATTAATATTTACTTCAATAAAGTCAGTTAGCTTATTTTTTGGGGCAAATTCTTCCAGATAGATCGCCGTTGCGACTGCAATCGGGAAGGAAAGACATAATGTTACTAATAGAGTCAAAATCGACCCCATAGCCGCACCTTTGATGCCGGCCAATTCAGGTTCGCGTGAATCTGCGGCGGAGAAGAAGGTGCTATTGAAGCGTTTTTGAATAGCACCTTTTTCCACCAGACCATTAACCCAGCCCTGCTGCGTATTATTGAGGCGTGTTATTTTGTCTTCATCCGCCAAATTGCGGCCGTAAGTGTGTTTGTAATAAACATCGACATCATCGTCCGCAATCATTTCAATTGATTGTGTGCTGCCAATAATCGAAGGGTCAGCGAGCACCATGTCTCGTAAAATCAACGGCATATCGCTGGTAAACAAGCCATACAGTTGACGCTTCTCTTTTCGATCAGTGACTTCGGGAAATTTCTCCCTTATCGCACGTTTAAAAAACGATCCGAAACTTGCGGCTCTAATTTCCTCCTCACTACTGTTTTCAGTCAATCCTAGACTTTCATCAAAATAGATGTCGGTGGTGATAGTGGTTTGACTGAAAGCGCCAATTCCCTTGCCAATGATATCGCTAAATAGAATGAATACGCACACCAATCCAAAACCAACCGCTAGTTGCCCCATTCGTCTAAAGCGTCGTTCTGCAGAATGCCGTTTGCGAAGTATGTTTGCTTGCTTATCCAATTTAGTGGACTGCTCAGAGCTATTAGTTGGCTCAGAGCTGCTGGTAGACTTACTCATATTGTTCTCGGTACTTTTTTACCACGCGTAAGGCGACAATATTTAGTGCCAAAGTAATGATGAATAGAAACAGGCCTAGCGCAAAGGCGGCCAAGGTTTTAGCACTGTCGAACTCTTGGTCGCCGACTAGCAGCGTTACAATTTGTACGGTAACGGTGGTGACAGCTTCCAACGGATTGACCGTTAAATTAGCAGCTAATCCGGCGGCCATTACTACTATCATGGTTTCACCGATCGCGCGTGAAGCGGCAAGCAACACCCCTCCTACAATGCCTGGAAGGGCGGCAGGAATAATGACTTTCTTAATCGTTTCAGATTGGGTTGCTCCAAGCCCAAAAGAGCCATCACGTAAGGACTGCGGAACCGCATTAATGACGTCGTCAGACAAAGATGAGACAAACGGTATAATCATCACCCCCATAACAATTCCTGCGGCCAACGCGCTTTCGGACGATACACTCAGACCAGCCAGCCACGTTACCCCGTTCTCAGCGCCCCAGTCGCGTAAAGCATCACCCGCATTTCGTAACGATGGTGCAACGGTTAATGCTGCAAAAAAACCATAAACAACCGTTGGTACACCGGCCAACATTTCAAGAACAGGCTTAACCATTCCGCGTACTCGCCTAGAAGCGTATTCAGAAAGATAGATTGCAGACATTAAACCGGTTGGTACAGCAATTAATAAAGCGATAAAAGATATGAGCAAAGTTCCTACGATTAATGGCAACACAGCAAACGATCCAGAAGCGCCGGCCTGGTCTTCTCGTATTGCGATCTGTGGACTCCAGTGAGTGCCAAATAAAAACTCGCTAATAGGTACCTTCTCAAAAAAACGAATCGACTCAAAAATCACCGAAAAGACTATCCCAATTGTGGAGAAAATTGCGATGCAAGAACAAGCAAACAGAGCAATTCTGAAAGTACGTTCTACCGAATAACGAGCATTGTGTTTCGGCTGTATAGTTTTTAGGCCCAACAACACAAATAACAACAATGTAAATATGGTTAATATCGGCATCCATTTTTCACTAATAGCAGTGAGCGATATCAAACGGTTTACGGCTGGCTGATACTCAACACCAAGCACTTCAATACTGCCTAGCCCAACTGCGACATTACTGATTTGATTCAGGATAAGACCTGATTCAGAAGCCGATAAGATTTTTGCCTCCTCAGGTAGAGAACTCTTTACCAGCGATTCAATAACGGCGCCGTCTAAAACTGACCATAACAGCACCATCATCAAAGCTGGGATTAAAGCAGCGAGCCCCACCATTGACGCATAATAACTAGGTAAGGCAGCTAGATTCCGTACTCCGCCGATCGGCTTCGCGATACGTATTGACCGGGCGTAGCCAAAAAAATAGGCGGCGGCGGTTCCAAGCAATACAATGACTATAAGAGTAGATAAATTCATTCGGATTTAATAGAAAATGTAGCGGCCTAGTATAAGCAATAATACGCAGGTGAATGAATGTCATTCACCTGCGTAGGTATCACCGTAGCTAAACTGGTTTAAAGGACTAAATTGCTTAGTGCACGTGCAGCACCGACCATCTCACCATATTGCACTGTGCCCAAAGGAATCAAGCCTTTGTCGATAAGGTAGCCCTCTTCGCCAATCGCGTCTTCGCTAACAAAAGTCTGTAGGAATTCTTCAATGCCTGGCACGGTTCCAATATGAGCTTTTTTCACATAAAAGTAGAGTGGTCGACTGACCGCGTACTCTCCGCCAGAAATCGCTTCAAACGTTGGTGCTTTTCCATCAATTATAGAGCCCTGCACTGAGTCAGAATTTTGATCCAAAAAGCTAAACCCAAATATACCAAGTGCATTCGGATTAGCACGAAGTTTGTTTACAATAAGGTTGTCGTTCTCTCCGGCTTCGATATAAGCACCATCTTCACGTACAGAGCGGCCAATAATCTTGACTACATCTTTGCCTTTGGCTTTGGCGCCCTTTTTATCTACCACTGCAGCCCAAGCATTTTGGATACCTAATTTGGAAACCATCTCGTTAATTTCAACAATTTGATCAGCATCCATTCTACTCAAGGACTTTATATCTGCAAACTCTTTTGCGCCGCCTTCAAGAGCAAGTTCGGCAAATGCATCGCGAGTACCTGACGTTGGTGGCGGTCCTAAGACCTCAATTTTCTTGGCAGGAAAGCTTGGATTGACGTCTTTCCAGGTTTCATTGGGGTTGTCAATCAATTTCCCATCAGGCCCAGGAACTTGTTTAGCTAATGCCATGTAAATATCTTTTCGACTAAGTTCCATTGGGGCTGCGCCTTTGGCATTGGCTAGCACAATGCCGTCATAGCCGATGAGAACTTCGACAATTTCTGTTACGCCGTTTTCTTGGCATTGCTGGAACTCACTAGACTTAATTCTGCGACTGGCGTTGGTGACATCAGGAGTGTCGACACCAATACCTCTGCAAAATAATTTTAAACCACCACCAGAACCCGTTGATTCAACTTTTGGAGCCCTGAACTTGCTGGCTTTACCAAAGCGTTCAGCGACCACAGTCGCGAACGGGTACACTGTTGAAGACCCAACAATGCTGATTGTGTCCCGAGCTGAAACGTTTGAAACATTTGCTAAAGCCGCGACTATGGCAAGACTCGATAATATTTTCTTCATAATTAACTACTCCACAAAAATATGTAATAAAACTAGGATATGTAATAAAACTGAGCTTATCTTAGCGACTAAATATGACAATATTATTACAAGACAAGGTCATTACTTTTGATTTCAAGTGAGTCCGTAGCCGCGAAGCTTATTTTTTCATAAACCCTTTACTTTCTAGAAAGTTACGCATAAAAGGCCGCGATTGACCTGCCGCTTGCGTGGCCATTTGTTGGCTCCAACTGACCTCTAATTGCCCCTGGGTTCGATCTATGTAGTAGGCCTTCACAGCCTCATCGTACTTAGCGATACCGGCTTTAACTGAGTCACTTAAGTTATAGCTATCCTGGTGTAACACAGCAGCCAAAGGCAGACGTGGTTTTTTATCAGGATTTTGGTCAGGATAACCAAGACACAAACCAAACACAGGGTAAACCAAATCCGGCAACTTCAGCATTTCACTAACTTGCTCTGGATGATTACGAATACCGCCGATGTAACAGACACCTAGACCAGCACTCTGAGCCGCGATCACCATGTTTTGAGCAAACAAACCCACATCCACCGTTGCTGCTAAAAATTGTTCAGTCCAATGATAGTCTGGGCGTTCACCTAACTCGAGAACTTGCTGTTGATTGCGGTGTAAGTCAGCACATAGCACGAAAAACTCAGCACAAGACGCGACGTATTTCTGACCCCCGGTGAGCTCCACTAGAGCATTGCGTTTGTCGCTATCGCCTACCCTTATTACCGTAGTCGCCTGAATAAAACTTGATGTAGCTGCCGACTGTCCGGCGCTAAGTATATCGTCAAGCAACCGACCATCTATCGGCTGGTCAGTAAACTTTCTAATGGATCGATGCGATTGAAGAATTTTAATAGTCGGATTCATAATTATTTACATTTAGTATTTGCAATCTTTGTTAGTAAATACGCGGCGTTTGCTCCAGCATCAATTCTTTTGTTGGGCATTTTCTTGTGGTCGCTCCTGGACCAGAACGAACGGTGCTACAACCAAACTCCAAAGAGTGGCATCGCATTCGAACCAATTTTTAGCTTGTAAATTGCTTACCGCGGCAAGCTTAGTAGACGCCATCAGCGCTTCTATTTTTCGGGCTTGGTCTTCTACAATAAAAGTGCCTATTTCAACTAAATCGCAATCATCATCTACCCACATTACGACGCCTTGTGCGAAAAATCGTTGCAGCTCTGTCCAAGCGATCAACGCAGTTTGCTCATATAGCTTTTGCGAAGTGGTAGCTGGATTATTAGCGTCTTCTTTCATAAAAATCGTCAGCTAACTCAGCCGTCTCGAACATTATTATAATAAAAAACCCCACTGACTTGAAGTCAGTGGGGTTTAACACTTTACTCTGTATTGGCTAAATCTAATTATATTAAATAGCCACAGCTTAAATTACTCTTCTACAGCTTCTTCAACCACATCATCAGCTGAATCCGTTGCTTCTTCAGCAGTATCAGCAGTATCAGCAGTATCAGCAGTATCGTCAACCATATCGTCAACCATATCGTCTGCTGCGACCATCGCTTCTTCTGCACCGTCAACCACTGCTTCAGCTGCTGAATCAACTGCATTAGTAGTCGCTTCTACCGCTTCGGTAGCCGCATCTTTGGTAGCGTCAATCGCATTACCAATTGCTGAGTCTTTATTGTCGTTTCCACAAGCAGTTAAGCTCAGTATTAGTGCTAATGAAAGTGCGCTTTTAGTTAGTAACTTCATAGTAGTCTCCTGATCGAGTGATTTATATTAGGGGTAATAGTTGAATAAATTATTATTATAATTTTAATACAGGACTGTATCGCCGAACGTAACAAGTCTTTAAGACTATGTTCGTTAAGCTGAGAAAAAGCGCTCTGTTAAAAATAACTTAGCGCTTCACCAGCGTCAAATTATACAGAAATAGAATAATTTAAACTACCCATTAGACAAATAGAAAATTGACACTTTGATGCCAGCTTTCACGCTAAAACTAAAAAATTTAATGTCTGAGGTATTGTTATACCAAGGTTAAACGCGGCCTCTAGAACGGCATACCACCGCCGCCTGGAGGCATTTTACCACCCATACCCGGCATGCCTCTCATTATTTTGGCCATCTTTCCTTTGCTGCCCATTTTTTTCATCATCTTTTGCATCTGGGTGAACTGTTTCAGAGTCTTATTCACATCTTGAATTAGGGTGCCAGATCCAGCTGCAATGCGTTTCTTGCGGCTACCTTTAATTAATGCAGGATATTGCCGTTCTTGAGCCGTCATTGAATTAATGATTGCAACGCTTTTATTCATATCGCCCATCATGCCGCCCATCGCGCCTGACGGAATATTTAGATTCCCCATGCCAGGTAACTTACCCATGAGACTCTCCATTCCACCCATTGAATTCATTTGAGCAACTTGATCACGATAATCCTCTAGATCAAAACCTTTGCCTTTTTTGAGCTTTCTAAGCAATTTCTCAGCTTTATCTTTATCAACATTCTGTTCGGCTTCCTCGATCAGAGTCATCACATCACCCATGCCCAGAATTCGAGACGCAACTCGATCAGGGTGGAAGGCCTCAATGCCATCGATTTTCTCGCCGATACCCATAAACTTAATCGGCTTGCCAGTCACCTCCCTAATAGATAGAGCCGCACCACCTCGTGCATCGCCATCAGTTTTGGTCAGGATTACACCGGTTAACGGCAATGCTTCATCAAACGCCTTAGCACTATTAACTGCATCTTGGCCAGTCATGCTGTCGACCACGAACAAAGTTTCGATCGGGTTTGCTGCTTTATGAACTGCTTGAATTTCAGCCATCAACTCTGAGTCGACGTGCAATCGACCCGCGGTATCAATAATCAGCACGTCTACCACTGCATTCTTAGCCGCGACTAAAGCGTTTTCGACGATACTCACAGGACTCTGATCTACACTACTTGGCGCCCACCGAACATCGATAGAGTCGGCCAGCGTCTTTAGTTGTTCTATAGCCGCAGGTCGGTAGATATCTGCGCTGGTGACCATGACTTTTTTCTTGTCACGTTTCTGCAGTAAATTAGCCAGTTTTGCTACAGTGGTAGTTTTACCTGCCCCTTGCAGGCCTGCCACCAATATCACTGCTGGTGGAGTTTGCGCAAGATTTAATACGTCGTTCGCTGCGCCCATTAATTGTACAAGTTCTTCCTGCACAATTTTAATTACCATCTGGCCTGGATTCAGGCTCTTGGATACATCCATGCCGATGGCTTGCTCTTTAACTCTATTAACGAAGCCCTTCACCACCGGCAATGAAACATCTGCTTCTATTAGCGCAATTCTAACTTCGCGCATTGAATCAGATATATTCTCTTCGGTAAGGCGTGCTTGACCGCGTAATTTCTTAAAGGTACCTTGTAATCGGTCGCCGAGTTGTTCAAACATATTGGTCTCGAAACTAAATATTAGTAAATCGGAATAACTGAATCATAGATGCAGTTTTATAGGTTGTGATATTCTATCTCTAAGCC
>JBLHMH010000106.1:0-11503 GCA_047621785.1 Polaribacter sp. | reverse complement strand
ACCGCAAACGCCACTTGCATGGCATTGCCAACCAATCAAAACATCGCCCCTGAGCGTAATCAAGGCGACTTGATGCGTATTGATAACCAAGAGCAACCGTTCCATCCTATCTATAACTACGCCTTAGTTACTGATTCTGAGAGTGGTTTGATTTTGGTTGATGTAAACACCCTAGTTGACGGCGAGTTTCGTAATAATTCATTAGAAGCCGATCTGGTGTGGAACGACAATGAGATCTTAAAAGGCGCTCGACACATCGTCATTGGTGGTTACTTTGTTTACATTATTGCTGACGCAGGCTTAGTCATTCTAAACCTAGATAATCCCTTAGAACCGAAGCTGGAAAAAGTCATTGAACTTAACGACGGCCGTGCTTCGGCATTGCAATTTCGTTACTTGTTTGTGACCGATGCCGACGGCTTAAAAGTGGTTGATATTACTCAAGGTCAAGACGCAAAAATCATTGAGAACAACACCATTCCCCTAAAAGACGCTCAACGAGTCTATGTCGCCAGAACCTACGCCTATGTGGCGGCGGGTGAAGAGGGTTTAGTGATTGTTGATGTCGAACAAGCAGACAAAATGAAAGTGCTGCAAAAATTCACTGCCGACGGCCAAATTAATGACGCTCGTGATGTCGTGGTCGGCAGTACTAACGCCAGTTTGTTTGCCTATGTGGCGGATGGGGTTAACGGTTTGAAAGTGGTGCAATTAACCTCGCCTGATGCGCAACCTAAGTTCTATGGTTTTAGCCCTGAACCTAAGCCTGAGTTAATTGCATGGCGTAAAACCAAGACCCCTGCTATTGCTTTGTCGAAGGGCTTAGATCGCGACCGTGGAGTCGATGAAACCGGCGGGCAAATCGCTGTGTTTGGACGCTTGGGCTCACGACCACTCAACCAAGATGAAATGCGTAAGTTGTATTTGGACAAAAACGGCAAGCCTTGGAAGGTCAGCAATACAGTCGACAACAAAACGCGGATCGATGCGAAGTAATATGAAGAACCGCGTTCACATTCAATGGCTGATTATGGCTGCCTTGCTGACAGGCGTTTTTACGCTTCATTCAAACGCCGCCGAGTTACCGCAATATGCCGCCGAGAAACACATGGGCGTTGCCACCTGTGCAAACTCAACTTGCCATTCAGTGACGCAACTTGAAGAACCCAGTAACGTGTTACAAAACGAATATCGCACGTGGCTGTTTCACGACCGTCATTCCAAGGCCTACACCACATTATTGAGCGATGCGTCAAAACGCATTGCGGCTAAGTTAGGTATTGAAAGTGCCGCCACTGCTGATGTGTGTTTGGACTGTCATTCCGATAATGTGCCTGAAGATAAGCGTGGCCCAGAGTTTTATTTGACCGACGGTGTTGGCTGCGAAGCTTGTCACGGCGGCTCGGAAAAATGGATAGGTCGACATATCTTGACGCCCTACAGCGCTGAGCGAAACCAAGTTGATGGCATGTACCCAAGTTCCGATTTAGCCGCGCGCACCAAGTTATGTGCCGGCTGCCATGTGGGTAATCAGAAAAAATTAGCGAGCCACACAATTATGGGCGCAGGCCACCCAAGACTGGGCTTCGAGTTAGACACATTTACTATTCGTCAGCCTGAGCATTACGTCGTTGACGACGATTACATTGCGCGTAAAAATCCCGACAACCCAGTGTTGCGACTATTAGTCGGCTCGGCTGTGCAAGCGCAAACAATGGCCAACAATTTAACTGGCGAACTGGTTGATCATCCACAAGGTCACCCTGAAATCGTATTGTACGATTGCCATTCATGCCATCACTCATTGAGTGATTTGAAGTGGCAGCAACGCCCATCAACCGCGGGCTTAAAACCCGGCGCGATTCGCTTAAACGACAGTAGCTTTATTCTATTGGCGGGTTTAATCGGTGCGCTCGACGGCGACTTACAGCGCTCAATGTTAAGTGCTATTAAACGTTTGCACTTGGCATCAACTACCTCGGTTAAGGACTTACAAGCCGCTGCTAAAAGCTTGAACAGTCTGGCTATTCAAAGCCAACGATTGTTTGAAAATGCTACCGTTAACGATGTGCAAAAGAGCCAAATGCTTGAGGCGCTAATGCGCCTAGGAGCCAATGGCGAGTACCGAGATTACGTATCGGCCGAGCAAGCGGTTATGGCGATGGACGCACTCAGCTATAGTTTGCCGAGTGACCCAGCTTTAACCAAATTGATCAATGAAGCGTATCAAACGACTGCCGACGATGAAGCCTACCAATCGAACCGTTTTAAAAAGGATCTTCAAGAGTACTTAAAGCAGAATCTAAAATAAGCGCGTTGTCATCAAATAACGACGTGATTAGAAATTCAATTACCGGCGATAAGCAAAGCGTCTGATTACATTGATTAAGTTTCAACCGGTGTGTCTTACCAGCTTCACCAGCCTGCGAGACCATCAGTCTATCCTTACTATAGCTGCGCAGCCAGAGCTTAGTGTAAGCAAACCTAGAGCTAGCGTGCCAGGTAATATGAGTAACCGGCTCATCATTAGCCTGCGTCTCCCATCCACCTTCGATAATAATAGTTGCCTAGCGTAGCGGGAACAGACCTTACAGGATTAACAATCGGCATAAACTAAACCTGTAAAGTCTTGTTTTCACGGTTATCAAAAAGAATTGCTTCGCCTTTAATCATCTTGAATGTGGTTATTTACTTAGCTTTAACGCTAATAAAATGCCTCAATGGTACACAATTCCCTTCAATAAGGTAACTAGCGATAACTAGGGTCAGATGCACCTTATCAAGGTAACTAGCAAGGTAACTAGCAAGGTAACTAGAAGGTAACTAGGGTCAGATGCGACTTAATACTTCAAATTTTTCTTGGTAACTAGTAACTCGTAAGTAAAGTCGTATCTGACCCTAGTTATCTTTACAGATTTTACTATTCGACAACGATCGGCGACTGAACGATGCCGTGCTCTATTTTTATAAACGTTCCGCTTGGATTGTCATCGACCTGACAAAGACCGGTAGCGGTATCTCCGGTCTCGACAGGCGACCCGGCGGGATCAAAAAGGCACGCGCCGGTACAATCATCGTTTGTGCTGCAAAGCTCTCCAGAATCTGGAAAGGGTCGAACACATACCGCATATTGTTCCTCGCCTGCGAGTATCATACTGCCGCCTTTTCGCAAGCATTCTGCATCGGTAAATGGTCGTTTATCCCAACTCTTTGGTGTGTCATTGCGATTAGGATCATTCCAGTCGTGAGGATCACACGCGGCCAGTGTCAAAGTAGCGAAACCGTAAATGTATAGCGAAAAGAGCCGTCTCATTAGGATGTCTGCGAGAATGGGCACGCGGCCACGCGAGCCCATTGATCTTTAACACATGTGACTACGTTGTATACCCTTGGTCTCAAACCCCAGACGGTGGATAAGTCACATAGTACACTGAAGCGCCGGCTCCACCAGACATGGGCGAACCCACCTGTTGTTGGTTTTGTCGATAGAGTGTGAATGTACTCATAATTTCATAGACCCCTTCAGCGGTTCCTTTCTTAGCAGTTAAGTTAGTCACAATAGTGTTTGCTTCGTTTTGCTCAGTTGACTTTGACCAGCCATGTGTAGTTTCATTGCTCAAAGTAACAGATGCATTAACTCCTCCAAGAGCAGGTGGTGTGTACCCGACAGTCACGGAAATTCCTGTTGTATTCGAAAAATTATTTTCTGCGGTTTGACTCGTCCCTACCGTGGCTCTGACTTGTCGTGACTGATCGGCCCCTCCATTTTGATTATCGATATGATCAATTAGCTTGTATTTAGATTCGCGAACCAAAGTATAAAAGGGTGACTGCACAATTTTTTGTGCGTCAGTGAGTCCCGTGTCTTTTACAGCGAACCAAGGTAGAACGGTCTCGAACTTGACAACATTCTGTCCAAAATCAGATGGTCTGGTGAAGCCGCTGAGCTGGGGTTTTTCCGGTGAGCTTGCCGGTAGCGTTGGTGCAACCGGTATACTGAGAGTGCTAACATTTTGTGGCTGTGCATGACTTGCCTGAGCAATGAATGAGCCTGCTGCCAAATTAGCGAACCCCTTCTGTGCCGTTGAAGCTTGAATTCCCCAAGCGCTGAAATCAGTCCTTGCACCAGTTCCTTTGTCACTCCAGATAACGTCTTCTGCCGCGATACCTGTCGGAGCTAAAGTTGCCTTAACACAACGGTATTTATTTGCATCTGGTTTGCCGTAGCCTTGTTGAGACACCGAACCTAGCGACACATAACCGCTAGGACACAACAAACTCCACATGGAGCCGTCTAGACCTGCTCCAGAACCCGTGTCCTTCCATACTAGTTTAAAATCCGAGGGCGCAACTAAGGCGTTGTTTTGCTTTGCCTTGAGCACCATTACCACGGCATTGCCAGTCGGGTCGACGTAACCTCTTTGAGCGTAGTCTCCAACTAGTGAATAGCCAGCAGGTGCAACTGGCTTCCAAAAGCTACCATTTGTATTGCCCCCGCTGCCCTTGTCGTGCCAAGCTAGTTGAAAATTCGACGTAAATCCAACTATTAGCTCATTAGTTTCGACTTGCTTAGCAAAGGCCGGCGTTGCAGAAAAAATTAGCAACATGAGTGCAATCCCAAACAATAATTGTCTAGATATAGCAGATTCGTATAAGGATACTGATGCGTACTTCGATGTGTACTTCATAGTTAATTCCATAGTTTAATTATAGGGTGGACAGTTAAGCTTCTCGCGCACCAGTTTCCTTGGAGCGGCACGCTCATGCCGCGAGTCAGGTTGAACTTATTGTTCGCTGATGGTGAAAGCGGATTGAGTATCACACAATAACTGAGGCAGACACAACTTAAAGTCTCTTCCAATATGAAGTGAGTCTGGAGGGAGAGTTTGATTCTAATATGATGTGAGTCTAAACGAAGACTCAATTGCCGGTGTTGTTCATGATACGAGGATGAAAACTCTCATGAACGAAAAAGACTTAATCAGCCTGGACCAGGTTGCGCAATTTCACGACGGTACACAGGCTGTCGCATTCACGGTATTAAGCGATAAACATGATCGCTACAAATGGATTCACCGCACCTTGATTCGTTTTGAGTACGACAAACTCAAACGCCCCGGTAAAGGACTGATCACTTGATACCTAATCAAGATAAGTGGTTATTCTCGCCAAAAGTTGACGCATCTCATCGCGCAATATCGCCAGGGTGGAAAACTGGTTCGTCGTCACCGCGCCACGCATGGCTTTAGCCGTCGTTATACCAATGACGATATCCAACTGATTGCCTATCTGGATGAGCTACACGATCAGCCTAACGGTTTTGCGTTTAAGAAGTTGTGCACGGTAGGGTGTCACCCATTAGCCAACCGGTGTAAATAGCCCAAGCAAATCCTAGCCTATTGTATTAGCCCATTTTAAAATACAGGCCATTAATTCCACGTGTTCGCGCCTGAGTTTTTCTTTGGTTGTGCTAGATAAACTATCCGCAACAGTCACCCATCTGGATTAAGGCTGTGCATTGCTGCTACCCTTGATGCTAATGCATCCCACAAAATTCTTAGTGCCAGACAAAGTCCAATTGATTTATCACAGATCTTACGCTTGCTCGATTATTTGAGCATCCAACCCCAACTTGGCTTATATCTAGGCGAATAGTAAAAATCAATGGTCAACCGAGGCCGTTACTCACGTCTGATGGCCTTGCCATGATGGTATGTCCAACCCCTAATGGGAACTGGCTTCGGTTGCCAACTTAGTTAGCCGAATGGGAGTTTTGAGTCGTATTCGGTTTGATTTTTCAGCATACAAAACGAGCATCTCGCCAGCTTGTGCGCTACCGCTCGAATCGCAATTATCCCGTTGGTCTTACTTGTTTTACGTTGGTAAAAGCGTTTCGCGCGATCGTCATAACGGACCGTAAAATGAGCCGCCTCTGAAAACGCCCAGGATAGATATTTGTTCCCAGATTTTGAATTGCCTTTACCCTTTACTTTATTGTTGCTGATCCGCACGCTCTTCACACATCGACAATAGGATGAGTAATTGCCCATTGTTGCAAATCGATTAATATCGCTGGTTTCAAGCATGATCGTCATAGCCAGTATATCGCCAACGCCGATTATCGTTTTAAGCACTTTAAATTCTGGCGATAAATCAATTTCTTTGAGAACGGTCTTTTCAATTTGTTTCACTTCCAACTCGAGCGTTCGATACAAAGTGAGGTTGGCTTGCGCCGCCTGCAACAACAAACCCTCAAGATAGCGGATAGTGAGGTTTTTCAGTTTTATATCGCCGTTCTTTATTCGGTTACCAGTCGATCGCCAGACTTGGTTTCGAATGTCGGTCAACTACATCGATCGCATACCAACCAATTGCAAACGACGACGCAATAGATCCCGTACCGCTCTTTGTTCGGGAGGATAAATACGCCCAGTAGGAAGAATATTTAGCCTGCGCATGTGAGCGAGCCAAAACGCATCGTGTTTATCGTCAGAGTATTTCAGACCTGAGTACTGTTGCGAGCAGGCAGTTGGATTTGCTAACTCGACGTTATAACCATGATCAATCAGGCCATCGACCAACCAGTGCCAGTTGAAGGTAGATTCAACGATGATCGATATTAGCTGATCTTTAAATCGCTCAAGCGCTTTCAGCGTCTCAGCTAAATCGTTTGGCAATCGCTTTTCGTACAACCGCTTATCCTACTCAATAATTACACCAACTACGTGATTGTTTACTGACGAAGGTAAATCAATTCAGCAATATAGTGACATTCTCCTCATCTAGTAAATGAGCAGTTAGGTTAAGCTAACTGCAAGGAGGCTGGCTAGAGGATTCTCACGTCTTGAGTTTTTAATGATCCGGCTCACCATTGAATAGTCCAGTGTAAACAATAGCCTATCTTTTTCATTGAGTATTCCCTGCTTCATTAGGCCTTTACAATACCGTCATTTCGATTGTTGGTATTATTGAAATACCATTCGATTGGCTTGGTTGGTCGCCTTTTCTCAAGAAACGGGGACAGCCAAAGGTTGATATCTCATCTTGGCGCCCTGCTCTATCAGTATCCTTCAAACCGCTCTGCTGTATAGAATTGAGCTCACTTAGGACAGTTGACTCCAACACACCTCATAAGTACTATCGTCCTACTTGGATCAATATAGTAACCAACATGTCTGTAGTAACTGACTTAATTTGGCTGCCTGCATAACAATTATTTGAGACAAAACAATGAGTAAGCTATTTACGGGCATTAACTTTAAATGCGGCGTCACCATGAAAAACACGTTTGGTGCTGGCGCCCCTCACCAATACCCGAAGCCATACTGATGGAACATAATCAGATGATGAATGCCGATGGTTAATCATGCGCGCCCAAGGTGGATTTGGTTTAAAAATGACCTGTGCTGCCCATGTTCAGTCTATAGGCCAAGGTTTTCCCGGGCAGCTGGGCATTTTGGTGATCAACATCTGGAAGGTCTTACGTGGCTTGCTAGTGCGATTAAGAGTGAGCAAAACCTGGTGGTAGTGCAACCGCATCACGCAGGCATGCGCTCACCAAAACACTTATTAGCGAATCACCTGTATGCCCATCCGATAATGCAGAAACTAGCGCCGTGGCTCTGAGTACCGAGGCGGTAGATCAGCTGATAGAAGATTTTATCTGCGCAGCCCAAAGGGCCGTCAAAGCTGGCTTTGATGGTGTCGAAATTCATGGCGCGCACGGTTATATTCTCGCTCAGTTTCTGAGTCCAGCCATTAATCAGCGACAAGACCAGTATGGCGGCAGTATCGAAAACCGTATGCGGCCGATCATGCAATTTATCCAGGGTATCCGTGAACGCTGCCCGAGTAATTTTCTGCTAGGTCTGCGACTATCACCAGAGCGCTTTGACCTGCACCCGCCAGATATTATTGAAGTAGCAAAACGATCTTTTGCCGACGCCAAGATAGATTTTCTTGATATGTCGCTGTGGGACTCTTTTAAAGAACCTGAAGATGAGGCCTGTCAAGGTTGCAGCCTGTACGTAAAGAACACAATGTCTAACTTAGGATAATAGCTCTATGAAAATTTTTAATAAGAAGAGGTTTTAGATGTCAACTCGAACTTATAGAACGCTGCTGGCTATAGCTCTATTATCTATGTTGGTAAGTTGTCAAAGCCTACTCACTGCTAAAAGTCAAAATCCTGTCACGGAGTTAAGTTCTTATCAGTGCAAAAACGACGTTGAGGTTCAATGTAATTCCTCGGCTTGTGAGTCTGTTGATAAAGGTTTCACGCCTATGGACGTCAATTTTGATAGTACAGGCAAGCTGAGTGTTTGTGCTTATTCAGGATGTTGGCAAGGTACAGCCGATGTGATGAATACGGGTGATTTTATGGTATTAACGGGGTCGAATTTGGAATTTTCAACGTCCAACACAGTGCAGGATATTGCCCTTACATTAGATCTTTCAGACAGCATTGCAACGATTAAAGCTGGAGGTTTTTCCCAGCCATTGTTGTGTAAAATCATAAAACGATAATGAATTTAAACAAATCTAAGATGCGGCTTTTGCTTTTTCTATTTTTATTCGCCCCAAGTGGAAGTTATGCATGTTCCTGCAGCGACCTTCCAACTCTGGAAGAAAATAGTAATAATTACGATCGAATACTTTTGGTGAAATTGAAGGGATACCGTAATATATTTTTTCAAAAAAAGTATACAGTAAACATAAAAGAAGTTCTCAAAGGGCAAGTAAAACCAACACTGCAGTCATTAGTAGTGGGCAATACATCCTGTGATCCGCAATTGATTGATAATGGTCAGTGGTTGGTTTTCCTGAAGCCTGAAACTAAAAAACTACAACTAGGTTGGTGTGGCCCTCACCAGACCTTGGAAAACCTAGAAAATGGCACACCTCACTGGCGAGAAATCATTAAAGCAAGCAAATAGGAGAATAATAGTTAGGCTACTATTGTTTTAACCCTAGTATTTGTGTGCGAGGGTAAAGAGTAAGCC
This sequence comes from Polaribacter sp., assembly GCA_047621785.1. Taxonomy (GTDB): domain Bacteria; phylum Pseudomonadota; class Gammaproteobacteria; order Arenicellales; family Arenicellaceae; genus Arenicella. The sequence goes on along the minus strand of JBLHMH010000106.1, from coordinate 2,501 downwards.
AATCATCATTTTTTGGCAGAGACAACTCGAAGTGATCATCATCATTGCCGAAATCAAACACGATATCTCCTGAAACCGTGGCATCATTTATTTTACATTGTGCAGCAAATAGAACTAAGCTCAAATCACAGAAAAAAATATTGGCGTAAAGTAGTTAGCCTACTTGCCAGATTGGAATATTGAAAAGCTCTGACAATGTATTTGACGATTTAACTACTTCGTCAGATACGCCGTGATTCATAACGTTTAAGCGATTACCATCATTAAGTACTAAGTTTAATTCGTAGCAAGTAAATATTATTGAATCATCGCCAGCGTTAGTACTTTGCGTATTTCTTTATTTAATAGTTGGATCGTATATATATCGGAGAATTTTCCATAGTTATTTGGTTCATTAGATGCTCGGGCCGTTGCTAAATCACCCCGATAGTATATTTTTTGATGTTCATCAAATACTGTCGGGGGGTGAAGAGCGTTTTAGAGAATAATAAGCAAATAACCCGAAGAAACCTCCCAATAGCAGAGAAAATACCCCCCCCACTAAGGTGTCATAATACCAAGAAGCGGCAATTCCAAGTAATAATATCAGGCCACCCAACCCAAGAAAAATCAACAGGAATATTTCTGTTGATTTTGGTCTTTGTATTTTTACAACACTGTCTGCTGCTACAATTTCTTGAGATTTAACATTAGAGCCGCCATCCATGCAAAGCTCCTCACTTGTTTTTTTGAGCCACAGGGTCATTCATTGTCATTGACACTTTTTACTCTAACAAGGGTCCGCGCCGGATGCAGACTCAACCAAATCGACTTTCCACATCCCCGCTTCAAGGAGCAATGTCGCCTTGAGGTCATTAACGCGCCCGTTTGAACCACAGAACTTAGCCACGACAGTGGAGGTATTTCCATCGATACTTTCAGACAATACCTTAAAGTCTTTGCTATTTTCGTATGATGACTTGTGCATTTCAAAAATGGCCCTGAGTTGTTCCGGTACATAGTTCTTCATGGCAGCGACGGTGGCAGCACTGCTGTGCGGTTCGATATCCTTTAACTGTTTCGCCTCGACGGCCGTTTTATGGTAAGCCGTGTAAGCTTTCGTTGGTGATCCTACAGAAGCCGCAACGCCTCCCGAGATTAGGCTCGCAAGCAGCAATACAGCAGTACAAATATGTTTTCTCATCTTTCCATCCTAGGTTCTATTATCGGTACGACTTAATCAAAAGTTTTTATTTCTAATAATATTTGGCACTTTCCAGTTTCTTTGTGAATGGTAAAATTCACGTAGAAAAACCTGGGCAGTCTTAGCAAAGCTCTCAATAAGTAGAGGGGTGTCTTTTAAACTGATTATAGTGGTTCATTTTTGAAACAATGAGATTACAGCCAAATTAAAAATTAATCAAATCCTCCCATTTGATATCAACGACGATAGCGATTAGAGACAATATGTGCATCAACTTAGTCGCTAATATTTCTTTAATCTTTAAATTTTCACTTTGTGAGTATGCATGGTGGGCCAATTGAAGAGTGATGAACAAGGTTTGCTATTTTCTGATTGCTCTACAACAAATCAGATCTAAAGACATCAAAGTCATCTGCAGCCAGCTTCAACTGACCCTCTGTATTCATGCACCGGCGCAGGATACTAACAAAAAACTGAGCAGCATCAACAATACGTTGCGCGTCTATCCAAACCGGTTATATTCGAACAGCAGACGTCATTGCCAGCTTTTCAGCGGTCAGGCCGGTTATCGATTCCGGCGCTTTGGATCCCGGCAAAGAATCGCGCGACCATGCCATTTGGCACGAGAAGGGTTTGGTCACTGTCACCGGTGGCAAGCTCTCCACGTTCCGGCCGATTGCGCTGGAAGTAATGCAAAAAGTCAGTAACCTACTAGGCGTAACGTCCAGCGCCGACGATACGCAAAATATGTTCTCGCAAGGAAGCTTTCAGAGCGGGGACGAGATTTCACCCGAATTGGCTAAAAGGCTTCTCGGGCGCTATGGCGACCTTGCTTCGGATGTGATCAAAGGCAGCGACGCCGCTGCGCTAGCTATCATTCCCAGAACGCGTATAGCATTGGCGGAACTGCGTTGGAGCGCCGCTCATGAGCAGGTCGAACATTTAGACGATCTATTGCTTCGGCGCACGCGGTTTGGATTACTCTTAGAACGCGGTGGTGAAGATTTGTTACCACTAATTAAAACTGTATACCAGCCGGAGCTTGGCTGGGGTGATCGATGTTGGACGCAAGAAGTCGAGCGATATACCGCAATCTGAAAACGTCATTACAGCTTGCCGAGCGGAGCCTAAACAAGGGAGCAATATATGCAACAATTTATTCTTGCCATTGACCGTGGGTCAACCAATCTGAAACTGGTTCTGTTCGATCAGCAAGGGCAACAGGTTCATATGGTCACGGCTGCAAATCCGCAAGCGATTTCTGTAGAGGAGGGCTGGCGTGAATTTGATCTGAATGCCACCTGGCAGCATTTGCGCA
>JBLHMH010000105.1:0-11508 GCA_047621785.1 Polaribacter sp. | reverse complement strand
TTGCATCCGCTATAAGCGCTGAAGGGGACGAACGAGTGTCAGCTTAGGGCAACTTAGAGCCAGTCACTCTTGAGTGTGAATGCAGGAGTGTTCTCACTTAATTGTCTGTATTTGAATGAGCAAAACAGGCATAAATACCTTGCTTGCATTTTTATTTGGGGGTATTTCTGGGGGTATATATATTTCCTAAAATACAAGTTAAATTTAATCAACGAGATATAGCCATAGTATTGGTGCGGCCCCGCACCATTCCGTCTCCTGTACTTCAATTATTTACTCTCGTGATCGCAAGCTTGTCACATCTATGCGTTCGTAGCTAAGCAGGTAAATTCTGTGGGCATGAGCGCCCCAAGGCCGAAATGGAAATCATCGATCGGTTGGAATCGCTGTCCTGGCTGCAGGCTCAAGGCTTCAAGTAGGGCATTGATTTTAAAGCACTTGTTGTGGAAAGCCTAAGAGTTAGCCACTTGTTTACGAAACATTTCCGGATTCATTCCGGTCCACTTCTTAAACGCTCGTCTAAACGCCCGCGCGTCACTGTAGCCGACCTGCTCGGCAATTTCGCTTACCGTGAGGCGTTCATGGCCTAGTTGTTTCTTAGCGATGTATTCTCGTAAAGAATAAACGATTTCACGGTAGCTGGTATTTGGCAAGCCCCTAGTATTCTAGACACTTAATAGCGTTACAATTAACGCATTATAGAGGTGTCTAAAAATGAGCGCAAAACGCTATACAGAAGAATTTAAAATCGAGGCGGTTAAACAAGTTGTTGAGCGTAACCATCACTAAATCAAGCTCGCCACGCTAGATTAATTTAGTGATGTGTTAGATTGGGTCTAACCTTCTACGCATTAGGTAATCACTAACTATTATTGTGTTCTGAACTCTCTATCTCTGTGTGCAAAACCTTGATCTTCGGACGCCTTCTCTTTCTCGTCTTTTGTGGAATCATTCCGCGCATTGATTCTAACTTTCCGAAGCAAAGTAACTTGTCATCAGGTTCAAGAACGCGATCGCTACGTGGATTCGGAATAACTTTAATACCCCGATAAAGAGTAAGCACATTTATGTCTTGCTCGGCGAGCGTTGTTTCTTTGATCGTCATTCCAATGAACTTAGATCCTTCTGGGAGATATATTTCAGTCACTCCGTAGCCCTTGCTTACTGTCAGGCGTTGCCTAATATCTATTTCAGGAAAATCAACTTGAGCGGCTATGTAATCGATTACGGCGCCTGCAACATCAAGCCCAGAGCAATTTTCAATTCCCTCAAGACCGGGCGAGGAATTAACTTCCATAATCTGTGGGCCATCGGCACCTTCTAACATGTCTACCCCAGCAACTCTTAATCCCAATATTTGCGCTGAACGAACCGCGGTCTCCTTATACTCGTCGTCTAGTTCAACGGCTTCGGCGATTCCGCCACGATGCACATTGCTCCTAAATTCTTGCCCTTGTGCAACACGCCTCATCGCCGCGACAACTCTGTCTCCGACAACGAAAGCTCGAATGTCTTTGCCCTTACTTTCGGCAACAAATTTTTGAATCAGTATGTTTTGTTTTTGGCTTTGCAATAATTCAATAATTGCAGCAGCGGCACTAACAGTGTCTGCCAAAAGAACGCCAATTCCTTGGGTTCCCTGAATGAGTTTAATCACCACCGGCGCACCGCCAACTCTCTCGATTGCAGGCAACACATCCTTTTTATCATTTACAAACGTTGTCCGTGGAATGCCAATGTGGTGGCGGCTTAGAATTTGCAAACTACGCAGCTTGTCCCTGGAGTTTATAATTCCATGTGCTGTATTTGCACAAAACACATCCATTTCTTGGAACTGTCGAACAACAGCCGTTCCATAATAAGTGACGGATGAACCAATTCTAGGTAGAACTGCGTCATAACTACTTAGTATTTTTTGTCTGTAAAAAAGGTCTGGGTTGCCCTTTTGAAGATCAATCGCGAACTTTAAGTGGTCCAATACTTTTACGTTGTGACCACGTTGCAGAGCGGCTTCTTTCAGACGCTGGGTACTATATGATCGTGGCCCTCTAGATAGGATGGCTAATTTCAAAACGGTCTCCTTAAATCGACAAAGTTGAGTTTTTTACTCTACGGGAACGGCCCGATTGTTTAATTTTGAGCGCTTATTGTATTTGAAAAAAACAAAACCTTTTAGCCTTTATTCTATAATATAAAAGGCTTATTCCTGGCCGAATTCGTGATCACAGATTAATTGAATTTCAATCATTACGACTTGAAACTACGACAGTGTTTTAACCACCTACATTTCCTTGGCTTTTAGGGTCCCAATATGATTGTACAAGACCATGTCACCAACTCCGAAACATCCCAGCTACTATTAGAGGCAATTGAAGCAAACGACAGTGCTGCGGTAGCGGCACTTCTTGAACCACTGCCGCATTCTGAGGCATTGCGTGAAGTCCTCAATTTGAATGTGACTCAACGAGATGCGGCTTTCGAAATAATGCCAGCTGAGTTGGCTGCTGAGCTCATCGAAGAGGCGCCGCGTGAGATAGCGGCTGCCTTGGTTGAACACATGACCACCGAGAAGGGGGTCGATGTTATCGAGGAGCTTGAGTCTAATATTCAAGCGGATCTTATTGGTGACATGGATGAGCAACACGCTGAGAGCATTCTGACAGAAATGTTGATTGAGGACGCTGCTGATGTGAGGCGACTCATCACCTATGCGTACAATACTGCGGGCGGCCTGATGACTGCAGATTCGTTTACTTTTTACGAAGACTCTACGGTAGGATCAGTGTTGTCGCGGATAGCGTCTGAAGATGAAAATTTTGAGCGTTATCGTGGTCAACACCCATATATTCTTGATGCCAACGACAGACCAGTAGGGGTTGTATCACTGCGCGGATTATTAACCGCCGGTAAGCAGCAAAAATTAAGCAGTATCATGGTCGAGCCGTTCACGGTAACAACGGACGCGACTATCGATATGATGCAAGATATTTTCGATGAAAATCCATTTTTGGGTTTACCGGTTATTGAGGCTGACGGCAAACTGGCTGGTGTGTTGTCACGATCAGCGGTCACAGAAGCCATAGCACAAAGGGCAAGCAGCGAAAATTTACATCGTCAAGGTGTGTTTGGGGATGAATTACGCTCCATGCCATTAGGGATCCGGTCGAAGCGGCGGTTGATGTGGCTATCAGCCAATATTGTACTTAATATTATCGCAGCGAGCGTGATCGCTTCCTACGAGGAGACTTTGGCGGCTGTTATCGCTATCGCAATATTCTTACCGATGGTATCTGACATGTCAGGCTGCTCTGGAAATCAGGCTGTAGGCGTGACTATGAGGGAGCTCTCCCTGGGCCTGGTAAGGCCCATTGACGCACTTAGAGTATGGGGCAAAGAAGCTTCGGTTGGTGTGATAAATGGCATCGTCCTAGGGATACTCATAGGCATTGTTACCTGGGTATGGAAGGGCAACCCTTGGCTCGGTTTAGTGATTGGTTTAGCCCTCGCGCTGAATACCGTTTTGGCCGTATCAATGGGGGGCGTGATACCGCTATTGTTAAAACGATTAGGGCAAGATCCGGCCGTAGCCAGTGGCCCACTATTAACCACTATTACCGATATGGCTGGGTTTTTTCTGGTATTAAGTCTAGCCACATTTTTTATGCCATTATTGGTCTAAATCAGAACCACTAGCGCTGGTCTAGGGGAACAGCTTACTTACCCCAAGTCATTGGCGAGGATCTATGCAGTATATTGCCCCTCAACGTGAACATAGAATTGTAATTGAATGTTGTTGTTAATGTTAGTCAGTGAGTTTTCCTTTGAGTGATTTCCGTCTTTTTCTTCAATACGTCTTAAGGCATAAGGTTTCCTATTTGCTGGGCGTTGCCGCTATATTTGCCACCAACTGGCTGGCGGTAAATATTCCAGTGCATATTGGAAGCAGTATTGATCTACTCAATGGATCAATCGCTGACACTATGAGCGAGCTATATTCTCATATTTACTTTGTGGTTGGTTTTGCCGTGATCATGATGGGCACGCGCACACTTTCTCGGATGTGCTTTTTTAATCCCGGGAGGGATATAGAGCGAGAGCTAAAAAACAATTCATTTGCAAAGCTTAGCCTCTTACAGAAAGATTTTTATGACAGCAATGAATCCGGCGGGTTGATCTCTATCGTCAATAACGATGTCAATGGTGTTAGGGCAATGGCTGGTGTTGGCTTGATGCAGGCGTTTAATATTATATTTGCGCTGTCACTTACGCCGATAAAAATGTGGCAAATATCGCCGAGCTTAACGTTGTTTTGTCTGATACCTCTCCTCATTTCCTTTTTAATCGTCACTTATGCGATCAAATATTTTCGGCAGTTGATGCGGGCCAGAATGTTGCACTTGCAGCAGCTGTCGTCGAATACTGTTAATTTTTTGAATGGTGTCGAAGTGATAAAAAGTTATCATGTTCAGCGGTGGGCGATGAATGAATTTAATCACGATAATCAAACATTACTGGATTGTTCCTTACAGCAGCTCCGCATTCAAACATTTTTTATGCCGCTGCTTCAGTACACTGAAATTTTGCTTAAAATTTTGGTGTTAGCGGTAGGAGGGGTTTATCTGATTCGGCAACAAATGTCATTGGGTGATTTGACCGCGTTTCTTGCTTATACTGCACTGTTGTCATTACCTTTTATTAGTCTTGGTCGAATTATTGCTACTTTTCAGATGGGCATAGTGAGTTTGAGTAGTATTTGTCGAATTCTCAATACGCCTGCAGAAGATCATGCTGATCTGAATTCGCAAAGTAGAGCTAATTTATTTAATACGGGCATCAGTATTAAGAATCTGAACTATCAGTATCCTTCAAAAGATGGCAGCAGCCATTCAGAACTAGCGTTGACTAATGTCAGTTTTGATATTTCCCCTGGGGAGAAAGTGGCGGTCTTAGGCAAAGTGGGTAGTGGAAAAACCACCTTAATCAACTGCATTAACCGCTATTTGGACATAGAGCCTGGTCAAATTACGATTGATGGTATTGATATCACATCGATTTCTCGCAACGACCTCCGCTCAGCGGTGCGCACAGTCACCCAAGATCCGTTTCTATTCTCCAATACCATAGAGCATAACGTAAGGTTTGGTACTGCTGAAAGAGATCAGGCGTTGTCTATGCAAGATGTACTTTACCGAACTGATATGCTTGATGAAGTTGGTCAATTTCCACTCGCCGAGCAAACATTGATTGGTGAGAAGGGTATTCTGTTATCGGGTGGCCAGAAGCAGAGACTTAGCTTGGCGCGTGCGCTGTATACGCCCTGCAAATTGCTGATTTTGGATAATGTATTGTCGGCAGTGGATAACCAAACAGAACGTTTTTTATTGAATCAAATCTTTGACAATACGCACAGTCAAAGCAGTATTATCGTGTCACATCGTCCAGCAGTGATGGAGCGCGCTGATCGAATTATTCTTCTAGATAAAGGTGAAATCGTAGCGCAAGGTAATCATCAACAGTTAATGGCTAACTCGGCTGCTTATCGGGCTACATGGGAAATACTGCAGAAAGGCTTAGCCCAACAGACGGGTTCGCGCGTTCAAAATTCGAATCTTCAAGCTTCTACTGCTCAGGCTGATGCAGCCGAGGGCATTGAGTAATGACTCAACCAAACTTGAAACCGCGAGACAATCCTAAACCTGAAAAAGTACGCCTGGAGTGGCGACTGCTTAGACACTTTTTTCAATATCTACGCCCCTATAAAAAAGACCTGATTATCGGTTTAATTCCAGTGCCAATTTCAGTCATTTGCAGCATCGCTTTTCCTTGGATGATTATCCAAATCATTGATCGTCATTTGGTTACCAGAGACATCGAGGGGATGTCGTTCTGGATAGCCTTAATGGTGCTCATAATGATCTGTAATTACCTTGCTAACACGTGCTACAGTTATTTTTTGCAGAAGGCCTCACTGCATGCAATCCGAGACCTGCGCAATGATATGTTTAATCGAGTGTTACATTTCCCAAGACGATACTTCGATAAAACCCCAATGGGCGAGACACTGACACGACTCACTAGTGACCTGGAGGCTATCAATGAATCTTTAGCCTCAGGTCTGTTATCAATGATTCGCGATTTGTTAATCACCATTGCGCTGATTATATTTTTAGCGAGTATTAGTTGGGAACTAACCCTGGTATCACTAATTATCGCTCCTCCGGTTTACTTAGTAATAAGAGTACTCAGACGGCGTTTATATCAGGCCTATTTACAATCGAGGCAGGTGTTATCACAGGGCACTGGCTACTTACAGGAGTGTCTGCAAGGGATTAAAACAGTCCAGCTATATTCTGCCGAGCAAGAATCACAGTCACGCTATCAGGGGTATACCAAGGCCTTTTATAACACTCAATCTCGATCTAATTTTTATGACGCGGCATTGTTCTCAATTATTGAGGGTATTACAACGATCAGCATGGGGTTCATTATCGCGTATGGTGCGACCCAGATAATGGCGGTGTCCATCTCAGTCGGCGTGCTCATCGGTTTCATCCAAACTTTAGACAAAATTTTCGTCCCAATTCGAGACATTACCTCGCAGATCGCCTCTATCCAACGAGCACTTGCTGCGTTAGAGCACATCGACAGTATTTTTAAACAAACTGTCGAGACTGATGATGATATGCAAATGACATCTGACTTAAACGATTCTGGGTTTTCGGATGAACTGGATATGTTCCAGTCGCTTGAATTCAATCAGGTTCACTTTCGCTACAATGACAATTCTCCATACGTATTAAAGGGCATTACCTTTGCCCTTAATCGTGGACAGAAAATAGCATTAGTAGGTAGCACAGGCTCAGGCAAATCCACCATCTTACGCCTCTTGACTAAAACCTATGATGGCTATGAAGGTAGTATTAAACTTAACGGCATTGAGCTAAAACTAATTCCAAAATATTTATTGGCTAAGTTTTTTTCATTGATGCAACAAGAAGTATTTCTGTTCAATAAAAGCATCGAATTCAACATCGCCCTAGGCCGTGAATCAATCAATAGGGAGCAGGTCATCAAGGCCGCTCGCTATGTGTATGCCGATGAATTTATTGATCAGCTGCCGCTTGCTTATGATTTTATAGTTGAACAAAATGGTAATAATTTGTCTGCTGGGCAGGGGCAACTATTAGCATTCGCCAGAGCAATGGCCAGTGGTAGTGATGTTGTTTTGCTGGATGAAGCAACCAGTTCAGTAGACTCGATGACTGAACAGCTAATACAGCGGGCGATTGATCATGTTTTTGAGGACAAAACGGTTATTGCTATCGCACATCGCTTGAGCACCATACAGCACTCAGATCAAATTTTGGTTGTCGATAAGGGCTGTATTATTGAGCATGGCAATCATCAGCAATTGCGAGACCTGAAGGGTTTTTATGCAGGGCTTTTGGATGGACCTGAAATAATCGAAAGTTAGAATATATTGGTGGGCATGGATACTTAGTTTATTGAACGAAACTTGCATCGACCAAGACGATTCTGACAGACCCTTTAACAGTGATAGCTTAGGCAGGGTTAGGGTATTCACTGAAAGAATTGGAGGTTACTTCCATTCAGAATATTCTTGGCTAAGAATAATAATCCAAGCTTAAAGGCTGAGCTGACTGTTTAGATGTTTATTTTGTGGTGTTAGGCACACCAATACTGTTGCGTAAAAACACCTTTTAGAGGCAATTCTCTTGATTTAATTAAGCCTATGTTAAATCAGCAATCAAGTGCGCCCCCGCGAATATACTCAAGGCATGAAAATATAAATATGTTTTTGTTTTCATAACTCTCTTCTTTTTGTTAATTTAGTCGTCGCTAATCAGCGGCGATTTTTTTTGGCCTACTGTAATAGTCAAACATGACGCCGATCACGCATGCGCAAACGTCGCTAGAGCTCGTCTTAGCAATTTAATTATAAGAGCTTGATTGCCGATTTTAGTAGTGGGCATTTATTGGGCTTCAATTATTGTATTGGCTGTGCGCCCAAATAGATTGCTCAGACACTGCTGATGAAATTCTTCGGCAGTAACGGCCGGCATCAAACCTAGCGCCAGCGCTTTTAGGAAAAAACCTTTGCCTGGCAGTCCCGACCGAATCTTTGATACCACCAGCGCTGCGCGCAATGGTTGATGGTGCCTTTGGTCATGCTCCATTAAGGCTTCCAGCAGTTCAGCAACTCGGCGAATGCGATGCGGCGCTTGCAGATCAATCGCATCGGCAACTTCAAGGTAGGTGGCGGTCTTGTGTTGCTGACAACAATAGTCCAAATATTTAGCTAAATTTTTGAATTCAGCTTCTCCGGAGTCAGAAAGCTCAGTCGCCATACTAGGTTTGCGGGTCATCCCAAGCCGACGTTATTCATTTCAAGCACTCGCTCGGCACGGTAGCTAGAGCGTACCAATGGACCCGAGACAACTTCCAAGAAGCCTTTTTCTAAACCTTTCTCTCGAAAAATCTGAAATTGATCAGGGCTTACATAGCGTTCTACCGATAGATGATTAACGGTTGGCCTTAAATACTGACCTAAGGTCAAAATATCAACGTTGATACTGCGTAGGTCGTCCATACATTCGAGGACTTCTTGATCCGTTTCACCCAGTCCTAGCATTAAGCTAGTTTTGGTTAATACGTCGGGGCGATACTTTTTGGCGTGTTCCAGCACGCTCAAGGTCTGGTTATAACTAGCTCTGGGGTCGCGCACTGGATGCGTTAAACGTCGCACGGTTTCGACATTCTGAGCGAAAACCTCAAGACCGGAATCAACGACCGTTTCAATACACTTTAACCGTCCCTGAAAATCAGGCGTTAGGGCTTCGACTGCGGTTTGCGGATTGACCTGTTTAATTGCCCGAACGCAGGCCGCATAGTGTTCAGCACCACCGTCGTCCAGATCGTCTCGATCAACTGAAGTCAAAACAATGTATTTTAGATCCATTAAACGCACAGATTCGGCAGCATTCTCAGGTTCTTGAAGATCCAACCAGCCGCGCGGATTGCCCGTATCCACAGAGCAGAAGCGACAGGCGCGCGTACACACATCTCCCATCAGCATGATGGTCGCCGTACCTGCATCCCAGCATTCACCAATATTCGGGCACTTAGATTCTTCGCAGACTGTGGCCAGGCGATTGGCTTTTACGTTTTTGCGAACCTGTTCATATTTGCCTCCCGAAGGTAAGCGCACACGTAACCAGTCAGGCTTGCGTCCTAACGGGGTAGGGTTGGCATCAGGCTGAATTTTAATGCCGTCACGAATGGCTGTAAATCCTTGCGGTTTCAGCACTTTCTCACCACTCTTCACGGCAATCGGTATGGCTTTAAATGTGCTTGGCTGACTCATAGTTAAATCTTACAGTAGACGGTGTTTGAACAATCTCGATAGTTTACTGTATCTGGCGGCTAGGGCAATCGATCTTGGACAAGCAGCACTATAATTAATCATTACTGCGCTCTATAGAATTAATAAACATACAAGAAAAAATAACCATTTCGGTACTAGATCTGCATTTGCTCAACCTAGACTCTATCCATATTTACCAGGCATACACTCAAACCGCCTTTTCTGAAATTAAAACATAATTGCTTAATACAAGTCCTATTCAGACTGACAGAGCCTAGATTTCCGTATCGGTTCTAGCCGGTGCTTGCTCAGCATCCATGCGCAATGAATTTTTTATTTACTGGGGATACCAGCTTTAGACTCGTAACAATGATGCATTACTCATTTTATTAGCGCATCATCGCCTTAAGTGAATTCCAACAGTCATAAAACATTATATTAAGCAGATTATGTTGAGTCAAATTCTAAAAACCACCTGGCCACTATTTTTGGGTGTGTCTTTTCTAATGCTGGGCAACGGCTTACAAGGAACCTTGATTGGTTGGCGCGGTGCTTATGAGGGATTCAGTAGCACGCACCTAGGATTAATTATGGCCGGCTACTATGTTGGCTTCATGTTGGGCTCAAAGTTTGTTCAATCCATAATTGAGAAAGTTGGCCACATCCGGGTTTTCGCAGCGCTTGCCTCAACCGCATCTACCGCTATTTTAATTCAGGTAGCCGTGATCTCAGAACCAGTTTGGTTTGGTATGCGAGTGATCACTGGGTTCTGTTTTGCGGGTTCATACGTAGTAGTGGAGAGTTGGTTGAATGCTCGCGCTACAAATGTCACTCGCGGAAGCTTGTTCTCGATCTATATGATTGTTACCTTTGCCAGCCTAACCGCAGGGCAGTGGTTATTTAAGTTAAGTGACCCTTCGGGCTACAATTTATTTATTCTAGCCTCCGTGTTACTGTCTTTCTCCTTAGTGCCGTTGCTGTTGGGTAACGTGGAGCTGCCGAAGCTTGAACAGAACGAATCGATGGGAATACTGAAGCTCTATGGAATTTGTCCGGCAGGGGTTGCGGGTTTGTTATTAGTTGGTCTCACGCAAGGCATTATTTTTACCATGGGCGCGGTGTACGCAAGGCGCGTAGGTATGGATACTACGCAGATTGCTTCTTTCATGAGCATCATGATCGCCTTTGGGGCCGTTTCACAGTGGCCACTTGGTAAGCTTTCGGATTTGATTGATCGCCGATTGGTGATCATATGCGTAAGCGCCGTGGCCAGTCTGGTTTGTATTGCTTTATTGCAGATAGGGCCCAGTCATCGCTACTTTATTCTATTGTACGGTGTGTTTGGCGCGTTAAATTTACCACTGTACTCCTTAGCCGTAGCGCACACCAACGACCGCCTCAAGCATGAGCAAATAGTTGCCGCCAGTGGCACCATGGTGTTGGTGTTCGGAATTGGCTCAGTGATGGGGCCACTATCGATGGGGTTTGTACTCGACTATGCGGGTAACGCCAGCTACTTCATACAATTGGGGATTCTTCATGCAATACTAGCGATTGTTACCTTGGTGTATTTGAGTCTGCGTGCACGTGCATCCGAGAAAGACCTGGTTAATTATCATTCAGTTCCACCTCGCGCCACTGCGGTAGCGATGGAGGCGATATCGTTCACTATGGAAGACGAAGGCGAAGTTGGGCAGGACCCTCAGGGTAATGGGCACTAAGCGCCGACTCACTGCATATTTACTTCTACTGTAGTGTTCAGAACTTTAGAGAGTACAACTTTTGCTAAATCTTGTGACTCTAATTCACGGTAGTAGACCTTACTGGTTAAAGCGTATAAGAAGTAGGGAGCTCACCAAGGATTGAAGGTAATACCGAACACGCTGCGTTGTTTATTAAGCAGGGCTTTGTTTATCCTTTAGTTTATTAGATGATCTAGTGCCAATACACGAATAGTATAATCAGAGAAAACGTTGCTACGAACAGGATCAAAGACAGACTGTTTTTACGAAACTCGTGTAAGGAGTTAGTGACCAGCAACAAGGCCAATAATAAAATAACTTCCAGAGCTAATTGGGGTGTAAATAAAGTGAAGGCATAGAGTGAAAGGACAGCCTTCATCG
>JBLHMH010000104.1:0-11786 GCA_047621785.1 Polaribacter sp. | reverse complement strand
CCGGGGCCGGACTTGAACCGGCATTGCATGCCGCACACGGTATTACTACCTACTCATTTTAAGTCAGTTTATCTGAACAGATTTAAATACCAAGTGCGCGGGGTTTGGCCATCTAGTTAGTCAACCCGCCCGAGAGCTTGACTACAAACCCGTCATTCTCGATCGGTGCATGGACAAAGCTTGCCTTCCATGCACCGTATAGCATCCTATTTTTGCAGTGCTCCCAGTAATACCAGTCGGGTAATCTTGTCAGTCAATGACGTGGGATGCTGCAAACACATTCGTTTCAGCGCTGCGTCATCATCCTGATTACTGTTTGCAAGTAAGCCCGCGGTCGCTAATTTAAATAGCGCGACTTTTGACTTAGCTGCGCTTTTCATTGTTTTCAGCACCGGAATCAAACGCTGTTCAAGCTTGGTGAAATCGGTGCCGAAGGGGTAGTCGGGTAGTAATCCTTGTTGTTTATATGGCTGCAATTTAATGCCCAGATCGCTTTGAGAATTGCATCGCCATGACTCCTGCAATTCATATTTCGAGTCAATCTTGCCATTGGTTTTTGCAGTTTTCAATAAATCGACCTGAAACTGGCTATCAGTAATGGACAGCATTGCAGCGACTACATCCCGATCGCTGGCCCCACGTAAATCTGCTATACCATATTCGCTGACCACAATATCTCGTAAGTGCCGAGGGATCGTGGTGTGACCATATGACCATACAATATTGCTGCTTTGTTTACCTTTGCTGTTGCGCAACGCTTTTAGCATGATGATCGAACGGGCATTTTTAAGGGCAAAAGATTGCCGCACAAAATCATACTGACCGCCGACGCCCGACACTACCTGACCGCTATCTAGCCCATCTGATACTACTGAGCCCAACAGAGTCGCCTTCATCGCATTGTTGATGAATCTCGCATGCTGGCGGTTTTGTTGTTTATGTGGAAAGTCAATGTGAGTACCATTGATGTACCCTATACCAGTCATGTTAATTTTATTGCGCTGCGGTTCCGGCATATCTCGCAAGCGTTGATACATTGAATTAGGCCCGAGGAAAAAACCGCCCTGAATTAAAAATCCGTTTACTTCACGTTTCAAAACGCCTGCTTGCATAAGATCTAGAAACACATCAACCAGCATTTCGCTGACCCCATAAAGCCCAACGTCAAACGGTTCGAGGTGCAGATGACTCAGGTCTTTGCCAGCATTCAACGCCGTGATGATTTGCCTGTAACTGGCGTTATCCTGATGACGTATGATAAGCGCATGGGCCACGGCATCACCAACAGAACCAATACCTATTTGCAGTGTGCCGCCGTCCCTCACTAGGCTTGAAGCATGAAAGCCTGCCGCATACTCGGCAAGATCTACCGCTGATTTAGGTACGTTGAACAGGCTCGCGCGGGCGCTTTCTCCTTCCAAAATATGCGCAAATTCAGACTCTGGAAGCTGCGCGTCATTGGGCATAAATGGCAGTGCGTCGTTCAGCTCAGCTATCAAAATAAAATTGCTCTCACCTGCTGTACGGCTTGCTAGCAACTCCAATGTGATGTCCGGATTACACGACAGACTTAGATCAGTATTTCTATCTTCGGCGTGATTATTATTCTGTCGATTGGTATGCGCCGCCATCTGAATCACCAAATCGATCTGTTTGTCGAGGAGGTAGGAGCTTGCGTGCGAGTAATTAGCACAAATATAATTACCCTGTGCATGTGGGTTATCCAGATAAGCGCCGGCCTGCAAAAAGAACTCGCTTACCTGTACGTTGGCAGGTAATTTATTAGCGACCAAGTCCCGAGCGTAAAGCAGCTCAGAGTAGCCTGAATACAAGCGATCAGCGATAGGTGCAAAGAAATTTCGCTCTAGCCCCGGCTTAGTTTGTGGGGTTTGTAGACTGAGCGCAGTCAGTATATTTAAGGAATACGAACTATTAGCCCTAACTTGTTGATAAATCGCATTGATTAAGTGATTGGCTTTGCCTAGCCCCAACGGCATAGCGACGGTTAAATGGCCACCGTGGGTTTCTAATAAGAACTTGGCTAATTCGGGCGCTTGTTGCCAGTGCTGACTTACTTGTGGGTTCACTCTAGTCTTCCGCTATTGTTAGTATCGACCTTTCTCAGCCGACGTGATATTGGCTACTCACTGGCGCCTCGGCGCAGATAGGCTTGTGTTGACTCAGATTCTACACTGTCTCGACGAAACGCATCTTGATCAAAGTCATCTACGGCGATCACGGCATCAACGGCCAAGTCGGTCTTGGCTAACAATTTAGCCTCGACCTTAGTAATCACCTTATCAGTCAATGCCTGCGCTACTGTCTGAACTTTGGCTTGTTTCATTTTCTTTCTAATCGGCGCTGACTCTATTACCAACGCATAGGCGGTTTCAAGCAAACCAACACCATCTTTGTCAGCGCCCTCTACCCCGAGAAACAAGCCTGCGGAAATCCGCTCACGGGTACCGCTCGGTTCCGATAATAATTGCGCGCATCGGCTAATTAATCGATCACTCGGTGCGCGTTGGGTTTTGCCAAAAGGCATGGTTAACAAGCGCATAATAAAACTTAAGGTCCAGTCAGGAAAGTTTTGAAAAAACTCAGCCAAGCGATTTTCAAGATGGTGCAAACCGGTCTGCATGCAATATTGTACTACCGGTAAATCTTCTGTGTGGCGCCCTTCGTCTTCCCATCGTTTGAGCACACTGGATAGCATATACAACTCCGATAACACATCGCCTAAGCGCGCAGACAACATCTCCTTACGCTTGAGAGCACCGCCCAGACTAACCAAGGCGATATCAGATACTAACGCCAACGCCGCTGCGTATCTGCTCAATTTTTGATAATAACGCTTTAACTCGGGCACATCTGGTGCAGGGCTGATCCAGGCACCACTCCAGCTACGAACAAAGGAACGCCCAATAGTTTTTAGGGTATGCCGAAAATGTTTCCAAAAAATGGCATCAAACTCCACTAGCGCCTGCTCTTGGTCGTCTTTTTCGAGGGCCAACATTTCATCCAACAGAAACGGATGACAGCGAATTGCACCCTGCCCGTAGATGATCAGGTGACGAGTCATTATATTGGCACCTTCAACTGTAATTGCGACTGGTATCGAACGGTTCATATTGCCTATGTAGTTGAGTGGCCCGTCGATCACAGCCTTGCCAGCATGTACATCCATCGCATCGTTAACCGAATCACGCAATGCATATGTGCAATTGGATTTCATGATGGCCGACACCACCGAAGGTTTGAACCCTTCATCTAGTCCTGCGCAGGTTAGTCTGCGCGCCGCATCCAATCGATAAGCTCTGCCAATCAACTGGGCTAAGCGAATTTGTACGCCTTCAAATTTACTCACGGGCAGCCCAAATTGATCTCTCACACGAGCGTACGACCCGGTGGTACGTGCAGATAATGCGGCACCCGCAGCGGACAAAGCCGGCAAGGATATACCGCGCCCGGCGGCCAAGGCGCTCATTAACATGGCCCAGCCCTTGCCCACATTCTGCTGCCCCCCAATAACAAAGCTTAACGGTATAAAGACGTCTTTGCCCCAGTTTGGGCCGTTTTGAAACATCTGTAACGCAGGCAGATGGCGTCTGCCAATATTGATTCCTGGCAGATTGGTCGGTATCAGAGCGGCCGTTATGCCGAGCTCCTCTTGATCACCAATTAGATGGTCGGGGTCATAACATTTAAATGCTAAACCCAATACCGTGGCGACTGGTCCAAGCGTGATATAGCGTTTATGCCAGTTCAATTTGAGCCCTAGAACCTCTTCCCCATCAAACTCGCCTTTGCAGATGATGCCGGAATCCTGCATCGCAGAAGCGTCTGAACCGGCGTCTTCACTGGTCAGCCCAAAACACGGAATCTCCTTTCCGCTAGCTAGGCGCGGCAACCAGTAATCTTTCTGCTCGGTAGTGCCAAACTGCATTAGCAATTCACCTGGGCCCAATGAATTGGGCACCATGGCGGTAACCGCCGCAACCGTGCTGCGGGTAGATATTGTACGGACTACTTCGGAGTGTGCCAGAGCAGAAAATTCAAGCCCTCCATATTGCTTTGCAATAATCATGCCGAAGAACTTATGCTGACGCAGAAAGTCCCAGACTTCGCGCGTCAGATCGCCCTCTTCCCAGTTTATTTTCCAATCGTCGAGCATGCGGCAAAGTTCGTTGACTGGGCCATCCACAAATGCCTGCTCGGCATCGCTGAGTATCGGCTTGTGAGTGTTGCGCAATATCGACCAGTCGGGATCGCCGGTGAACAGCTCTGCGTCCCACCAGACATTGCCAGCCTCCAGTGCTTCGCGTTCAGTATCCGACAAGGTAGGCAATGCCGCGCGCAGTTGTTTAAACACCCATCTGGTTACATAGTTGCGTCTAAGTTCTCTCATGCTATGTTCTCCTATTCTAAACTGTATGCTGACTCAGTATTGTTTCTGCTCCAGCTTACCACTAATCAATTCATATATATTTCACGCTCCCTTTCACGCTCGGGCTAGAAACCGCGGGCTTTTGCTCAGTTGGCCGTAGTTTCAGCGTTGAGTGATTATACGTGTGAAGTCTGGGTCCACCTCCCAGTATATGGCATGCTTAACCAAGTGCCATTCTGGTCTGTCCGTGAATTGCACGATTTAGCAAGTATCAGCTACGAAACCAAACAGTGACACAAAAAGCATGAAAGCTACACGATCAATATTTTTGTGGATTGCCATTATGCTGAGTAACCCTGCGCAAGCGGCAGGATGGTCACTGCATATTTCTCATCAGATTACTTGAACAATAGCAGCCGAATTTATGCTCGGTGACGAAAACGGCTTTCACCATCGGATATTTCTCGGCGTAATTGATGATGTCTATAGTTCAAATGCTTACGCAACCAATTCTTTCATGCGCGTCATCCTCGATTGCAAGTCATCCTCGAGCCTGCCCTTCTAAGGATCTTACTGGCCGGCAAAAGATACTACGCACGGGATCAGCAAGATGGCTTTGTGTGCAATTCTGGTACTAAAAAACCTAAAAACTCGCCTACGCTCACAAGCTGTTTATATTTATGATTCGGGCCGTTACGCTTCATCCAATTTTATCGTCATATGATATTATTAATGGATGAATATATTAAAGAAAATTGCCAAATGGTCGTTCCTGGCCTGGGCCCTAGTTGCTATCGTAATGATTGCTTTGTGGTTGCTAAATGCACCTAAAGATTTAGCCGAAAACAGTGAATCAAAGTCTCGCCTGAACCAAGCACAGTACGCCGTTAGTAAAATGGATTTAGCTGTCATTGACCCTAGCCGATTAACTCCAGCAATGGGTAAGTTCGAAGGCAGTGACAAACGTACTTTGAATGGTGCTATTTGGTTTCCGAAAGGCCAATCTACTGGGCTTCCGTTAATTATTTATAGCCATGGTTTTGGTGGCTATCATAAAGACAGTACGTACCTCGCAGAGTATCTTGCTAGCAATGGCTATATAGTTGCAGCGGTAGATTTTCCGCTCAGTAAGGCGCTCTCTCCAGCGGGGGTGCCACAACTGCTTGATGTTGTGAATCAGCCGGGGGATGTAAGCGCAGTGATTGATCAGATTTTGGTGTTGAATAATGCCCCCAATAGCGCACTATACAATCGGCTTGATATCAATAATATTGGCACTATGGGCCTGTCTTTAGGTGGCTTAACCACGGCTCTGATTTCATTTCACCCCGATCTTAAAGATGAACGCATCAAGGCTGTGGTGATGATGGCTCCACCATTAGAGGCATTTAGCAATCAATTTTATGCAACTAACAGCAAGCTTAATTCTTTATTGATATCTGGCTCTATGGATAGAGTCGTACCAGAGCCAGAGAATGCGGTTCAGGTTAGGGAGCGACACCCCAATGGCTGGTTTATAAGCCTGGATAAAGGTACCCATCTGGGTTTTGCTGACATAGGAAATCCAATCCGATATATGGAGAATCCTGACAACTTAGGATGTACTTTGATGGGTTTTATGCTCAAACAGCTAGACCTCCCGGAGCGTTGGGATTCAGTAATACCCAATACTAATGGCATACTGCGCGATATTGTGGTGCGTCAGCCCTGCCCTGATTTGGCGGGCAAATCAATGAACGGCTTAAAACAACAATGGCTAACGAGCATTGCAACTGAGTCATTCTTTGATATGTATTTACGATCAGGTGCTCGTGCGCAGGCAGCAAGAGACTTTTTCACAGGCACGCTTAGTTCTGAGAATCCAGAGGTTAGATTAACTTCACCTCGTTAGACAAAGGTTAACAAGGAGCCAGAGGGATTAAAAATCAATCCCTCTGGCTCTATTTGTACTTCTGTCTATATTCTATAACGCCCAGCGTCCATTTAAATGGATTGATAGTGTCATCAACCCTAAGTAACGTTATTAGAAACCACAATCAACCGAACTATTACATCACACCATAGGCCAGCATTGCGTCGGCTACTTTAATAAAACCAGCAATATTCGCGCCTTTTACGTAGTCAACTTGATCAGTAGCCTCGGGTCCTTTGCCGTGCTCCACACAACTTGCGTGAATGCCTGACATTATCTTTCTAAGCCTTACATCTAATTCATCTCTATCCCAAGATAAACGCATACTATTCTGCGTCATTTCCAATCCAGATACGGCAACACCGCCCGCGTTTGCGGCTTTACTTGGCGCGAATAAAATACCGGCCTTTTGGATGGCATGAATGCCTTCAATCAGGGTTGGCATATTTGCACCTTCACATACCGCTATTACTTCATTCGCTATAAGCATTTTAGCATCGTCGAGATGGATTTCGTTTTGGGTAGCACAGGGGAATGCTAAGTCAGCTTTGACTCCCCATGGGCGCTGGCCTTCGTGAAATTCTGCCCCAAACTTGTCTGCGTATTCAGATATACGGCCTCTGCGTACGCCTTTGAGTTCCTTAATATAGGCTAGTTTTTCAGCATCAATGCCGTCTTTATCATAAATAAAACCAGAGGAATCCGACATAGTCACTACCTTGCTGCCCAACTCAGTTGCTTTCTCACAAGTATATTGCGCGACATTACCTGAACCAGAAACAATGGCTATTTTGCCTTCCATGCCATTTCCATGCTGCTTCAGCATATCTTCCATCATGTAGACACAACCATAACCTGTGGCTTCGGTACGAATTTCGCTGCCACCAAATTCCAAACCCTTACCGGTCAGAATACCAACAAATTCATTTTTTAAGCGCTTGTATTGCCCAAAAAGATAACTTACTTCGCGCGCACCAACACCTATATCACCAGCCGGGACATCAGTATTAGGCCCAATATGTCGATAGAGCTCGGTCATAAAAGCTTGGCAAAAATGCATTACTTCTCTATCCGACTTTCCCTGTGGATTAAAATCAGCGCCGCCTTTACCGCCCCCCATTGGTAAGCCAGTTAAGCTATTTTTAAACGTTTGTTCAAACGCTAAAAACTTAAGTATGCTCGGAGTGACGTTTTTGTGAAAACGTAAACCGCCTTTATAGGGCCCAATAGCATTGTTACATTGCACACGATAACCACGATTGACACGCACATGCCCTTCGTCGTCTTCCCATGCCACTCGAAAACTAATCATTCGGTCAGGCTCGCACATTCTCTCTAGAACGCAGGCTTTCTGATACTTTGGCTTGTCTGCAATATACGGGAGAATCGTTGATGCTACCTCTTCGACAGCCTGAAGAAATTCAATTTCCCCAGGATTTCTTCTAGTCAGGCCGGCCATAAATGCTTCTAAATCATTGGTGTTTTCTGTGTTTGACATCTTATTATTTACCTATTTTTATATTGATTAAATTTATTAGTGCACTTCCCTACATTAGGGTCGACTGATTAACATCATTTTCATCCAGCAGCTAAAACTTTATTTATTAATATCCCATACTCTATGCAAAAAATGTTGTTTGGGTAAATGATTTGAAGCAATGGCTTGGAGTCAGTTCGCAGAGCGTTGATCATAAGTCAATATCACAGACAATACCTAAAATTTTGAAAACCTAATACACCCAGCAACCTAAGACAAATAGCTAAAGATCAATTATCGTTTCGGCCTTCGCTAGCTCCATATAAATATCTGAGCCCGATTCTGCTTGCACCATTTTGTCGATCTCGACAAGTTCTTGCCATGGTCGGTTAGGATCGTGATGGCCTAGATACAAGCTTTTTACCCTACAGCGCTTTGCCATTGCGATTACGTCCTCGATGCAACTATGCCCCCAATCACGTCTAGGCACCCCAGCTAACTTGCCAATACCTTTGCTTCCGTCATATTCCGCGCGCAAGAACTGTCCATCTCGATACAAAACATCTGCATCTTTTGAATGCAGCATCAGCCTCTCTTCCGCTTCATTACTGGCTATTTGCAAAGGGTGGTTTGGGTTCAAATCATGGCGTAACTCATGATCAGTACAATATACAAAAACCTTACCGTTATGCTCGATTCGAAAGGCTAAACATGAGCCCGAGTGAAATACTTCGAAGGCTTGAATTCGAGTATTACCAATGATGACTGGTGTATTCCAGTCATGGATGTGTTGGGTAATACTGCCATTATCATGAACATCTGCTTCTGAGTCTAAGCTAAGGTCACGCAGTTCTGTTGCTTGAAATTTCGCTTGCATCTGTTTGTAATTTAACGGCGGTGGCTGCCGTGCATTGGTATCAGCTATGCGATGCGAGAAAATCCCCGAGGATCGATCCAGTGCCTTCAGATATGACGCATTAGCATATAAGTGGATGTTATTCTTTGGATTGAAACACACATCAGCCTGATCAAATCCTTCAGTATGATCAAAATGTGGATGACTACCGAAAATAGTTAAATTACGAGCCTCTTGTTTAGCCCAAGTTCGCTCTAGGTCTTGTGCGCACAGTCTAAAACCACTGCCACAATCAAAAACAATATCGTTGCCATCAGATGTTTCGATCCTAATGCAAGAAGTCCATCCCCCGTAAATTGGTGGTTCAGGCACCGTCAATTTCGACCATACATTTAATAGACTAGCTTGCGAAACTGGGCCACCAACAACGGCCTCTACAAGATTGCTATTGGGGGTTCCTGAGTCAATTTCGTTTTGCACCATCGCCAAAACCTCCTCTACTACAGCCACCTCACTGACGCATCTAATTTTGGCACGCTGGTCTTTTCTAGGAAAAACTGAGCCACTGCCTTGTACTCCATAAAAATGAATCCTTAAGTTGCCAACTTCTCTAGATATTGATTTCTCCAAAACATATTTCTCCATAAAATATTGCCTTACTATGTATAGCGCATCCACTGTTCGCTTACAACCATCTCTATTGGTAAATATATTCAAACAATCAATTATCAAAACGTTGTATATTGCATTTCCATTTAAAGGAATATGTTTTGTACCATGATTAAAAAAAGTATCGGTAGAATATTGATCGGGTTGGGATTAACGACCCTGTTTCTAGCGTGGGAACGCAACAAGATTGAAATCCCCATTATTGATCGCCTTGAATTAATTACCTACGATGCGCGTCTTGCCGCAACAATACCCGAACCAGAAATAGACCCACGCGTGGTCATCATCGATATTGATGAACGCAGCCTAGTCGAGCAAGGGCATTGGCCTTGGAATCGGCTCAAGCTTGCCAAGCTGGTCACTACTTTAATCGATGTCTATGAGCTTGACTTACTCGGCTTTGATGTCGTGTTTGCTGAGCGAGACTCATCTGAAGAACTCGAGTTGCTCGAAACACTTGCGACTCAAACACAAGATACCGAATTTCTCGCGCGATACAAAGACTACAAGCCACACCTAAACCCAGACCAAATTTTCGCCGAGGCCCTGAATAACAGGCCTGTAATTTTAGGCTATTATTTTGACAAGAGCTCAGTTCGATCCACGCATACAGGTGAGTTAGGTGCTCCTTTGTTTGCCAAAGGGACACCGTACTATCCAATGCTCACGCTACAAAAAAAAATATCAACGCTTGATACTGCTGACCGTGAGAGCTATGGACAGAGTTCGATGACAGAAGCGGAGGTCACCAGCTACACAGGCAATGTCTCTGAATTGCAGAAAAGCGCATTGGGTGGTGGATTCTATTCTATTCCATCACAAGATCGCGACGGAATATTGCGGCGTATTCAGTTGATGGAAAAATACGACGGTGCTCTTTTCGGATCACTATCACTAGAATTGGCACGACACTACTTGGGCAGTGATGTGGAACTTATCACCTCATTGAATGAGAATAATCGAGAGGTTATCCAAGGGCTGGATATCGGCAGCGGCACAGTCCCCATCGACGCACAAGGAACTAGTTATATACCTTATACCGGCCGAGCCTACAGTTTTCGTTATGTGTCGGCAACCGACGTACTCAATCAAACGGTAGAGAATCCAGAAGATCTACAATATGTCATAGGCATTGTTGGCACAACCGCGGCAGGCTTAGTAGATTTGCGCAATACGCCTTTGCAACAAAATAATTATCCTGGCGTAGAGGTTCATGCCGCTACTGTTGCTGGCTTGCTCGATGCCAGTTTTCGGTCACGCCCTTATTACGCCGATGCCGCAGAATTTATGCTTATTCTATTTGTTGGCCTATTACTATCAATCGCCCTGCCGGCACTCGGAGCAGGCAAACAAACGCTGATGTGGTTAGGCTTATCGGCACTGGTAGTTGCCAGTAATTTGTACTTGTGGACAGAGCAAGACACGATCTTGGCAATTTCACCAATGCTAATGCTCGCAACCGGTCTTTATATGATCAATATGGCTTACGGTTATTTTTTCGAGTCTCGCAACAAAGCAAAGCTAAGTGGATTATTTGGCCAGTACATTCCGCCAGAACTTGTGGAAGAGATGGCGAAAGACCCAGAGGCCTATGACTTGGTTGCAAAAAAGGAAAACCTAAGCGTATTGTTCACCGATGTTCGCGGCTTCACCAACATATCTGAGGGCCTAGATCCTGAATCTCTGTCAACCTTAATGAATGAACTTCTGAGCCCCATGACACGCATAGTGCATGACAACAAAGGTACCATTGATAAGTATATGGGCGATGCAATGATGGCATTCTGGGGGGCTCCGATACCCAACGTAGATCATGCCAGTGCTGCGGTTACCTCGGGCTTAGAAATGATAAATGAGCTGGATACGTTAAATAAAACATTTGCTGCCAAGCAATGGCCCGAAATAAAAATTGGCGTCGGCGTCAATACGGGCGAAATGAATGTCGGCAACATGGGCTCAGAGTTCCGCATGGCCTATACGGTACTTGGAGATGCCGTCAACCTTGGCGCGCGTGTCGAAGGTCTAACCAAAGAATACGGCGTACTGTTTATAGTCACTCAATTCACCGCCGCTGCAGCCCCTGAATTTGAATACCGTCAGCTTGATACGGTGAGAGTAAAAGGTAAAGATGAACCAGTCACTATATTAGAACCCATGGGGCTGAGCCAAAACATAGGTGCTGAGGAAATGGCCGAGAAGGAAGTCTACCATTCCGCGCTTGCCGCTTTTGCGCAACAACAATTTGAACACGCCCTAGCCACGTTCGAACAACTTTACCGCGACTCAGACGAGCGACCTCTTTACAAATTGTATATCGAACGATGCCAGCATTTCGTTGAGCACAGCCCAGGGCAAGATTGGGACGGAGTCGTCACCTTCACTACTAAATAAAATCCGTTTAAAAGCGTGCTGGGGTGGTGTTGAGGGACGGCGTTGGAGTAAAAAACCCCACCGGTTATGCTTGCGTGACGCCCATTATCGTATT
>JBLHMH010000103.1:0-11807 GCA_047621785.1 Polaribacter sp. | reverse complement strand
CAAGCGCACCGGCTAACTGCGGATTCGTGTCTAGCAAAGACTGCGGCAAACTAACCTTCAAACCGGCATTAAACTTGGAGAAAAAACTATTAGGATCTAAGCCCATTAACACAAAGTCGCTAAACCTTAAATCACCTACTAAAGCTATGCCCGCGCCTCCTGAGACACCCTCCGACTTATAATCGGCGCCTGCATTGGCACTAACATTCAAACCTGCTTTGAATAGCGACTCTAAACTAGGAAACAGCGTCAGCATGGCTGCGTTGCGTTCTTGCTCCGGTAACTGCGACATCAATTGAAAGGTCTGTGCAAGCTTGGCAACCTGCACCATGTTGGCCCCACCAATACTTAATTCACCTTGCAAATTAGTAAGATCTAACTTTTCACTACTGACGCTTGCACTACGTTCAAAGTCTTGAATGGATAAGGAATAGCTTAAACCTATATTTTCACCGAGCTCCTCGGTCTGACTCGTCATCATCAAAGCGTTCATTGTGACGATGCCGTCTTGCTCAGACGCGAGTGCCACGGAGCTAAGCTTGAGAGTTAAGCCACCAATGAGCAAATCATGTTGATTGGTTCTTAGTTTTCCATCAAGTTCAATATTGTCTAAAACGAACTCACCACCTACTCCCTGCGCCTTAAGGCCTTCTAAGCGACCGTCTATATCAAAGCTCGAAAGGTTTTTATCCATCGAAATAGACAAACTGGCAGGCTGAAATTTTATCAATTCGCCTTCACGATCGACCATTTCAAAAGAAGTAAGCGCTATAGATTGAGTAATTGTTCCAAAGATGGAAACATTCCCACCAATGGTCAAAGGGTCATAGCCAGCCAAATATTCGTTCACGATATCTGTATACGCTGGAACATCTAATACCTTGCACTGATAGCTATAACCGAGCGTCCCATGATTACCCAAGCAAGAAAATTCTAGTGGTTCTTTTATAAATGCATTCGCGCTCGCACTAGGGGCCCATTTGAAACCAAAATCCGTAGCCAACATGCCTCGCTCATATTGACGTAATTCTACTTCGCCATATTGCAAACTATCAGCGTTCAACTGCTGAGTTAGGTCGTGAATTGCCTTCTCCGCTACTCGACCATTAATATAGGGCATTAAGACAAGCGCTATAAACGCAACAGCAAGGATTAAACTAATTAATTTTTTCATGGTAAATATTTTCTGCTTTAAACCAAGTCAGGTCTGAGCTCTTTGGGTTAAGGAGAGTCTGATTACGTTACTTTAGGAGTAAATCTTTGGCTAAATTTATTTGCTTTGCTAAAGCGTCTGAACCGCCCCGGTCAGGATGTATTTTTTGCATCAAACGTTTATGCGCCAAACGGATATCAGCGTCACTGGCATTAACCTCAACGCCCAATAGATCCGAGGCCTGTTGCCGAGTCATTTGGTTAGTATTGGGCGCCTGCCCTGGATTGGAGTCGCTGTTTGACGCCGCATTAGCATCACCAAACATCTTCTTAAAGATGGGCGCGAACTGAGCTAGCTGAGCCACCCGCCCAGCTAAGGCGAGCAAGGCTGCCAGCACGCCCATCAACCAATGAGCACGGCCGCTTGCTACCAAGCCAAGGATAACGATTGCAGCCAGCCATAGGGCGCTCTGTTTTGCAAATTGTTGACGTTCAGATTCTGGCAACTTCTGCCAACGCTTACGCCAATAAATAAGCATCCCAATGGCTACGACAATGAGTAATGAGTAGATCAAAGCTTTCTAAAGTAGTTGTAAAGTGAATAGAATATGGCTGCTATAATAAAGCGTTCTAGAACGTATGCAAACCATCCTACACTCCATTAACTAAGAAAATGTCAAGTAACCACAGTCCTTCACAAATCGCTCAAGACTTACTGGATTTCATAGACGAATCTCCATCGCCGTTTCATGCAACGCAAAATCTGGTTTCGATGTTTTGCGCAGCCGGTTTTGAGGTGCTCGATGAAAACCAGGATTGGCAATGCCAAAGCTCAAAAAAGTATTTGGTAACACGTAATGACTCTTCAATTATTGCATTTACCACCGGCCAGGACATCACCACTGGCATGCGAATGATTGGCGCCCACACCGACAGCCCTTGCTTGAGGATTAAACCAAACCCGGTGCTCAATAATCATGGTTATAGTCAGCTTGGGGTCGAAGTTTATGGCGGTATGCTTTTACATCCATGGTTCGATCGCGATTTATCAATCGCTGGGCGCGTCAGTGGGGTCAACAAAAAAGGTGAATTATTCAATCAATTAATCGACTTCGCCAGCCCTGTCGCAATCATACCTAGCTTGGCAATCCACTTAAACCGAGATGCCAACACAGGCAGCACTGTCAATCCACAGACCGATATGCCGCTGATCATAGGCCAGGCCGAAAAGCAGGAGTTCAAAGAATTACTCCTGGACTACTGTGATGAGGAGGCTGAGCGCGTTCTTGATTTTGAACTTTCATGCTACGACACTCAAGCACCTAGCTTTGTGGGCCTGCAGCAAGAATTTATCAGTGCTGCACGCCTAGATAACTTACTTAGTACTTATGTCGGAGCACGTGCGTTAATCGATAGTGAAAGTGAGCAGAGCTCCTTCTTTATTTCAACCGATCACGAGGAAGTAGGTTCGGCCTCCAGCTGCGGAGCGCAGGGCCCATTCCTACGTTCGGTATTGGAGCGTTTAATTGATGGCAATGCCCGGCTCACGCAAGTAATTAGTAGATCAACCTTAATCAGTTGCGATAACGCACATGGCGTGCATCCCAACTATCAAGATAAACACGATGAGAATCATGGCCCAATTCTAAATCAAGGACCTGTGATTAAAATAAATGCCAAGCAACGCTATGCTAGCAACAGTGTTAGCTCTGCACGCTTTCAACATCTTTGCGAAAAGGCTGACATACCAATCCAACACTATGTGACCCGTGCAGATATGGGGTGTGGCAGTACCATTGGCCCCATTATCGCTAGCGAATTGGGTATTGAAACATTGGATATTGGTGCACCACAATGGGCCATGCACTCGATTCGAGAAACGGCTGGCAGCCAAGATATTGAATATTTACACAATGCTCTGACGGCATACTTAAGAAGTTAAGGCATCGCTCAGCTAAAAATCTAAATGCACCAAATTAGTGCGATTTGTAGGATTTGCGCCTCGTCGGGCTTATTGTCGTTTGCCTAAATAAGGTAGACTTTGGATCTGACTTATCGAGTTCAGGCAAAATAGGAATTAACCATGCAAACATCACTAATTGACCAAGGATTAGACCTTATGCTGTATGGCATGGGTACGGTTTTTGTTTTCCTTACCATTCTAGTTTTCGCAACCACCCTAATGTCGCGGATCGTCAACGCCTTTGCTAACGCCGAATTAGATCCCCCGGAACTTAAACCCGCACAACATGAGGGTGTGGTTGACGCCCCCTCTGCACAGGTTCTGGAAGCCATAAAGCTGGCGCTAAAGGCGCACCGCCAAGGACCTTCAGCGTAAACAGACTTTAATAGGCTTCAGGATCAATATTGTTTTACACACAATCCAAGTAAGCAGCCGTCTTTAATATTTAAACCGAATCAACAAATGTCAAAACAAAAACTAGGTATAACGGAAGTCGTATTACGCGATGCCCACCAATCGCTGTTAGCTACTCGTATGCGAATTGATGACATGCTGCCTATCGCAGAAAAGCTGGATCAAATTGGCTATTGGTCAATGGAGTCATGGGGCGGGGCAACGTTTGATTCATGTATTCGCTATTTGGGAGAAGATCCGTGGGATCGCATTCGAGAAATTAAAAAGGCGATGCCCAATACGCCACAACAAATGTTGTTTCGCGGTCAAAACATTTTAGGTTATCGACACTATGCAGATGATGTCGTAGATAAGTTTGTTGAACGCTGCGCAATTAACGGCATCGACGTATTTAGAGTGTTTGATGCGATGAACGATATGCGTAATATCACCACCGCATTAACAGCCGTCAACCGAGTTGGCAAGCACGCTCAGGGCACAATCTCTTATACCGTGAGCCCTGTCCACAATACTGCTGTTTGGGTGGATATGGCTCGCCAGCTAGAAGATGCTGGGGCAGATTCTATCTGCATCAAGGATATGGCTGGTCTACTCAAACCTTATGTCGGCTTTGAACTGGTACGGGAATTGAAGAAAGCAACTAACATCCCGATTCAGCTACATGCCCACGCGACCACTGGTCTGTCGACAGCGACTATAACGAAATGCGTTGAAGCAGGAATTGATAACGTCGACACATCAATTTCGTCAATGGCGATGACCTACGGGCATTCAGCCACCGAATCAGTAGTATCTATCTTTGAAGGCAGTAATCGCGATACAGGTTTAAGCATTACGAAACTTGAAGAAATTGCCAGCTACTTTCGTGAAGTACGAAAAAAATACGCTCAGTTTGAAGGCTCTTTAAAGGGCGTTGACTCACGCATTTTAGTGGCACAGGTTCCTGGTGGCATGCTCACAAACATGGAACATCAACTGCGCGAGCAAGGTGCCTCTGACAAGTTTGATGAGGTCTTGGCAGAGATCCCAAGAGTGCGCAAAGATTTAGGCTATATCCCTTTAGTTACCCCTACTTCTCAAATTGTTGGCACTCAGTCGGTTATTAACATCTTAATGGGTGAGCGCTATAAATCAATCGCCAAGGAAACCGCTGGCGTTTTACGCGGAGAATATGGTGCGACACCTGCGCCGGTAAATGCCGAATTACAGGCTAGAGTTTTAGAAAAAGGCGAAGAAGCGATCTCCTGTCGCCCGGCAGATTTAATCGAACCAGAAATGCAGTCTTTGATAGATGAATTCGCGGCACTAACGCAAGAGCATGATTTGCAAGTCAAAGACGGCGAAGACCTAATTGATGACGTGCTTTGCTACGCTCTATTTTCACAAGTTGGCTTAAATTTTATTCAAAATCGTGGCGACCCAAGTGCATTTGAACCAGCGCCTCAAGCGCTGGACTCGCAAACGACAGCATCACAAGTCACCAGCGAAGTTAAAGATGATGCCGAAAGCGCCAGCAATACCGCACAAGGCTCAGTCTATTCAGTTGAAGTAGAAGGTAAAAGTTACGTGGTGACGGTGAATGATGGAGGTGATCTCACTTCTGTAACCGGCGCAGCTAATTCTGTAGCGCAGCAAGTTAAACGCATTGAGCAATCCAATAGTGATGACGACGAGCTTACGGGCGCCATCACCGCTGGCGGTGAGCCAGTTACTGCGCCGCTGGCAGGCAATGTTATTGCGGTCCAAGTCGTCGTTGGTCAAAAAGTTAGCACTGGGGACACACTCATCGTATTAGAAGCAATGAAAATGGAGACCAATATCAGTGCATCTCGTGATGGACGCATCGCTGATATTAAAACGCGTCAAGGTGAAACCGTCTCCGTCGGCGATGTTTTACTAACCATCTCCTAGAACAGAACGTATACGAGAAACTAAATGGAAAACTTAAATAGTCTTTGGTTGAGTTCTGGCTTAGCGCAACTTCAGGCCGGGCAAGCATTTATGCTGTTGATCGGCTTGGGCTTATTGTTTTTGGCAATTAAGAAAGGCTTCGAGCCATTGCTGCTGGTTCCCATCGGCTTTGGAACCTTACTTGCCAACATTCCAGGAGCAGGCTTTGACGCAGCTCCAATTTACGACGCGCTAGGCCATATGGAAAGTCCTGGCGGGCTACTCTACTATATTTACAGCGCTGGAATCGAAACCGGCTTGTTTCCTTTGATAATATTCATGGGCGTGGGGGCGATGACCGACTTTGGCCCCCTGCTTGCTAACCCAAAAACATTGTTACTTGGTGCTGCAGCTCAAGTCGGCATTTTCAGTACTGTGCTTGGTGCAGTCGCCTTAAGTCATTTTGGCATTCTGGATTTTAGTATTCGCGATGCTGCATCAATTGGGATTATCGGAGGAGCGGATGGGCCTACCGCAATATTTGTTACTAGTAAATTATCTCCAGATTTATTGGGTGCCGTCGCGGTTGCTGCCTATTCGTATATGGCATTAGTACCCATTATCCAACCCCCAATAATGAGAGCGATGACTACTCAGGCTGAGCGAGAGATTAAAATGCATCAGCTTAGAGATGTTTCGATCGCTGAGAAAATTGTATTCCCGTTAACATTGCTGATATTAGTCGCATTGTTATTACCAGATGCCGCCCCATTATTAGGAATGTTTTGTTTCGGCAATTTAATGCGCGAATGCGGTGTTGTAAATCGCTTAAGCGAGACCACTCAGAATGCATTAATCAATATTGTCACCATTTTTCTAGGCCTCGGTGTTGGCTCAAAGATGGGTGCTGAAAAATTTCTCAATTCAGAAACCCTTGGTATTCTTTTGTTAGGCGCAATCGCGTTTTGCATTGGTACAGCCGCAGGCGTTTTGATGGCAAAGTTAATGAACGTCTTCTCCAAGCATAAGGTAAACCCCCTTATAGGCGCGGCCGGCGTATCCGCTGTGCCGATGGCGGCCAGGGTCGCTAATAAAGTAGGTTTAGAAGCGAATCCTCAGAATTTTTTATTAATGCATGCGATGGGACCAAACGTAGCTGGCGTAATCGGTTCTGCGGTCGCGGCCGGCGTTATGATAAAACTCGTTTCAGGCATGTAAGGGACCTGCCGCACACTTAATTACCAAACACGCTTACACAAAACACCAGGAAGAGAAATGAAATACCAACTTGAAGATAAGGCTCCAGACATCGCCAAAGACTGCTTTGTAGCTCAGTCAGCAGACCTAATTGGTGACGTGATAATGCAAGAAGGGTCCAGCGTTTGGTTTAATTGCGTAGTGCGCGCGGATAACGCGACGATCACCATTGGTAAAAATTCCAATGTGCAAGACGGTTCGGTTTTGCACGTCGACCCAGGCTTCGCACTTAATATTGGTGAAGGCGTCACGGTCGGTCATAAAGTAATGCTACACGGCTGCACAATTGGCGATAATAGCTTGATCGGCATCAATGCGGTGGTACTAAACGGCGCTCAGATCGGCAAAAATTGTATTATTGGGGCGAATGCTCTGGTGACCGAAGGAACTATCATTGCTGATGGTCAAATGGCTTTGGGCTCACCGGCTAAAGTGGTCAAGAAAGTCAGCGAAGACACGGTCAAGATGCTCAAGGCGGGAGCCAAGCATTACGTAGACAATGGTAAGCGGTATCAACGATCTATAACCGTGCTTGATTGATATGCTTAACAGCAATCAGAGCTATTTTTGGCCCGCATAAGCAACACAAAAAGCAAATATCATCAGTACCGCTGCAACCATTATTTACATTGCCAATCACCGAACATCTTTTAAAAAACTTAACTACACAAGAGACTGCAGTCTTAAACTAGACACTTATCACTAAATCAACACAGCCGCACTTTTGGCTTGGGCATAAACGCTCTTGCCAACGTCCAAACCTAAACTCACTACTGATTTTTTTGTCAGCCTTGCGAGTAAAGGAACCCCTCCAACTAAGACTCTGACGGTCATCTGCGATGAACCTTCTGCCGATATAGCATCAATGGTAGCTGGAAAAATATTCAATATACTGGTTCCGCTATGCTGGGTTAATGTCAGGCTAACGTCTCTAGCAGCAATCCTTAATCTGACAGCACTGCCAATAGCTTGATCAATAGAACTGACTGCAAAACGACCACCACTAAATTCCAGATAAGTTAAATGGTAAGCGCTGTCATGCTCGGCAATGGTAGTCTCGATGATGGCTTCAGCATCGTCCTGGTGCGCTAAAGGATGTTCTAGGCTGGTTAACATTGTTTGGATCGCCCCCGAAGACATTACTTGGCCGGCGCTTAAAAGTACTAAATGATCAGCTAATTGGGCGACTTCATCTGACGAATGACTGACGTAAATCACTGGTATGTTTAGCGAACGATGTACGTTTTGAATAAGGGGGAGTATTTCTTGCTTGCGTGCTTGATCTAGTGACGCTAAGGGCTCGTCCATTAACAGCAGATGTGGGCCACTCGCTAACGCTCTGGCGATAGCAACCCTCTGGCGTTCACCACCTGACAAGGTGCTTGGTTTTCGATCCAGCATACGATCTAAGTCAAGCAAGGCAATCGCTTTATCGAGCAGTTTGTTATCAACTGACTTTGCACGCTTGGCGCCATATTCAATATTTTGTTGGACGTTCAGATGACCAAATAAACTAGCCTCTTGAAATACATAGCTAAGTGAACGTCGGTGTGGTGGCACAAATGTATGGCTGTCCTGCCAAAGCTGATTACCTATTCGCAAATAACCATTTTCGATCTTATCTAAACCTGCAATTGCTCTTAGCAGACTTGTCTTGCCGCTGCCCGACGCACCAAAAATGGCGGTCACTCCTGTAGACGGTATTTCCAGTTCGGCTGCCAGAGTGAATGCACCACGCTGTGAATTAAAGCGCGCAGTAATACTCATGTTGCGACAATCCTGAAACGGCGATTCAGTGCATAGACCAATAACAACATGGTAAATGACATTAGTAACAAGCCCGCTGAAAGCAAGTGAGCATGAGTATATTGCATACTCTCAACATGGTCGTAGATTGCGATCGACACCACCTGGGTTTCGCCAGGGATATTGCCACCGATCATTAACACTACCCCAAACTCACCAACGGTATGAGCGAAACCCAATACCGTTGCCGTGATAAAACCCGGTCGTGCCAGTGGCACAGCAATACTAAAAAATCGATCCATTGGCGACGCGCCAAGTGTTGCCGCCACTTCCATTGGGCGTTGCCCTACGGAATTGAAGGCATCTTGCAGGGGTTGCACGACAAACGGCAAGGAGTAAATAGCCGAGCCGATAACTAAGCCAGTAAAGGTGAACGCTAACGGTCTGGCACCCGCGGATTGTAGCGCCCCGCCAATCAAACCATTCGGGCCTAGGGCAATTAAAAGATAGAATCCCAAGACCGTAGGCGGCAACACTAAAGGCAACGCGATCACGGCTTCAATCACAAACTTAAAACGCCATCGCGTGCGTGACATCCACCATGCTAAGGGCGTGCCTATTAATAACAAGATAACGGTTGTTATCGCTGCTAATTTCAGGGTTATGAGTAGCGCGGTTATGTCAGATTCATTTAACATCAGGCGTATCGTATCCGTATTGGCGAATAATCTCCAACACCATCTTAGTTTCTAAAAAATTCAATAATTCGCGTCCCGCGACAGACTCCTTAAGTAATATAAGTTGTTGTTTAATCGGCGTGTATAGATTTTGAGGAACTATCCACACCTGCCCTAATTCCGCACTGTTTAATTGAATTATTTGGGAATACGCTATAAAGCCTAACTCTGCATTGCCACTTTTAACGAATTGGAAGGTCTGTGCGATGTTCTCGCCTCTAACAAGCTTAGGTTTCAGCTTTGGCCACAAACCTTTTGACGTTAAAACTTCTATCGCAGCTATGCCATAGGGCGCATGGCTTGGATTAGCGATGGCCAGGTGCCGATAGCTTATTTCGGTGAGAAACTGACTTGGGTCCTGATTTGAAGCTCCCTGTTGATTCAAATTACTCAACAGCGCCAGCTTGCCGATGGCATAAGTACGACGACTCCCTAAAATACCCAAACCCCTTTGTTGTACCAGTCGAGGACGTTCTGCGTCTGCCGCTAAAAACAAATCGAAGGGTGCGCCGTTGGAAATTTGCGCGAAGTGCTTGCCTGTTGAGCCTGAGCTAATCAGTACCGTATGACCCGTCGAATTTTCAAAGTTTTGTGCAATTACTTTAAACGTATCTTTAAAATTGCTAGCCACCGCCACTCTAAGCTCCGCCGCGCGAACACTAAATGGCTGTGCCAGAGCACTTGCAAAAAGTGCAATTATAAATAAGCGACGCACGCGAGTTTCTCGCTTGAAGATCGCGCTAGTCATCGATCAATCATCGTGCTTGGAATAAACCACGTCGAAAGCCCGCCCTTCTTGGCCGCTAACTATACCCTTAAGAACACTATCTGACTCACGAAGATATTCTAGTCTTTGCCGGAGATCGTGCTCAGTGTTCTGAAATATAGCCACCTGTTGTGAGCACTCAATTGATTTAAACACGACTGGAAAAGAGTTTTGCTTAACTTTTGCAAGATAAAATACCTCGCCATTCATCTGCAAAATACGCAGTGATTCACTAACATTCACCTTACCCGAGTTGATGTCGATAGTTTCGCCAATACCTTCAAAACTTACATCGCTTAGCCTTACCCAGGATTGCACACTAATATTACTATCTGTTTTAGATGCCCAGCGATGATTTAGCCATTCTAGACTACCGAGCGATTCACATTTAGCTAAGCTGTTACTGGTGGTGATCGCAAGCAATAAGCCGATTAAAATGGAGTTTCTAGTATTCATTTATTTTCCCTAATTGGCCTCAAGTGACCGGTAGGCCAAAACAATTAACAGATCTAGCAAGTGACAGCGTTTTTAATTGAGCTCCCTCTACTTTACTCTGATTTCACTATTTTTCGGCAATATCCGTTGCAAGTAATGGTAATAAGCGAGAATCACATATTGCAGCGCTTTTATGCCCGATCCCTTTCAAGTACTCGGCATTCGAAGCAAACTGCATAAAATCCTGTAAAGAGTTTTGGCGTATTAACATCACCATGTCCCAGCGTTCATCCTGCGGGCCAATAAAATAATTACCGCCTTCACTAGCAAATGTCATTTGACCCCCGCTTTGTTTTAAAAAAGGGAGAGTATGACGTATGTACTTTTGAAATGCCTCGCGCCCAGTGATTGTAGCGCCATCAGATAATTCTGGGTTTTGCGAGTAATCGGCAGTCGGCCTAAATTCTAATAGATTAAGCATTGTCACAGGGCCCTTAATATCACGAGAGAATAAGGCCATGCCAGCCTCTTGGGTTGGTTCTAAATAACGTTGTTTCATTGTATTTCCGATTTGCCATGCAGTTTGCCTGCACACAGCTAGTGATTTCATGTACTATACTTGATTAGTCAAGCATAGATCAATTAAAATTCAAACAGATTATAATTGTCGATAAGGCAGAAGTTCGGCTAACTCAAGAGTTGCTCGTAATGAGAACCAAGCCTCACCGGCCGGTGATAACAACATAAGATCCCAATGGTCACCCTGACTGCGTCGCATAATCAGCATCTCGCCTTTTAGTTCAGCTTTGCTCGCTTTAGCAAGCTCAATGAGTGCTGGCATATCACCCGGCGAAGCGCGCAACAGGGAGACTTGGTAAACATTGTCGGCGGCAAGTACAAGGGTAGTTGGCAGAACCGATAAGAAAATCAAAGAACAAAGGTAATGGTGTATGAGCGCTGCCTTGTTTCTACAGTATAGTTATACGAATTCTTTGTTAAACCATATTAACTAGTTACAAATTCAGCAGTAATAACCGTGGACTGATGATTTACTGAATGGGTGAGCGCGCAAAAACGCTGCATTCATGCCGCTAATCAAAGCCATCCCTTGGCGCTACGTAATATCTCTTAGAGTATGAATATGACTTATCTAATCACAAAGTACCTTTTAACCGCTGGCGTTGTTGTTCTGGTGTCGGAACTAGCAAAGCGTAGTGACAAATTAGGTGGGCTGGTAGCGGCGCTACCATTGGTCACCATTTTGACGCTTATTTGGCTCCATCTGGAGAACCAACCGATTTCAAAAATTGAAAATCATGCTTGGTATACTTTTTGGTATGTGATCCCTACCCTGCCAATGTTTCTAATTTTTCCCGTACTGCTGCAGCGCATCCAATTTTGGCCTTCACTAATGGTTTGCACTGTTATAACGGTGGCTTGCTTTGCT
>JBLHMH010000102.1:0-11959 GCA_047621785.1 Polaribacter sp. | reverse complement strand
AAGTTGCTTAAACCCAGGCGCACAAATTGTTCAACTTCGACCGAGATTCGGTTGATGGTGAGGTTGTCATAGTAACTATCTGCACCAGTGGCAATTTTAACGCCCTGAGAATGCGCTATCTGAATCACTTTTTCTAATTTTGGCACCATGTATCTGCCACGCAGGCGTAATACATGATCGTATTGTTCTTCGTTCATTTCATCCATGGTGACGTAGGTTGGCACCAGCCAAGTGCCTCTTTTTGCCATCTCCTTTAGTGTTTCCAATGAAAGGTAGCTACCGTGTTCTATGCTACGAGCTCCGGCTAGGACCGCCGCACGGGCACCCTCGTCGCCATGGGCGTGTACCATCACGGATTTATTGTGGCGTGCCGCTTGGTCAACGATTACCCGTAGCTGGTGCTGTGAATATACCTGTTGCCTTGGGTCTGTGTCGGGAAGACCGGCGCGTTCGGTTCCGCGGGTTTTGATTACACCAACACCGCGATCGACATTAATGTCTACTAGTTTACGAAGTTCTTCATCGCTATTGACGCCACCAATGAGATCCGCCAGTCGTGGGTCCGCGAGTACGGTTTCCCCCAAATTTGGTGTGACATAAATACCCGCAGCCACCATGTCTGGGCCGGCGATTTTACCGCTTTGAGCTAGTTCTCGCAGCGCGACATCCTGAAAAGCAGACACGCTGGCAGAGCGTACCGTTGTAACACCAGAATCCAGCGCGCGTTTGGCTTGATCTAGGGTGCTGATGTGCGTGTGAACATCAAACAGTCCAGGCATAAGGTAATTACCGTCTAGGTCGATGACTTCATAGCCTAAGGGCAAGGCGACATCTGAATCAGTAATCAGCTCGATTAGACCTGCTTTAACCAGTACCACCACATCGTGGCTGATTTTGTTATTCACACCATCAAACAGGTTCGCATTGATCAAGGCGTATGACGCAGCCCTAGGCGAACCGGCCTGTAACAGGTTTGGAGTTAGGCACAGAAGTAAAAATACTCCAACAAATTTCAGCGCTGTAGGTTTCATTGTATATTTATCCTGTTAATAGTGAATAACCGCCGTCAATTCTTGGCGTGAACTGAACGGGCAGCATAAACCAACAGTAACTAGTTGAGCAACTAGCTGGACAGTCATGCCAAACAGACTTAACTTAGCTGCTTTCTGGTTTGCTCCGAGTTAAACTATGTATGATAAGTGAACCCGATTCTTGGATGTGTACGCGGGCGCATTAGTGCACAAACTTGGTATGCAAATATTTTATGTTTAGAATACTAGTTTTCATCGTCGCTGCATTCACGATTGCCAATGTGCAATCGGCGGATGAATTTGCAAGGTCGGTCGTCAGTCAATCACTTGAGTCGATTGATTTGGAAGCCTTTGACGCCGAGTTTCGTGGTGGTGGGGAATTGGACGAATCGATACGGCGAGTATCAAAAATTCGTTCGAGTATTTTGCTGTGCATTGCCAATGGTGAAAAGGAACTGAACAGCTTCACCACTATATTAGGCAAGGGATCACTGGACGATGTGCTTACTAATACGGATAAATCGAGGGAAGAAAAACGTATTACCGGCGTCGTGTCCGAACTGAATCAACAGATACAAGACTGTAAATTGCTGCTCGACAAGTCAAGTAATCTGCTAGACAGACTAAGCGCACGCCAAATTGAATTAAACAAAGCCAAACTAGTCGAGAAAAAACAACATTTGGGTCTAAGCCTAATCGAAGGGCTACCTCAGTTGCCCGGCTATCTACGCGGTGCCTTGACGAATAAAACCAATTTGCCGAAAATGGACGTTAATCCTGTTCAAAACTTGATAGTGGCCTTGGGCGCATTTGGTTTACTAATTGTTGGGTTCTTTATTCGGCTTCGGTCAGTGATGCCGAAAATTGACCCGAAGAGTTCTTTTTCATTCCATTTTACGACCGTTATTGGCTTCCTCGCACTACGTTGGGCACCATTGCTGTTACCTGCCACTTTTACAGTGGGGTATCTATTTTTTGTGATTGGCTACCAATTTGGTCATACTAATTTGAACAAGTTGTTGATGTTCGGTATTGGCTACATCTCTGTGCAAATTTTACTCCGGGCAAGCGTTCGGCGTTATACACAGTTCTTGGCCGACACCCAGCAAATTGATTTCCCCGGCCCGGCCCTCTATGTGCGATTAGTGATTAGCTCCTGTCTTCTAGGCGCCTGGGTGTTGTTCGTGATTCTAGTTGGTGCTCAAGGAGACCTTAATCCCGGTGAATCACTGTTTCGTACCTTGTTGTCTATCGCTATTTTAGTGTCTTTGATTGAAATCGCTCGATATTTGAACCAAATACCTTCATTCCCGAGGATTGCCAGTCTTGGCCGATGGCTGTCCACAGGGGCATTTGGTCTTGCGTTGTTGTTGGAGTGTTTGGGATATCACAATATCTCGCGGTTTGTTTGGATTGGCATCGTATTATCGGCAGTTTCACTGACTTTTTTCTACGTCGTCGAGTCACTACTGCGAGACTTTTATGATGGGCTTGAGACCGGACAAAGACCTTGGCAGCAAAGCTTTCGAGAGACTTTGTCGGTCCAGAACGAAGAGCCAGTACCAGGTTTAATCTGGTTTCGCCTGCTGTCAATTACCAGCGTCTGGATTGCATTGGGAGTCGGCATCTTAAAGGCTTGGGGTACCCCTAATTCTGTCATCGCGTCCTTATTCGATTTTGCTCGTAACGGATTCAAGCTCGGTGAAACCTTATTAACGCCATTTAATCTAGTACTCGGGGTACTTATATTTGCGATCTTGCTGATGATTTTTAGGTGGTTTAGGGATGGCTTAGACACCAAGTACTTGAGTAGATCCCATATGGACTCAGGCGCCCGTGAGGCGGTAGTGACCATAACCGGCTACGTTGGTTTTGTTATTGCCGCACTTACAGGGTTGTCAATTGCCGGTGTCAGTTTTGGCAGTATGGCTATCGTGGCAGGCGCTTTGTCGCTGGGTATTGGTTTTGGCCTGCAAAACATCGTGAATAATTTTGTCTCTGGCATTATCTTATTGTTTGAACGCCCGATCAGAACCGGTGACTGGATTGTGATCGGGTCTACCGAAGGCTATGTTAAAAAAATCAGAGTGCGCTCAACCGAAGTGCAGACCTTTGATCGCTCAGACGTGATCGTGCCAAATTCAGAGTTGATTTCGACTCAAGTTACCAACTGGACCCTACGTGACAATCATGGCCGCGTAATCGTATCGGTAGGCGTGGCCTATGGCAGTAATACAGCATTGGTCAAAGAATTATTACTGAAAGCGACTAAGGGCATTCCTCAAATCATCAGCAACGATTTACAAATGCCAGTCACAGTATTGTTTCGCAAGTTTGGCGATAGCACACTTGATTTTGAGTTACGGGTATTCATCTACAATATTGATAGCGCGCTTGAGGTTCAGAGCGAGCTGTATTTTGCGATCGACGCCTTATTTCGAGAACATGGTGTTGAAATCGCGTTTCCACAGAGGGATATCCACATTAGAAGCGGGGCTTAGCCATCGATACCACCCCTTGCTGACAATTGATTTTCAGCGGTTATTCCCGTCAATTCCTGTCCAATTTGCAGACCCAGACAGAAGATTGGCTGGTGAAAATGACCGCAGGGATGCTATAACCAAAAAACATATTAATATTTTAAATCAATTAGTTATACGTCATTCTGTCGATGGGTCTCCAAATTGGACTATTTCTTTAAGCCAGAGCACTTCAAGCTCGAATCCTTAAACGTAAGGACTCTGGGTGCGTTTCGCTAACGATTTTTTGTTAATCCAACAGGGTGGATCTAAAGTTGGACATTTCCTGCGGTAAAATCGGGTTATATAACTTGAAGCAGCGCCGCTGTTTCAACCCTAATCGCTGCACTACATCCGCATAGCTCTTGTCGAAAATTTGATCATGTTCACCACTCGCTATTAGAATTTTCAATGCGCGATCAATGCGCTCTGCCAAAGCTGGCTTGCGGTGATTAACATAGAACACTAACGGGAACGGGTAGTAAAGCATCAGCGATGGCTGGATACTGATCCCACCAAGCGGTTTCGCGCGCTGATTAAAAACCGCTTCAATCTCATTAGCCCCCAAGGCGGTATAATCGAAGGCCCCGTCCTTTAGCTGTGTAAATACGTCGTCGAGAGTGCCTTTTTCAACAACATTATAATTGTTTTGGCGGAATAACTCGGCATCGGCCCACGTTTCAGGTATGCCGATGGCGAGCGTTTTTAGCTGTGTTTCGTTTTTGAGGGTTCTGAATATTTCCAGTGATTCGTCCCTCACAAGGATCAGACGGTAACCCAACAACCCCTTGGTCAACGCTTGCTCAATAATGACTTTTCGTTTGCCCTTAAATTTCATATTGCCGGCCACCGTAACCAGAATATCTGCACCCAGATGAAAAATGTTGCCCTCATCTTCGGCTAGCGGATAGTTCGTGTTATCGATGTTAAGGTTTACAGTACCGTAGTCTTTGGCTGTGACTCTCAGGCATGCTTCAAGCAACTCGGTTTCATAGCTTTGCCTAGCAACCGTCTTGTTACCGTTCCAGAAATTTATACTTTGCATATTTTTTTGCCTAACAGCCTCATCCTAAATCGGCAATCGCAGCAAGCAATTCGCAATACAAAGCACGAGCAGCTTAAACCGAATTAACCAACCGAGGGATCAGCAATAAAAAGAGTAATGGCATAAGAGCTTATACCTCCCAGACCGAACCTGCCGGGGTCCTGACTCTCGAAGTCGTAGGCTTGATAGGTGTCTGAGGGCGGTTTCCATAGTGGATCGGCAAAACACCCTGTTAGCCCATTAATAAGCACAATATACGACTGCTGACCTATCCATATTAAAACTCAATAAATGCTAATTAACAAGATGAAGAAAACGTTTGATCTAACTAGCGGTTCAATATGAT
Source organism: Polaribacter sp. (assembly GCA_047621785.1). Lineage (GTDB taxonomy): Bacteria > Pseudomonadota > Gammaproteobacteria > Arenicellales > Arenicellaceae > Arenicella. The sequence continues at coordinate 7,018 of JBLHMH010000102.1, read as the reverse complement.
CCCTATAGTGACAGTGTCTACTTCTTTAGGGGAACCTTCGGCCCCGGCCGTAAGCGTGAAGTTTTGCGCCTGATGGCTGCTGAATTTATATCCAAATATCATTTTGAGCAGTAAGTCCACCACCTGAATCGCCAGTATTCACTACCCCTTTAGGCTCGATTAAAAGTACTTTACAAAGCTCTTTAGCAAATGGTTTGTGCTCAACCCCCTTAGGAATAACGAACATTTCTCCTGCATCAAGAGTTACCATACCATCTCTAAACTCAATCTCTAAAGTTCCTTCGATAACGACAAAAACTTCATCAGTATCGGGGTGATTATGCCAAACAAATTCACCTTCAGCCTTCGCTAATTTGAATTGATAATCATTCATTTCAGCGATTACGCGTGGAGACCAAATATCAGAAAAAAGAGCATGTTTTTCTTCGAGATTAATGGCTTCATATTTCATTTTTTTGTTACTCCACTTTTTATGTCTGGAAAGCAGTTAAGGCCTTTGCAAGGCGCGTTGAACGAATGTAGTGAGTGTTTGTGTTATCACTTGTTATGAGGCACTTAGCTCAATTTTCTGTATGCTATCAAGTTTTACATTCTTTCTAGCATCCCAAAGGTCATAAGCATCCTGCATTGCCAGCCAGCTCTCCGGGCTACGCCCGAGAGCTTTGGACAAGCGAAGGGGTATTGGGGGTATTGGGGACGTTACCCTTTGTCTCATTTCATCATGAGCTTCGCCTTAGGGCGGCCTTTCGCCGTTTAACTTTGTTCCCGACAAAGTCATCAACTGAGCTTTATTCGCCGCATCCGTGAGACTCACCCCTACGGGGATTGCCTACGGCATTTCAAATACGTTCCTGGCGTATTTGTCGGGACATAGTAAGCTGTCTGATTGTTGCTGGCGCAGAGTAGGGCGCCGATCTGAAGGCATGGCTACCCTCGTTTGGCGATCTTAGGGAATGGCGCAAACATCCAGATTCTGAACTAACTCACGCATTACATCGCCGCGTGACACAACTCCCAGCACAATGCTATCTTCAACCACGGGCATTACGTTGATGGTGTTCTTATTCATTTCCGCAGCCAGATCCACCACGCTGATATCGGGCCTGCATGAAGTGAAGTTGCTGCTGTTCATTACATCCTGGGCAAGCGCGGTATTGTCGCAATAGTAAGCAGACTGAATCAGTTGTTTCACGCAGTCGTACTCAGAGATAAAACCGATTAGTTTGCTGTTTTCATCAACCACAGGCACCCCGGTTAAATGATGTTTGGATAGATGATCACTCACCTTGTCCAAAGTTAAGTGGGGGCTCATACAAGCGTCGATTGAGCGCATGATGTTGCGGGCAGTTTTGGTTTCCATCTATATCTCCACGATCTACAAAATATCTTTTACTTAGTTTAACCCAGAAAAACCAAGCACGATAACCAACGTAAAACGAAAAGGCTGGCTCGGCACAGTTAGGTGCCGCTAATCGTTAGCCCGTTCAACATACTCGCCAGTTTCAGTATTAACCTTAATCTTCTCACCTATATTCACGAAGGTAGGCACAATTATTCGAATTCCGGTTTCCATTGTGGCTGGTTTGCCGCCGCTGGCTGCAGTTTGGCCTTTTACGACGGTTTCGGTGTCAGCAACAACCAAAACGACGTTTGACGGTAGGTCTACGCCGATGGGTGTTTCATCGTAAAAGTTAATCTGTACGTCGGTATTTGGTAATAAATACCCAGCTTGTTCGCTAATATCGTCGGCACTAAGAGTCAATTGCTCATAATTCTCGGTGTCCATAAAAATATGGTCATCGCCATCGGCGTACAGATACTGCATTTTTCTTGGCTCTACATGGGGTTTTTCGACCTTATCGGTAGAACGAAACCGTTCGTTTAGCTTGGTTCCATTTATAATATCTTTCAGTTCACACTGAACAAACGCGCCACCTTTACCCGGTTTGACATGGCTTTTCTTGAGAACACGCCAAAGATTGCCTTTATGCTCAATTAAGCCGCCGATACGAATTTCGTTTGCTGAGATTTTTGCCATTTTAAATTACTGTATTTTTCGCAGGTATTTTGATTAGGCGGCGATTATAGGGGATTCGGGATGCCTCTGACCAGTTATAATAGGCTTGTTCTGGGCTATTCGGTTCTCAGTCGGTACTAAAGGCTCTCTTCAACTATTTGTTATGCGATTATTTTAAGGTTTTATAGATAAGTGGCGTTCGATTTCAAAACATTCTTAACTAACGTAGGTCAAGCACCCGGCATCTATCAAATGTTTGATGATGCGCAGGCCTTGTTGTACGTGGGTAAAGCTAAAAACCTGAAGAAGCGATTATCCAGCTACTTTAGAACCAGCGGTATGCCTATTAAAACTACGGCCATGATGGCTAAGGTGGTCGATATTCAGGTTACGGTTACCCACACCGAGAATGAAGCTCTGATTCTTGAATCGAATCTAATTAAAGACCGTAAACCGCGTTACAACATACTTTTGCGAGACAGCAAGAGTTATCCGTTTATACATATCGACGATAGCCATGAGTTTCCGCGTTTGAGTTTTTATCGAGGCGACAGAAGCAAGCCGGGTCGGTATTTTGGGCCTTATCCTGGGGTTACTGCAATTCGCGATACTTTGGCATTGCTGCAAAAGGTATTGCCAGTGCGCCAATGCGATGACGTGTTTTTTAGCAATCGTTCACGGCCTTGTTTACAGCATCAAATAAAGCGTTGTTCTGCGCCCTGTGTCGGGCTTATTTCGCACGATGCCTATCAAAAAGATATCGATCTTGCTGCAATGTTTTTGCAAGGTAAAGACGAGTCGCTTAATAAGCTCTTACTAAAGAACATGGAAGTAGCTTCAAAAGGTTTGAATTTTGAAGAGGCGGCAGGCTGGCGTGACCGAATTAACGCGCTGCGCCGAGTTCAATCTCATCAATCCATCACCTCAGGCCATAGTGATATAGACATCATCACCGCGGCCAGTTTACACGGCAAAGTGTGCGTCGAGGTTACCTTTATTAGAGGCGGTCGACACAGTGGCAGCAATGGCCATTTTCCGTCCGTGTCATTAGATTTTAGCGAAGCTGAAATCCTTGCGGCTTTTATCCAACAGTACTATTACAAAAGGCCGGCACCCAAGCAAATTATCGTTGGTACTAAAATTGATGATCACGCAAACCTAGAGCAATGGCTCGGTGAGCAGTCTGGGCATAAGGTGGCTATTACGCATAGTGTACGTGGCAGTCGTCGCGACTGGCTTGGCATGGCTCAGCTAAACGTTACCGAGCGACTCAAGCGCCATCAAGCGGAGGCGAAAAGTGTTCAGCAACGCCTTGAAGCCCTGAGTGAGGTTTTTTCGTTCGAACAGACAATCAAACGCATAGAGTGCTTTGACATTAGTCATACTCAGGGCGAGCAAACCGTAGCCAGCTGTGTTGTGTTTACAGAAGCAGGGGTCACTAAGACTGATTATCGTCGTTACAACATTAAAGGTATCACACCGGGCGACGATTATGCCGCCATGCGGCAAGCCATTGAACGTCGATACAAACGTGTTTTAAAAGAAGAAGGCAAGCTGCCTGATCTACTATTGATTGATGGTGGTAAAGGCCAGCTATCGTCGGCCGCAGCGATCATGAAAGAGCTTCAAATTAGCGAAGTGTTACTGGTGGGCGTTGCCAAAGGGGAGGGGCGTAAACCAGGCTTAGAGACACTCTTCATAGAAGGCCAGTCAATTGGTATTAAACTGGCGGCCAATTCTGCGGCAATGCACTTGGTGCAGCAAATTAGAGATGAAGCGCATCGTTTTGCGATTACCGGTCACCGAGCACGAAGAGGCAAAGCACAAACCCAATCCGTACTGCAGGAAATACCAGGAATAGGGGCCAAGCGCCGACAAGCACTACTAAAACATTTTGGTGGTTTGCAGGGCATTCAACAGGCTGGTATTAGGGACTTAAATAAAGTGACCGGTATTAATGTAGACCTTGCCGAAAAAATTTACCAGCATCTAAAAAAATAAAGGATTTTCAGTAAATCACATTGTCTCGGGCTTCTATCCAAGGTTTTTGATGCTACACTCGCGAAAAGCCCGCATTTACTTTGATGTTGGTGTTTCCAGCAGATCTAACTAGCCCTTTAAAATGACTTTTTCCATTCCAAATTTACTCACGTTTTTTCGCATCGCAGCGATCCCTATTATTGTCGCAGTGCAACTTAGTGATATTAAGTATGGTAATTGGATTAACGCTATCGTGTTTACCTTAGCGGGTATCAGTGACGCCTTAGATGGCTATCTTGCACGAAAGTGGAATCAAACCAGTAAGCTTGGTGCGTTTTTAGACCCCGTAGCGGATAAGTTATTGGTAGTAGCCATGCTTATTCTGGTTGTCACAGACCCAGAAGTGCGTGGTGGTGTTCAGTCAAGTTGGTTCTTTATATTGGCGGTGCTAATAATTATAAGCCGCGAGATCATCGTATCAGCCTTGCGTGAGTGGATGGCTGAATTAGGGAAACGGGCTAATGTGGCAGTTTCTGTAGTAGGTAAATACAAAACCGGCATGCAAATGACTGCGATTGGTTGTTTATTGTTTAAGTACTCATTATTCGGGCTGCCGGTGCTACTGATTGGTGAATTGCTACTCTATATCGCAGGAATCCTTACAATATGGTCAATGGTAATTTATTTATCGTCAGCATATTCGGCGGTTAAAGAGCACTAATCGACGGGGTTGAAAATTAGTTAACTAAAAGCGAAAACAATGATTGACTGAGGGCGATATCTGAATATAATGCCCACCAAGCGGGAATAGCTCAGTGGTAGAGCACAACCTTGCCAAGGTTGGGGTCGCGAGTTCGAATCTCGTTTCCCGCTCCAATAATTCGGTAAAGTGTTCCGTAAAAAGGGAAAAGAGAAGTTCTCTTTTCCCTTTTTACTTATACGAATAAAAAGACGTGTAACGGCTGGATGGCAGAGTGGTTATGCAGCGGCCTGCAAAGCCGTGTACGCCGGTTCGATTCCGGCTCTAGCCTCCATTCTTTATGGAGAACGCATCACGTCTTATAAGTGCTTAGGATTGACGGCAGTTCGCAACGAACCGTTATGAAAAATTTGAAAGGGAGCCAATCCCTAATTCATCTGTTAGCCCGGGTGGCGAAATTGGTAGACGCAAGGGACTTAAAATCCCTCGGTGGCAACACCGTGCCGGTTCAAGTCCGGCCCCGGGCACCATTTCTTTGTTTTACAGCTTCCTATAAAGTACACCTAACCCGCATATTAGTTAGCTTTAAGCCAGTTTCACGTCCTAACTGATCCAGAGCCATACTAGTAAATCCACAATAATTGGGGGTACATTTCAAGCGCTTTCTGGGACACCCCTCTTAACAAAATCAATATAATTAAATAAAAACAGAGTGTTACGCCTATTTCTAGTAATGGGTGTCCCGATAGAGGTGGCCAGACTGTCCTGAATGGCACTAAGTTAAGGCTGTTTAGCATGCCTGATATGAGGTTAAAAGGGGGCTGAATTGGTACAATTAGCCATGCAAAATACTACTCCATCATTCCCTGGTTTTCACTTGCCAACGCTTAGAAGAAAGCCACGCTCGGCGAGTCAAAAACTAATCGACGAGAAGGCTAAAATCAAGGAGAAGTCGTTCAGTGAACTCGCTGGATATCTCGCACATATTATACCAATCAAGGAACTCACAAAACCGTCTACGGGTAAGATGAGTCGCCAACGAATCTTTAGTAAAGAGAATACCTTCTGGGCCTTCTTTAGTCAGATTCTTGATGCGGATGGTGGTTGTCAAGAAGTGATCCGTAAACTTCAAGCGGTCGCTGCCGTTGAGTCAAAGCCAATGCCGTCTTCGTCGACTTCTGCATACTGCCAAGCCCGCAAAAATCTTGACCTAGCTGAACTTCAATTAATGCTGTCGACGATGTCAAAAAGACGCCTAGGGGCTGCTTCTAAAGAGCTTGGCGGGCGAAGAGTAATTGTTGCGGATGGTACGGGTATTACCATGCCCGATACGCCGTCCAATCAAGAGTCTTGGCCACAACAACGCCACCAAAAAGTGGGGTGTGGTTTTCCGCAGGCGCGTATCTGTGCTTGCTTTGATTTGGAATCAGGGATACTCATAAGCCATGAGATTGGAAACAAGAAAAGCAGTGAGCTTCCACTACTGCGCAAACAGTGGAAGCACTTCAATGATGGCGACATTTTCCTAGGAGATAAAGGCTTTTGCAGTTATTACGACCTGTCTCAGTTTGTTGACCGAGGTGTTGATTCGGTCGTCACACTAGGAATAAGAAAACCGATAAAGGCAACTGAAGCAGATCAGATTTTGGGCGAAGATGATCTACTTGTTCATTGGAATAGACCCAAACCAAATAAGCGATCTAGCTACAGCCAAACTGAATTAGACGCATTGCCTGAGCAACTTATGATTCGACAGATTAGAGTCAAAGTAGCGCAGAAAGGGTTCCGTGTTAGCCATTTTTATATTGCAACTACGTTATTAGATCCAATACGTTATCCAGCTAAAGTTATTGCGGATTTATACTTTAAACGTTGGGAAGTAGAACTCTCCTTTCGTCATATAAAGACCACCATGGGAATGGATGTTCTGCGTTGTAAAACACCAGATATGATCCTCAAAGAAATCACGATGCATATGATTGCTTATAATGGCATTCGGCAATTGATGGTCGAGGCCGCAAGTCGAAACGGCGTGGCACAAAGGCGAATCAGTTTTAAAGGAAGTTTGCAGGCTATTAGACAGTGGGAACCGTTGTTAAAACACGCTAAGTTGAGGCGCCTGAATCGGCAACAATTACTTGATCATCTATACCAATTAATCGGTGGCTTGGTAGTATTGGAGCGACCTGGAAGAAGAGAACCACGAGCACTAAAACGACGCCCTAAAAGCTTTCAGTTAATGACGAGGCCAAGGCACCTAATGCAGGAGATAGCGCACCGCGGAAGAACCTATGCTAAACCTGCTTAACTTAGTGCCATTC
>JBLHMH010000101.1:0-12033 GCA_047621785.1 Polaribacter sp. | reverse complement strand
TATGGTCGACTAACGCGGGAATGTTACTTGGTTCTAGCGCGGCCACTGGTGGCGTCATCGGACTCGCCAGCCTAGGTAAAATCGCCAGCTTACGCAGTGGCGGCGGTAAAGTGGCCCGAGATATGGGCGGGGTGATGGTAACACCAGATACCCGTGACCCACTGCGTCGACGACTCTATAATGTCGTGGAAGAAATATCATTGGCTTCTGGCACCCCGGTTCCGGAAGTTTATGTGATGGAGAACGAGCCAGGGATAAATGCTTTTGCTGCGGGATACACGCCTGCCGATGCCGCAGTGGCAGTAACTCAAGGAACATTGGAAAAGCTCAGTCGTTCCGAACTACAAGGGGTTATTGCGCATGAGTTTAGTCATATATTTAATGGTGATATGCGAATAAATATCCGCATGATGGGTGTCATTTTCGGAATCATGGTCATAGCGCTAGTGGGCCGTAAATTTTTACACAGCAGTCGCTACCGAATGTCTTCGTCTAAAAACAATAGCGTTTCGGCAATTGTGCTGATCGGCCTGGCGATAACCGCAATTGGTTATATTGGCTTATTCTTTGCGCGTTGGATGAAATCTGCCTTGTCACGACAAAGAGAATATCTGGCAGATGCTTCGGCAGTTCAGTTTACTCGCGATCCTGATGGAATAGCCGGCGCGCTCAAAAAAATAGCCGCCTATAGCCACTCTTCATATCTAAAGGCGGACGGCGAAGAAGTGAGCCATATGTTGTTTGGAAGTGGTTCTCGATCTCTAATGTTTGCCACTCACCCGCCCCTTGAAAAGCGTATATCTCGCATCGAACGAAGCTTTGATGTGCGAGAAATCGCTTCCCTGGCAAAGAAACTAAAGTCACAAGAGCAACGAGAGCACGTGCAAGCCGCTATGGCAGAACGCGAGCAGGCAAAAAAAATACAGGCTAAGAAGTCAGGCGGCATTTTTGATATCAATTCGATGCTTGAGGATATTGGTAATCCTGAGTTTGAAAGAATATTAGCGGCCGCCGTCTTATCTTCGGATATTCCAAGTGGATTAAGTGGAGCCGCGCATAGCTTGGAGTGGGCTCCAGAAGTATTGTTTTATTGCTTATTAGACCATGACGAGGCGATACGGGATAAGCAATTGATGTTGTTAGTCAGGGAAATGGGCGATATTAGTGAGAAGAAGGTGAATCACTTGATTTCATCCAACCCTCGCTTGGAGGCCGAACAGCGCATACCGTTGTTGGAGATAAGTTTTCCGACCTTAAAACGACGGCCCATCGCGGACATAGAAAAAATACTTCACACGATAAATCGATTGGTCATGATTGATAACAAAGTAGATTCATTCGAGTATTTGTTATCGCGCATGGTGAGCAAATACCTATTTGAATCCAAAAGTCCAAGCCAGATCAAAATGCATGGCAACAAGAAGCTTTCCAGTTGTGTCCAAGAATTATCGGTGGTGGTATCTACCCTAGCCTCTCACGGGCAACAAACGGGCAGTGGCGCTGATTTACAGGCTGCCCAAAAAGCTTATCGTGCCGGGATGGAGTCAATTGACATAAAGCATACCAACCTTACTTTTACCAATGATTGGCAGCAAGGCTTAGATAAAGCATTAGAGGTTTTGGATAAATTAAACCCAAAGGATAAAAGTAAAGTAGTGTCAGTGTTAGCTATGACGGTGCTTGATGACGCGCTACTCATAACCGAAGAGCATGAAATGCTCCGGGCTATTTGTTCACTATTACATGTTCCGCTGCCGATGCTGAGTAAAGCTGAACTAAGTGGTGTTTAATCTACTGACATTATTAAAAATCAATTTTCAATAAGAAAGGCCAGCGAATTGGCTGGCCTTTGCAATTACGGTTGTTTGTTTTAGATGAAGATAATTTAGCCGATAAGTTTCCAGCTACCATCGTTTTGACGACAGGCTTTGCCGGTCATTATTTCAGTTTGGCCACCTATCTCAACGGTCTGTCTGAAGTCTCTGCAAGGCCGAGAATTTTCATTATAGGTCTGAGTTGGCGTTAACGTATGATTGCTTCCATCTGGATCTGACCAAGATGCTGTTTGGCCAATTCGGTTGTTCTCTAAGGCTGTATTGTGTTGTACAACAAATGCTTTAGACGCGAAATAACCCGCTGCACCGCAAGCCGCAGTCCAGCCGTCTTTACTGCCATGGCCTTTGAATAACTTATTACAGACAACTGCGCTCAATAATCCGGCGCCTAGGGGAATTATGGTCTCCTTATTGAAAACACGGCTGTCTGGTCCAACTCCGCCATTAGGTGAAACAGCGCAGGCTGTTAAACTTAAAGCGATTAATAATAGTGTAAAAAATTTCATATCCTAACTCCTAAATTAGAGGCCTTGAGCAAGGCCCCATCAATTATGATCAAGTGTCCATAATACCGTTAACAGAAGGCTTTAAATAGAGTGTTACGGTTCGTTAATTACTACTTTAGCAAGGTAACCTATATTGTGTGGACCAATAAAAAGGCCAGCTGAAAGCTGGCCTTTTTATTCCAAAACGAAGTGACGTTTAGCTAAGTAAAGGTGCAATAACTAAACTTACAATCGCCATTACATTAATCAAGATATTCATCGATGGACCAGACGTGTCCTTAAACGGATCGCCAACGGTATCACCTACAACAACCGCAGCATGGGTTACAGAACCCTTGCCGCCGTGATTGCCTCGCTCGACGTATTTCTTTGCGTTGTCCCATGCACCACCCGCATTGGCCATCGTGATTGCAAGCAAAACACAACCAAGTAAAGCGCCGCCTAGCATACCGCCCAGCGCCTGCGCGCTAATTCCAAAGCCCACCACAGCGGGCGCCGATACTGCTAATACACCAGGAAGAATCATTTTCTTAAGTGCTGCGGTGGTGGCGATGTCTACGCAACGAGCCGTGTCGGGATCCGCCGTACCTTCCAACAATCCAGGGATCTCTTTGAATTGACGACGCACTTCCTTGATCATATCGAAGGCTGCTTCGCCGACCGCTTTCATGGTAAGGCTGCTGACCAAAAAGGGAAAGATACCGCCAATAAACATACCGACTAGTACTTCTGGGTTGTTAATCTCCAGGCTGAAGCCCTTAATGTTCATGGATACAGTTTGGATAAACGCAGAGATAATTGCCAGTGCCGCTAATGCCGCCGCGCCAATTGCAAAACCCTTGCCGATCGCCGCCGTTGTATTGCCGACTTCATCTAATGAGTCGGTAATCTTACGCGTTTCCTCACCTAGACCGGCCATTTCTGCGATGCCGCCTGCATTATCAGCAACTGGGCCATAAGCATCAATCGCCATAGTAATACCGACGGTTGCTAGCATACCAACTGCGGCAATCCCCACGCCATAAAGTCCGGCAAATTCACTTGAAAAGTAAATGATTCCGCAAAGGGTTAAAACAGGGATAACCACAGACTCCATACCGATTGCTAAGCCAGCAATCATGACCGTGGCGGCACCGGTTTCACCGGCTGCTGCGATAGTGCGAATAGGCTTGCCAGCGGTGTAGTATTCGGTCACTAGGCCAATAATGATGCCGCCGACTGAGCCGATTACCACTGACAACCAAACGCCATTAGAAATGCCGAATTTCTGTACTAGGAAATAAGACACGATAATAAATAGAACCGAAGTACCCATGGTGCCTGTGCGTAGTGCTTTTTCTGGCGCCTGCGAGCTGAGCATTTTGATAACGACAATACCCGCGATGGAGCACAACAGACCAATTGATGATAAGGCCAACGGTAATGCCATCAGTGCTTGTTGATCGCCGCCCAATTGAACGAGTGCGGCACCGGTTAGGGTTGCTGCAATCGCTATTGTTGCAATCATCGACCCACAATAAGATTCGAATATATCAGAACCCATACCCGCAACGTCACCTACATTGTCGCCAACGTTATCGGCTATAACCGCTGGGTTGCGCGGATCGTCTTCGGGAATACCCGCTTCAAGTTTACCAACCAAGTCAGCACCAACGTCAGCGCTCTTGGTAAAGATACCACCACCGACACGAGAGAATAATGCCACAACAGATGCGCCCATACCGAAACCATGAATGGTGTGAGCACTTTCTGGGTCTCCACCATATACGTAGTAAAGTATGCCTAGACCCAACAAGCCCATCGAAGCGACTGTCAAGCCCATCACTGAGCCGCCATAAAAGGCAGTGGTCAATGCTGCTGAAGCCCCCTTTTCGTGTGCTGCCATGGTAGTTCTGGTATTTGCTTTGGTGGCAGTAAACATACCAATGTAACCAGCAAATGCAGAACAAAAAGCACCCAATAAAAAGGCGTACATGGTGTGTAGGCCGAGACCGGATATAGCGATAAGAACTGCCAGCACGGCTAAAAAGGCGATCATGATGGAGTATTCGCGACGCATAAACGCCATTGCCCCAATATGGATCTGTTTGCCGATACTCGCGACTTTCTCGTTAGAGACCGTTTGTTTGGCGATAATGCCGTAGATCACGAACGCAATCACGAGACCTAAAATTCCCAGTAATACTGGCACTGCTTGTAAAGACATAGTGTGTCCTCCGATGGTTTTATTAACCACGCAATTGAGCACAACAAATTTAGATTAGTAAGCTGGCTTGCACCAGCGCTTTTTTTTATGTATCGATGACTTAAGCAGGCCCTTCTGAACTAAATCAGAGTTAAAGGCTAGCCGAAGGCTCTATCGCTACCATGCTATCGAAAACACTATTGGAGCGCCAGCGACAACAGAAAAGCATACTTCACAAACAAATAATGTTGGTCCAGCCTCGCAGCAAATAAAGGAATTATAATTATAGTTTTAGTATTTATTACACTGTTTTACACAGCTGGATCAGTATAATACAGCCAAATTTTTAAGACTAGTTTTAAGACTAGATAGTAGGAGCATTAGGATGTCACTAAACAACGTAGGCCCAGGCAGTTCACTACCAGATGATGTTAACGTAGTCGTGGAAATCCCGCGCTACGGCGACCCAATCAAGTATGAAGTAGATAAAGAGACGGGGGCCATGTTTGTGGATCGTTTTATGTCGACTGCCATGCACTACCCTTGTAACTATGGCTATATTCCACAGACGCTATCGGATGATGGGGATCCAGCCGATGTCTTAGTCTTAGCGCCGTTTCCATTGGTCACAGGTTCGGTGGTGCGTTGCCGCCCTATTGGCGTATTAAAGATGGATGACGAAGCTGGCGGCGATGCTAAAATTTTGGCTGTGCCTATTGAAAAGCTCACAAAATTTTATAACAACGTTTCTACCTTTAGAGATGTTCAGCAAGAGATGCTCGACAAAATCTCACATTTCTTCGAACACTATAAAGACCTTGAACAAGGTAAGTGGGTTAAGGTTGAAGGATGGGCTGGTAAAGAAGAGGCCCGTCAAGAGATCATAGATTCAGCCGAGCGTTATCAGCAAAGTATTAAATAGTATTTTTCGAGTTCTATTACTAAGCCCGAGTATGTCTCAGGTTTTTTTATGCGCACCTTGAACAGGTTTACTTGATAATACCTCGCAGCAGCACCTAAATAAGGTTATAAAACAGCTCAATCATTTAAAATAATAATTTCCCTTGGCTACTAAACCCACTATCTATAAGTTACGAATTGGACTTTCTGATCTTGAGCGTAATTACTACGACACGCTTAGACTAACGGTGGCTTTACACCCCTCCGAAACGCCAGAAAGAATGATGGCGCGGGTCATGGCGTATTGCATCAATGCTCAAGAGAGTTTGGTTTTTACCAAAGGCTTGAGCGACGTCGAACAGCCGGACATATGGGCTCGCACTATGGATGATAAGATCACGCTGTGGATTGATGTTGGTGAGCCAGCACCAGAGCGTGTAAAGAAATCATCGCATAAAGCGGATCAGGTCAGAGTCTATAGCTTCAATTCGAAGTCCGACGTTTGGTGGCAACAAGGCTGCAATAAGTTTGCCCTGTACGATGTGTCAATGTATAGGCTGGCGCACGATAAAATATCTGAGTTGGCAACGATGCTTGAACGGACCATGGATATGTCAGTGACTATCACCGGCGAGTCGGCCTATGTGACGACTGGTTTAGGAGAGTTAGAGGTGACCTGGGAAACGCTTCAATAGGCCAGTAGATATTTTGATAAATAGGTCATTGCATTGCGCACCAGCTTTCTATTTTTTCTTTGCCCGCGGGTGTGCATCGTCGTAAACCTGGGCCAGATGTTGAAAGTCCAAATGTGTGTAAATTTGGGTTGTGCTGATATTCGAATGGCCCAGCAGCTCTTGTACTGAGCGCAACTCGCCGCTGGACTCCAATAAATGAGTGGCAAAAGAGTGGCGCAGCATATGCGGGCTGACGGGGATCTCTATATCCTGTCGAGCGCCCCACATTTTAATCCGTTGTTGAATTGTCCGCGGGCGAATACGTGTTCCATTTTTACTGATAAAAACAGCTTCAAAATCCTTTAGGGGTAGCTCATTGCGCTGCAGCATCCAGTCTCTGATCGCTTGGTTCGCCATTCTGCCTAATGGAAGGTCGCGTGTTTTATTGCCCTTGCCGGTAACTCTCAGCATTCCATCGGGTAGGTTTAGATCATTCAAATTAAGATTACATAGCTCGCTTAGGCGTAATCCAGACGAGTAAAACAATTCCATTATTGCTTTATCTCGATAGCTCAAAGGGTCATCTGCTTTAATTTCAACAAGGGACGTGACCTGATCTACGCTGAGGGTTTTAGGCAGACGTCTCTGTGCTTTTGGTGCTCGTATATCGTCAAACGGATTGCTTTGGATTTGCCGCTCGCGAATTAAATACTGGCACAGCCCACGCCCGGCCGATAAGGTGCGCTGAATGCTTTTTGGGTTCAAGCCAGTGGCGTGCATATTGGCTGAGAATTGGCGCACCACGTGACTGTTTAGGCCTTGCCAAAGAATTAAGCTTTTAGCATCACAAAAACTCACAAACAGGTCGAAATCTCGTTTATAAGCCTTTAAGGTATGGCTTGAAAGTTGCCGTTCTACCCTTAATGTCTCAAGGTAGTTTTCAATATCAGAATGTATCGAACGCCCCATATTATGATTCCAAATAGATCAAGCTAAACGGCGTTTTGCAGGCGAGCTAGGCATATTCCAGCCATTAAGCCCAAACGATCCAAGTGTGCGGTCCCTAACTCATTGGTATAGCGTTTTTGGTCGCTAGACCCCAGAGCCAATATGCCTAAAACCTCACCATCTTGCGTGCTCTTCATTGGTACAAGGGCTGCAGATTTCACTTTATCGGAAAAAAACAAGGTCATGATATTGCTCGGCCAACGATCGTCGCACACCGCTTTCTTATTGCTCAGCCTACGGACTGCGTCCTCGTAACCTAAATTGTCATTGGGTCGTCGGCTTGCAGCCTGGCCAGTTTTAAACGCAACCTCATCAATTTCAAAAGTCTGACGTAGGGCCTTTGGAAACGCGCTAGCAAACCCCGATAGATTACTAAAGCCGATTAATTGGCAGATAATCCGAGAAAAACTATCGCTGATTTGTTCGTTTTCGCGGGCAACCTCGATAAGTTCAGACTGCTCCGATTGAAAGCTAGCCAATCGATTCTTGAGTGTGGAGACTTGTCTCTCAAGAAGAGATGCTGTGCCCCGATCATCCGATAAATCCAATAGCTCAAGCAGCTCAGGGTGGCGAATAAAGATATCCCCATTATCGCGTAAAAAATTGACTAGATCTTGCTTATCCATGGTTTCAATTAGTTTCTCTTGTATCACTTAATACCCCCTTTTTATATTCTTATGAGTTATTGAAGTTCAAATTCACCGCTAAACACCGTTTGGGTTGGGCCTTTCATAATAAGAGAGTGTACACCGCCGCGCCAGCTTATGCTCAAGTCTCCCCCGGGCAGTTGAACAGAAACCGTTTGGTCGAGATCACCTAGGGCAATGCCGGTAGCCACCGCTGCACAAGCACCTGTGCCACAGGCAATCGTCTCACCAACCCCACGCTCGAAAACTCTGAGGCAAATATTTCTGCGATCTAAGATTTGCATAAAACCGATGTTGGCACGCTGAGGGAAAAACTCATGACTTTCCAATGCCGCGCCTAAATGACGGACTTGCGCGACATCCACATCGGCTACCCTGATAACCGCATGCGGGTTGCCTATCGAAACTGCGGAAAATACCACGGGTTGGTTGTCGATCAACACACTATAGATGGGGCTTTGAGTCTTAGCCATGATCGGGATCTTGCCCGGCGAAAATTCAGGAACACCCATATCGACAATCACGTTACCTGTAGTATCGTCTACTTCTAAGATTATATCGCCGCCTAGGGTTTCTACCTTGATCTTAGACTTATCGCTCAGGCCCCTTTCTCTGACATATACGGCAAAGCAACGAGCCCCGTTACCGCACTGTTCAACTTCGCCGCCATCCGAATTGAGTATCCGGTATTTAAAATCCATCTCTGGTCGAAATGACCGCTCGACGATCAAAATTTGGTCACAGCCGATACCAAAATGACGATCTGCAATGTGTGCCGCTTGTGCCTGCGAAATAGGTGTAACCTTTTCGGTAAAATCAAATACCACGAAGTCATTACCTAGACCATGCATTTTTGTGAAAGGCAGTTTCATAGAGCGTATTTAACCATATAATAGTCTCCCCCGACGAGACCGTTGTTAACAGATTCACCGAATAAATATAAATGAAATTAGATTGGTCGCAAATAGATACGGTTTTGCTCGACATGGATGGTGTGTTATTAGATTTGCACTATGACAACCATTTTTGGCAACACCATGTGTTGCAAGTCTATGCGAATAAGCACGGCATTCCTTACAAGGAAGTTAAGAGCCAGTTCGCGCCTATATTCAAAGCACACGCGGGCACCCTAAATTGGTATTGCGTGGACTTTTGGTCTGAACAATTTGGCATAGACATAATGCAGCACAAAGCGGAGACTGCTGAAAAAATAGGGTTTAGACCAACCGCCGAAGCTTTTTTACAGAATTGTCAGCGGCAAGTAGATGATTTGCGATTGATTACCAATGGGCATCGGAAAGTCTTAGAATTAAAAATTGAAAAAACTAGGCTGGATCAATATTTTAAAGAAATGATCTGCTCACATGAACTTGGCGCTGCCAAAGAAAGCCAGATATTTTGGCAACAACTGCATCGATCAAAAGGGTTCGACCCGGATCGCACCTTGTTTATCGATGATAGTGAATCGGTATTGGATTCGGCCCAACGCTATGGCATAGGCCATCTCTATAGTATTGCTAAACCTGATTCGCAAAAAAATAGGGTTACTATTAGTAAATTTTCAATGTTGGACGTATTTCCCTCTTGAATTAGGTGAATAGGTAGTTGACGGCATTGCTTATTCATCATCCAACGGTTTGCGGTCGCTCGCTTGATGGTCGAACTTGCCGTGGCTTAAGAAATACTGCACCTGTTGAATAACGTTGGAATCCATCATCATAAATGTATGGGTTACTGGCATTACGATATGGTCGGTCATTCCCTCTACCTTGCTGCTGTCTACAGACACGATGCCATCATGCTCGCCGCTACTCAATCTAGTAAGTACCGCGTTGAAGCTTCTATTTCCGGCAATCACGCCAAGCTCGAAATCAACTTGCCCGAGCCCAAGTGGAACGCTATCTTTGCCGGTGCCAAGTTGTTGCCCAGCGGGACCATTATAGAATTCGAAAAGAATATTGTTTGCGAGAAAATCTGCTAGTTCACTGCCTTTATTGGGTGGTCCGAGCATTACCGTACGCCCAAGCTTTTCAATCTTGTGATTGTGTAAATATTGACGTACCAAAATGCCACCTAAGGAATGTGTGACGAAGTGTACCCTTGCGTCTTTTTGGCATTGTTCGAGTGCCTTTGAAATAGTAATTTTCGCCAATTGCTCAATTGCTAATTTCCTAGACGGATAATCAACGTTTATAACTGAATAGTCAGCACTCAAGGTATTTTCGAGTCGGTTCATGGCGCCCGCGCTGCGGCCCAGGCCATGTAATAAAACGACACAATCTATATTATCAGTCATTGCGACATCGTTTTTTTCTGGCTGAGTTGAAGCATTTGCAAAGTCGATGAAAATCGCAAAGTACAGCAGAGCAAGCGTCGAGCTTAAGCAACCAAAGTTAGATTTGCGTATGCTAATACCAACCATTTACTACCGACCTCACTAAAGTTAATTTGAATACGCGCATACTCGCCCTGACCTTCCAGGTTAACTACTACACCTTCACCGAATTTCGGATGAGTAACATCGGCGCCAACAGAGATGCCACTTTCATGAGTACTTTGATCATCAACCCAAGCAGAATGGTCACGCCGTGGTGCGCTATACGTGGTTTTAGGCCGAGATCTAATTTCAACGAGTAATTCCTTTGGAATCTCGCTTAAGAATCGGCTTGGGGAAGTATATTTTTCTGAGCCATAAAGCCGCCGTAGCTCGGCATGGCTTAGCCACAATTGTTGCATTGCGCGAGTCATGCCAACATAGCAAAGGCGACGCTCTTCCTCTAGTCGTCCAGCACCCTCCTCCAGCGATCTTTGGTGAGGGAACAAGCCCTCCTCCAAACCGGTTAGGAATACCACGGGGAACTCTAAGCCCTTAGCGGAATGCAGGCTCATTAATTGTACGCAGTCTTCCCATTCTTCGGCTTGGCCTTCGCCCGCTTCAAGCGCGGCATGCGCCAAAAAGGAAGATAAAGGCGGCAGATCGTCTTCAGTTTCATCGACCTCATAGCCACGAGCAGCGGTAATCAGCTCTTGTAGGTTTTCAACCCTAGCTTGTCCTTTTTCACCCTTTTCTTTCTGAAAATGCTCAATTAGTTTGCTCAAATCCAGCATTATTTCAAATTGCTGAAACAAATCTTGGTCGGTGATTTGTTGAGAAATATCTTGAATTAAATTCACAAACACACTGAGTGCAGACTGAGCGCGACTACTGAGCTGATCACTGTTTACCAATTGATTGCAGGAATCCCACATCGATAACTGGTTTTGTCTCGCGTATTCACGCACCGTATCGACCGTTTTATTGCCAATGCCACGTGTTGGCGTGTTAACGATACGCTCAAACGACGGGTCATCTTCACGCCGAGTACAAAGGCGCAGATAGGCCAGTGCGTCTTTAATCTCAGCTCTCTCAAAAAACCGTAGACCTCCGTAGACTCGGTACGGCATGCCTTTATTCAATAGTACTTCTTCGAACACCCGTGATTGTGCATTCGATCGATACAAAATAGCCACTTCTGACCGTAAACCGCCCTGATTTACCCAGCTTTGAATTTGGTCGATGATAAATCGCGCTTCGTCTTTTTCGTTGTAGGCGGTATAGAGCTTAACTGATTCGCCCTCTTCGCCAGCGGTCCAAAGCTCTTTTCCAAGCCGCGTACCATTATTCTTAATCACCGCGTTTGCGGCATCCAAAATATTGGTGGTTGATCGATAGTTTTGTTCTAAGCGAAGGGTCTTGGCATTTGGAAAATCTTGTTCAAACTGCAGAATATTCTCTACCTTAGCGCCACGCCAACCGTAAATCGATTGATCATCGTCGCCTACCGCAAATAGGCTGTGTGATTTTTGTACTAACAACTTTATCCACAGATACTGGATCGAGTTGGTGTCTTGAAATTCGTCAACTAACACATGCTGAAAACGGGTTTGATAGCGTTCACGAAGTATCTCGTTGTTCTTCAATAACTCGTATGCGCGCAGTAGCAACTCAGAAAAATCAACCAGGCCAAAGCGCTGACACAAACCTTCATAGTGCGCAAAAACGGCCAGTAAGGTTTGCTGCTGAGTATCGTTGCTGTGAGGTACTTGTTGGGGTCGCCGGCCTTCTTCTTTATGCCCACTAATAAACCATTGAATCTGTCTAGGTGGCCAATAGGCTTCGTCCAAAGCCAATTCTTTTAGGCTACGCTTAATCATCCGCAGCTGATCGTCACTATCAAGTATCTGAAACGCCTGAGGTAAGTTAGCTTCTTGATAGTGTTGGCGTAGTAAGCGGTGGGC
>JBLHMH010000100.1:0-12070 GCA_047621785.1 Polaribacter sp. | reverse complement strand
GACCGGTGAATCGGTAGAGGTTGAAGATAAATTTTCGCCACATTTTAAGCCCGGCAAGGAGCTTAAAGAACGAGTTGATGGCTTTAATTCTTGATTAGATTTGAATAAGCTTGTCGTTAGCGAGGCGTCGAATTGCCTCGTTGTTGCTTTCGCTGAGGGCTCTTTTTATTCTTGGGCTGGCCTTCGTGTTCTAAGGCAGTAATGATCTCTTTACCTTTGTACCATTCTTCGCCTTAGCCCTAGAGTAATAAGAAATGGTGGTTATCTCCACCGAGTGCAGTGATTGGCACTTTTATCTAATCCTTTGAATCTAACTCTCTGGTCGCGCCTCAATGGACTAGCCTGCGTTTTCCCGGCGAATTAATGGGTTGAATAGCAATCAGTTTAATGAATTGTAAGTAAAACCTTTCTTTGTACCCTAAGGCGGAGGTTATACTACAATTTGTTGTCAGTAGACTTGGAATAATTACCTATGAAACGGTTGCTCTATTTATGTTTTTTCTTGTTGTTCGTTTTGTTTGCATTTACGGTGAATTTAAAAAACCCACAAATGGTGACGTTGAATTATTATTTTGATTTTCATCGAGAGGCGCCATTAGTGCTGGTATTAACGGCTACTTTTGTGTTCGGGATTCTGCTCGGGTGGTTGTTTATGAGTTTATCGGTCATCAAGAATAAGCGTCAGCTTGGTAAAGTCAAAAAAGCGCTTGTGAAAGTAGAGGCTGAAGTGCAGAACCTGCGAGCACTGCCGCTTAAAGGCGAGGTCTGATTGGGGTGAATTTTCTATCCCAAATTAACTGGATTTGGCCAGCCTTCGCGCTGGCTTTTTTGTGTGGTGTTTTACTCACTCGTTGGTGGTTACTGGATCGCTCAAAAGGAGCCAACAAAGTAAATCAAGATTACTTCAAGGGCCTGAATTTTTTACTCAACGAGGAGCCGGACAAAGCAATTGAAGTTTTTATAAAGGCGCTCGAAGTAGACAGCGAAACAGTAGAGTTGCACCTTGCTTTGGGCGGGTTATTTAGACGAAAGGGACAAGTAGATCGAGCCACCAGAATCCATCAAAATTTAATTGCCCGGCCTACTCTAACAGAGGACCAGCGAGTCCAAGCAATCTATGAATTGGCTCAGGATTATTACAAAGCTGGTTTGCTTGACCGAGCAGAAAATCTTTTCATTGAGCTTAAAGATTCTGTGAATTTTCGTGAGGTTGCGTTGCTAGGCCTGTGCAATATTTACCAACAAGAAAAGGAATGGAAAAAAGCCATCGAGGTCTCGCGTTTACATAAACGCAGTGAGCGCGCCAATTATTCTAAGCGCATAGCTCATTACTGGTGTGAGCTCGCTGAGTACGCTATCAATATGGGGAGCTACGATGCGGCTCAAAAATATCTTCGAAGTGCCCTTAGCGAAGATCGGAGTGCTGCTCGCGCCGTGATGTTATGTGGTGAGCTGAGCTATCGACGCAAAGAATATCGACGTGCTATGGATTCTTGGCAAAGTTTGTCTGTCTCAAATCCGACTCTGGCAAGCTTGCTAGTTGAAAAAATCATACTATGCTATCAGCAATTAAATGACGCTCAAGGGCTTAAGAGCTATTTACTGGACATAGCCACTATTCCAAAAGAACTAGAGGCATTTCAATTATGGCGGTCCTCGTTAGAGGATATTTTAGGTAAGACCGCGACTCTAGACCGCATTTTCACACAAATTCAGAACGAGGGCTTAAGCGGTGCTGTCGCCGGTTATCTGTATCAAAATGCTGATAGTGAAAGCTTTCCAAGAGCCCAGCAGGGCGTTCTCCTTAAAGATTTGTTAGGTCGCGCAAAGAACCGTAAGATTGAGTATACTTGTATAAGGTGCGGGTTCGACACTAAAGCCTTACATTGGTTTTGCGCCAATTGTGGGGAATGGGAAAGCTTTAGTTGATAGAAACGTCGGCTTCAAAAGCGGCGACCATTTTCAACTAAAGCAACTTAATACTAATCGTATACAGACTAAGCAATACTTCATATCATTTATACTAAGCATCTGTACGTTAAGCATCAAAAAATGAAAAACAGACTAAGCAATAGTGATCGCACAAATTAAATATTTAGTATTCAAAGGGATTACTAAGAAGGAGCAAATTCTTTTTAAATCATTTCTGAATTTGGCAAAAAATGAACTGCCTTACACGGTCGTGATTTTAAAGTTTAAGCAAATTCATCCAGACGAGCCTGATATTGTTATCATGGATGAGAATTATGTATTAGAAGAATCCGAAGCAAGCATGATTGGTTTGCCGTCTATTGTGGTGGGTGAAGATCGTAACAAAGACCAAGAAGGCTATCTATCCAGGCCGATTCAATGGAGTGAGTTTAAGGTAACAATGACCAACCTCGATGCGCAAGTGATAGCTGAAGGGGATGATGCGGAGCGCGTATCGCCAGAAAACGCTATGCGCTTTCTCATTGAAGAAGAAGTCGATAGTGTCGCAGAGATCACAGAGAGTTCGATCGCTACACCGACGTTATCGGATGAAGGTGGCTATGAGGATGAACTCGATGAACTGAGTAACGATTATCAAACTTTTATTAATAGTGAGTACATTAACGTTGTCGATGATGTAAAACGCTTCAAACAAGATGATGCCAACCAGAGTCATAGCGCTGTGGTTTTAGTGAGCGAAGATGAAAGCGCCTCAAGCAATGGCGTTTTGGTGTTAGAAACGCCATTGCTTGAGGCTTGGGACTTTAGCGAAGCTGAGTTTAATATTTTAAGCGCAGATGATTACGAAGATTCTGAGAACAGTAGCGAATTTAACGAAAAAACTACCGATGTCCGAGTGGTGCATGAGCGAGCGGGCTTCAAAATCAGCTCGGACGATGAGTATTGGAAAGAAGATAATGAAATTATCGTCGATAATGAATCTTTCTTGTTTATCAAGCCAGCACGCGAAATGGTTTATAGTGATATTGAGCCTGGCAAATGGCCTTCGATTATTCAAAGCAAGCAAATGACTAAGGTTCCCTTGCTTGACGATTGGCAACCAAGAGAATCTCTAAAGTGTTACCCTCTGAGTAGTTTTATCTGGGTCAATACGATGGTCACAAAGAATAAAAGGCTATCTAATGAGCTGGATGAAAGCACGGTATATCTTTTGGAGCGGTGGCCGCACTTTACATTACTGGAGTTGGACAATGTATTATTGAAGCTCTGTACGATGTTATTTGTTCGACCCGAATCATTGCAAAGCCTGGCATCTAGGTCCGGTTATGGCCGTTCGACGATTATCGGTCTTATGAACGCGTGTTATAAGCTAGGCTATCTTAAATCGCCGGACAATATAGATGTTGATAAAATGGCGCATGCAAGTAATGACGAAGGTATGCTAGGTAAATTTAAAGATGCTTTCAGATAACCTTCATACATAACCCAAATACGACTTTTCTAGGGTATACCTAGTTCCTTAGCGGGCGCATTTTATCTGCCCAAGACATGTAGATGTTAAATAAATAATTATGTTAAAACTCGCGATTACTGGCGTTGCAGGAAGAATGGGACGTGCAGTTGTGCAAGCCACCGCAGAAAATCCTGCAGTGCAACTAAGTGCGGCGGTACATCGTCCAGGCAGTTCTTTTTTGGGCGTCGACGCGGGTCAGCTAGCCGGCGTCGGTACCCTTAATGTGCCTATCACGCGAGGCCTAGAGAATGCAGATTTTGATTGCTTAGTTGATTTCACTTTGGTTGATTCGGCGCTAGAGAATTTACGCTTTTGTCGTGCCAACAACAAAGCAATAGTGATCGGCACTACAGGGTTCGATGAACCACAGCGGCTGGAGATTAAAGCCGTTGGGGCCGATATTAGAGTTGTTTTGGCGCCCAATATGAGCGTTGGTGTGAATCTTTGTTTTGCTCTCCTTGAGCAAGCAGCAGCAGTCCTTGGCGACGAAGCCGATATTGAGATAATGGAAACTCATCATCGCCACAAGCTGGATTCACCGTCCGGTACGGCTATTCGTATGGGCGAAGTAATTGCAACCACCCTGGGCCGTGACCTTAAGCAATGCGCGATATATGGTCGAGAAGGTCTCAGTGAGCCCAGAGATCGCAACACAATCGGCTTTGCGACCACACGTGCAGGAGATGTGGTCGGCGAGCATACAGTCTTGTTCGCGAGCGAGGGCGAGCGGGTAGAGATCACACATAAAGCGAGTAGTCGCCAGACCTTTGCTAAAGGAGCGCTGCGCGCTGCGCTTTGGCTGCAAGACCAACCGTCGGGCTTCTATGATATGCAAGATGTGCTCGGCTTGCGGCGTTAGGATACGTTTTATCTGGTTCTCGCATCGGATCTTTGATCTTATTCATTAGTCCCTTGGGCGGCATTGAGAATAAACTACAATTTGTTCTGGAAGTTGTCTGTTTGTGATTGCATGTAAGGCCTAGTTTCAGCTAAACTACGCCGCAGCAAAAAAGCCATTTAACTATCAATCGGTGTCAATTGATTTCTAAACTGCAAGCCTATTTCGACCGCCATAACGTTTTGCTATTGGTGTTTTTGCTACGGGGCTGTTTGCTATGCAAATAATGGGGGTTGTTGGTGGTCGACTACAGCATTGGTTCAGACATTCCATGTCATGTTGAAAAAGAATTCTAATTGGGAGAAGCTCTATAAAGCTTCTCCCTTT
The DNA here is from genome assembly GCA_047621785.1 of Polaribacter sp. Lineage (GTDB taxonomy): Bacteria > Pseudomonadota > Gammaproteobacteria > Arenicellales > Arenicellaceae > Arenicella. The sequence goes on along the minus strand of JBLHMH010000100.1, from coordinate 7,400 downwards.
TTTTAGGCACAATTTAAAATTAAGTGAATCTGCATTTGCACGCAGCTGCTGGAAAACAATATAGTAGTCACAACCAATACAAGGTAACGATATAAACGTGAAAAACACTGCATTACTGGCACTCGAAGATGGGTCACTCTTTTGGGGCAAATCGATTGGCGCAAATGGACAAAGTATTGGCGAAGTTGTATTCAATACTTCAATGACCGGTTATCAAGAGATATTGTCTGATCCCTCATATGCCCAGCAAATGGTCACGCTAACCTATCCACATATCGGCAATACCGGCACAACACCTGAAGACGCTGAGTCGAGAGGGGTTTTTGCAACCGGCCTGATTATCCGCGATCTACCGCGTATGCCAAATAATTGGCGTAACACGCAAAATTTAGACGATTATTTACGCGCCAACAATGTCGTTTCAATCGCAGACATCGATACCCGGCAATTGACTCGTCTGTTGCGGGAAAAGGGAGCTCAAAAGGGCTGTATAATGGCTGGCGACGCCATCGATCCTGAGCAAGCTATTGCTGCAGCCAAATCGTTCGCAGGGATAAAAGGTATGGATCTTGTTAAAGAGGTCACCACCGATCAGGCCTATAGTTGGGATCAAAAAATCTGGTCATTAGAGCATGGTTATAGCACTCAAACGAAAGCTCAGTTTAAAGTGGTTGCCTACGATTTTGGAGTAAAGTACAACATTTTGAGGATTCTATCCGAGCTAGGCTGTGAAGTAATTGTGGTGCCAGCGACCACTTCCGCTGCAGATGTATTAGCCGAGAATCCAGATGGTGTGTTTCTGTCAAATGGCCCTGGTGATCCAGAGCCATGTGAATACGCTATCGAAGCCACCAAAACATTGATCGCAAGCGGTATACCGGTATTTGGTATTTGTTTAGGTCATCAAATACTTGCTTTAGCATCAGGCGCTAGCACCGAAAAAATGAAGTTTGGGCACCATGGCGCCAACCACCCGGTGCAAGACCTGGCGACCCAGAAAGTTATGATTACTAGTCAAAATCATGGTTTTGCAGTGAAGGAAGAGAGCTTGCCGCAAACATTGCAGGTAACACATAGGTCTTTATTTGATAACACCATCCAAGGTCTTGCGCGCACAGATGCACCGGCATTTTCGTTTCAAGGTCATCCAGAGGGAAGTCCAGGCCCGCGGGATGTCGCGCCGCTGTTTAATCATTTCATTGCATTGATGGAACAAAGAAGTTCAAGCAACAATAATGGAGAGGTCTAGAGCATGCCAAAACGTACTGACATAGAAAGTGTACTGATCATTGGCGCTGGCCCGATCATTATTGGCCAGGCATGTGAGTTTGATTATTCTGGCGTGCAAGCCTGCAAAGCTCTTAAAGAAGAAGGCTATCGAGTAATACTGATTAATTCGAATCCAGCCACGATAATGACCGACCCAGGCTTTGCTGATGCTACCTATATCGAGCCGATCAGCTGGCAAACGGTTGAGAAAATCATCGAAATCGAGAAGCCCGATGTGCTGTTGCCAACCATGGGTGGGCAAACAGCATTGAACTGCGCGCTTGATTTAGAGCGAGAAGGCGTACTGGCCAAGCATGGTGTGCGAATGATCGGTGCCTCCAAAGAAGCGATCGATAAAGCCGAAGATAGGGAGAAATTTAAAATCGCGATGACAAAAATTGGGCTCGAAACCGTTCGTGGTGATGTTGCTCATGATATGGATGGCGCTTTCGAGATCTTAGAAGGTCTGGGCTTGCCGGTTATTATTCGACCTAGTTTCACCATGGGCGGTACTGGTGGAGGTATTGCGTACAATAAAGACGAGTTTGTTGAGATATGTACTCGCGGCTTAGATGCTTCACCTACTGACGAGCTACTGATTGAAGAATGCGTATTCGGCTGGAAAGAATACGAAATGGAAGTGGTGCGGGATCATAAAGACAATTGCATAATTATCTGTGCGATTGAAAATTTTGATTCTATGGGTGTTCACACTGGCGACTCAATTACGGTTGCGCCGGCACAAACTCTGACCGACAAAGAGTATCAAATAATGCGCGATGCCAGTTTGGCGGTCCTGCGTGAAATTGGGGTTGATACTGGTGGTTCTAATGTGCAGTTTGCGGTGGACCCAGCAAGCGGACGAATGATTGTGATTGAAATGAATCCGCGGGTATCGCGATCATCCGCGCTGGCCTCTAAAGCAACAGGCTTCCCAATCGCCAAGGTCGCAGCAAAGTTAGCTATTGGATATACCCTTGATGAACTTAAAAATGAAATCACTGGTGGTTTAACCCCAGCATCATTCGAGCCGAGTATCGATTACGTCGTTACCAAAATCCCCCGTTTTGACTTCGTGAAATTTCCTCAAGCAGACAGCACTCTAACCACCCAGATGAAGTCCGTGGGTGAGGTTATGGCCATTGGACGTACGTTCCAGGAGTCTTTGCAAAAAGCCATGCGTAGTCTAGAAATTGACAGTCATGGCTTCGAACCACAGCTGACGGATGACTTAGACGGCAGCGCCCGTTCCGACCGTCTGAGACGAGCTTTGCGGGTTCCTAAAGCAGATCGATTGTGGTACATCGGTGATGCTTTTCGAGAAGGTATGTCAGTAGAGGATGTGCATACCTACACAGGCATTGAGCCATGGTTTCTAGCTGAGATAGAAGACCTTATAGCCACTGAATCAATGATCGAGACTAACACCGCAGCGAATTTAGATTACGATCAAGTATTTGCTTGGAAGCGCAAAGGTTTTTCAGACGTACGTTTATCGCAATTGCTAAATGTCAGCGAAGATGAGTTTCGTAAAATTCGCCACGACCTAAATATAAGACCGGTTTATAAGCGTGTCGACTCCTGCGCCGCCGAATTTTCGACAGCGACTGCTTACCTTTATTCAAGCTATGAGCAGCAATGTGAGGCTGAGCCAGAGGAGGCCGACAAGATTATGGTTTTAGGCGGTGGACCGAATCGAATCGGCCAAGGTATTGAATTTGACTACTGTTGCGTACACGCATCCATGGCCTTACGAGAAGTGGGTTATCAGACCATCATGGTTAATTGCAATCCAGAGACAGTTTCAACAGATTACGATACCTCAGATCGACTCTACTTCGAGCCTTTGACGCTGGAGGATGTTTTAGAGATCGTACACAAAGAAAAGCCAAAAGGTGTAATCGCTCAGTACGGTGGTCAAACGCCACTCAAGCTAGCTCGACCCCTACAGCAACACGGCACGCCAATTATAGGCACCTCACCAGAAGCGATTCATAATGCAGAAGATCGAGAACATTTTCAGAAGCTGCTGAATGATCTAAACCTTAAGCAACCGCCAAATCGGATTGCCTCCAATGAAAATCAAGCCTTAGTATTAGCCGACGAAGTTGGTTACCCCTTGGTAGTTCGACCTTCTTATGTATTGGGTGGGCGAGCGATGGAGATTGTTCACGATCGCGACGCGCTGAAAGAATATATGCGTGTGGCGTTTAAGGTGTCTAAAGAGTCCCCGGTATTACTAGATCGTTTTCTTAACGATGCTATTGAGGTAGATGTTGACGCGATCTGTGATGGTCATCGCGTTGTAATAGGTGCAATAATGGAGCACATCGAAGAAGCCGGGGTTCATTCTGGTGATTCAGCTTGTTCTCTGCCACCGTTTAGCCTATCCGAAGATATTAAAGCGCAGTTGCGAGTACAGACAACCCGAATGGCTTTAGCCTTAAACGTTGTTGGTTTAATGAATGTGCAATTCGCAATTAAAGGTGATGACATCTATGTACTCGAAGTCAATCCTAGAGCTTCTCGCACGGTTCCTTTTGTGTCAAAGGCGACCGCACGACCCTTAGCCAAAATAGCGGCTCTGTGCATGGTGGGAATTAGCCTAGACGAGCAGGGCATCCATGGCGAAGTTATTCCAGGTTACTACTCGGTTAAAGAAGCGGTGTTCCCATTTGTAAAATTTCCGGGAGTTGATACCGTGCTTGGTCCGGAAATGAAAAGTACCGGTGAAGTAATGGGCGTCGGCGACAGCTTTGGTGCGGCGTACAATAAGTCACAACAAGGCGCTAGTTCGCCGATTCCAGAGATAGGAAACGTGTTATTCAGTGTGCGCGATGCCGACAAGCCCATCGCCACGGAGTTAGCTGCGTATTTGGCGCAGTCTGGTTTTAAAGTGTTTGCAACTGGGGGTACTGCCAGAGCATTTAGAAATGCTGGGATTGACGTAAAAGAAATAAACAAAGTTAAGGAGGGTCGCCCGCATATGGTGGATATGATTATTGACGGCGATGCAGATATGGTAATAAACACCACATCTACTACCGAAAGCCTTGGAGATTCGTATACAATACGCCGTGAAGCGCTAATGCATAGGGTCACCTACTTTACCAATATCGCAGCTGCTAGAGCGGCCGGTGAAGCGCATAAAGCCCACACCGCGATGCGAGTGAACAAGCTTCAGGATCTGCATAAAACCCTAAGCTCAAAAAGTTGATTTTAAGCCGGCCAGATGGCTTAAATTTAAGACCTATAGAAACCAAAAACCAAATATTAGATAGTGTAATGGACCGAGTATTAATAACCGCCAAAGGCGCGTTACGCCTACAAGCCGAGCTTAAAAACTTAAAAAGCGTCGAGCGCCCTAAAGTAATATCCGCTATTTCTGAAGCGCGCTCGCACGGTGATCTCTCTGAGAACGCCGAATACGATGCTGCCAAAGAAATGCAGGGTTTCGTTGAAGGCCGAATCAAGGAGTTGGAAAGTCGCCTTGGTGTTGCTGAAGTGATTGACCCAAGAAAACTAAATGCTCAGGGGAAAGTGGTATTTGGTGCATTGGTTAAACTTTATGACGAAGAGGCCAAGGTCGAAGTAATTTATCAAATTGTGGGTGATATGGAGGCCGATATTAGCGAAGGCCGAATATCATTAAGCTCACCTATTGGCAAAGCCTTGATAGGTAGACATGAAGGCGACGAATTTACTTTTCAGGCGCCTGCCGGTGAAAAGAGTTTTGAAGTGTTAGAGGTTTCGTACGACGCTTAAGGACTCTGTGATTAAGCATGAATGGTCTGCCTAAGGTTTTAAAGCACTTATTTATAGCTTGCAACTAAGCCGTAAGAAGCTACTGACAGTCCTTACAGATACCGTGTACTTCGATAACCGGTTGTTGTGGCTCGAAGCTTAATAGCTCTGCGCCCTGAGATAGTGCCAAAGCAATGGCGCTATTGTTTATCTCTGCGATATGACCGCATTCCCGACAGATGTAGAACTGGCATTGATGACTAGCGCCCGGTGATGGACAACCAATAAACGCATTTAGCGACTCAATTCGGTGTATTAATTGTGCCGAAACTAAAAAGTCGAGGGCCCGGTAGGCGGTCGGTGGAGCAGGTTTATGACCTTGTTCCTGTAGTTTCTGCAACACATCATAGGCGCCGATAGGATGATGTGACCCCCAAATTATTTCCAACGTTTGGCGACGCAAGGTGGTGAGTTTTAAACCCATCTTCTTGCATTGCTCGACCGCCTGTTGCAAGGCTTGTGCTTGACAATGTGCGTGGTCATGTTTGCCATGAAATGGTGAGATCACATTTTTTGGTACAGAATCATTCATTTTTTGCAGTACCGCTGATGCTCTTCTGGAATAGGTTGTTGTTCCCGCCATTGCTTACAACGGTTTTTCTGTAAGCCGCCTAATGTGCGCACCCAAGCTTGTTCTTGTTTAATTTTCAGTCTTGTATTTTCAGCTAATTGACGATTCTTATAAGACCCAAAAATAAAAATATTTCGCTGCTTGCCGTCGGCTTTAGAACCCAGTTGATGTAAATTAGAGCGTTGGCTTAAATCAATACTCCGCATGTATTCTTGAGCCTTTGCCACGCCTACAAAACTGCCAAGTTGTAGAGTGAAATCGCTCGCTTCTTGCAAAAACATCCACTCGTCGTCACGGGGGCTCGAACCAGGCTTACTTACGGCTTGCTTAGTCGCAGGCGCATTCAAATCTCGTGTTTTCACCCATGCGATAAAGCGAGTTGGCCCAATTACTCGATACCAATCATCACGTTTTTCAATCACTTTAAGACGCTCCCCTTTATTCAGTCTACCGACCATGGTGCCCGGCGACACGATCGGTACCGAACGGGTATTAACATTGTCTCCAGTAACGCTACCCAATACATTGCCTTGGCTTGGGAGGGCTCGATCAAGTTTTAAATAATCGCCATGCATCCAAACTGGAATGCCCGTTTTGCTGGTAACGCCCGACCACTGTGACCCAACTTCGGTAATCTTAAGGTCGGTTCGATCATTGATAATTGCAATCAACTCACTGCGTATTTTTGGATTGGTATAAACCGCAACTGGCCTGTTATTATCAATCAATGCCGACTTTTCTAGAGGTGTGATGGTAAGCGAGCTTTCTCCAGGCTTGGTCGTTACAGTTTTAGTCAGTGGCGTTTTTTTAGCCTGTTGTTCAGCAAGCTTTAGATTGCCCGGTCTGGTTCTATTTTTAGCAATCATTGGTTGGCTACTCTTAAGCTTAGAGTCACCAGCTATTGAAAGAGCCCATTGCGGAGCATTTTGAGCATTATTTTTAGTTTTTGTTTCGTGGGTAACATCACGTTGCTTGGGCGTTGTTGATGTTGTCTTTATTAAATCAACCGGGATTATCTTTGATTTTAAATCCGGATTCGCTGGTTTATCTCTGGCTTCTTTGATGACAAGCTGAGAAGCGGGATTCGGTCTTCTAGATTTTTGTGCATCAGTCTTGTTAGCAACCTGCAGCGCCGTCATTACGTCAGCGCTTGACGGCGGTTTTCGTTCGAAGTCAGCCGCGACAGGACTATCTATCGGGCCATCCGCCCAGCCGAGTTTAGTCAGAATCTCAATCGATTTAGGGTCATCATTGTCTGCCCCACGACCGAACCAATATTTTGACTTTTTATGATCTTGCTCTAAACCAATACCCAAGTAATAAGCTCGGCCTATATTAAATTGCGCAAGCGCGTGGTCTTGCTTTGCGGCTTTGAGCCACCATTTCATTGCTGAGGCCTCGTTTTTATTTACCCCTACGCCTAGTAAGTATTGATGGCCGAGGTTGTACTGGGCCAAAACATGCCCCTGTCTTGCCGCTTGTCTGTACCAATAGACAGCTTGTTCAAAATCCGCTTGCTTGAACGCCCCGTTAGTGTGCAGTATTGCAACTTTATACTGTGCCTGCGGATCCCCTTCAAACGCTGTTAACATCCAGCGATCTAATTCCGCTTGATGCTCTTGCTCTGTTCGAGGCTTTTCAGTAGTGATCGGTAAATCTAATTGAGCATGTACTTGAAAACCACATAGTCCGCCTAGTAAGATACCAAGCCAACCAATTCCGCGTACGGATCGTTTTATGTTATCGGGATTCAGTG
>JBLHMH010000099.1:0-12153 GCA_047621785.1 Polaribacter sp. | reverse complement strand
GTGAAAACAAAATATTGTTAACCAAAGCTGGAGACAATGTATTGCGTTTGTTACCACCGCTGATTATTAATCAATCACATGTTGATGAAGCAATAGAGAAACTTGATCTGGCCCTGGCTAGCTACGCTGCATCGGTCTAGCCATATAAGGCAGATCTAGCCACCGTAATTCTCAAAAGCTAATACGTCACTGCATCACTTTTTACTATAGTTTATTAAAATAAGGGCGTAATTTTATTATGAATATGCAGATGGATTGGCTTGACTCTCAGCGATCTGAAATGATTGACACTCTAAACAAATGGAGTGTCATCAATTCAGGATCGACTAATGTCGCAGGTATTAATATCGTGGCAAAGACCATTGCTGCCTACGCGCAAGAATGTCTGGGTGAGGTTGCAGAAATTAGCACCCTACCCCCAATCACAGTGACCAATGACGCGGGGGAGCTAGTAGAGCAAGCGATTGGTCCGATCCTAAGCATTAGTAAAAGACCTGAACTGAAGCAAAGAATCCTTTTATGCGGTCATATGGATACTGTGTTCCCTCTGGATAGCGACTTCCAAGCTTGTCGTATGCTCGATGACGCCACCCTTAATGGACCGGGTGTTGCAGATATGAAGGGTGGCATATTGGTGATGATCAAAGCACTTCAAGCCTTTGAACGTAGTCCAGCAGCTGAGCAATTTGGCTGGGATATTTTACTTAACAGCGATGAGGAAATCGGCTCACTCGGTTCAGCACCCTATCTGGCGGCTGCGGCACGCAAAGCAGATATTGGGTTGGTCTATGAACCCTGTATGCCCGACGGCTATCTAGCAGGTGCTCGGCGTGGAAGTGGTAATTACAGTTTAGTCGTGCATGGCAGAGCAGCGCACGCAGGTCGAGAATATCACCTTGGTAGGAATGCCATCGCGACTCTGGCCACGGCTATGACAGAACTGGACGAACTAAATGATTTGAGTGACTCTATCACGTTAAACCTAGGCCGCATTAGCGGCGGCGGGCCAACTAATGTGGTGCCCAACCTAGCAATCTGCCATTTTAATATTCGGGTAGCCAGCACTGAAGACCAAGCTTTCGCTGAACAACATGTTGCAAAAGTAGCAGATAAGGCAGCAAAGCTAGAAGGTTTCGGCGTTAGTATAACCGGTGGTTTTAACCGCCCGCCAAAGCCAGCGACTGATAAACAAAAGAAATTATTTGAATTGGTCGAACTGTGTGGCAAAGAGCTGGAACTAAAACTCGGCTTTCGTGCTACTGGAGGCTGTTGCGATGGGAATAACCTTCTGGCTGCTGGTTTAGCAAATATTGACACGCTTGGAGTACAAGGCGGCAATATTCACTCAAGTGATGAATACATGTTGTTAGATAGTTTAGTTGAACGCGCAAAGCTCAGCCTTAACATTATGACAAAACTCGCAGACCAGCCAGAACATTGGCTAGCGCAATAGCTAGATAATAAGAAGAAGCAAGAAAAGCCATGAAAGAATTACAATCTGATCGATTAATTATTCGAGCTGCGGTCGCTGATGATATTGATCGACTCCTAGAGCTATCCAATATGACCGGCTCAGGTATGACCTCAATGCCTACGGACAGGAAAAGCTGGGAAGACAAGCTAAGCCGCTCCATCTCTGATTTTAACAATCCTGAACCAAAAAAAAATGGTGACATTTACTTTATGGTCTTGGCGGATCTTAATACCAATCAAATAGTTGGCAGTGGCGCGGTGTATGCAGGGATAGGATTACATCGACCATTTTACTCGTATAAGCTTTCAACCATATCAACCTCGTCGGAAAAACTAAATCTAACCGTCCACACACGAATTCTAAGTCTGGTAAATGATTTTAGCGGCACTACTGAAATTGGTTCATTATTCCTACTGCCTGAATATCGGCGTGATGGTATCGGGAAATTTCTGTCCCGCAGCCGATTTTTGATGCTTGCGGATTTTCCTGAGCGGTTTGACGAAACCATCTTTGCTGAGATGCGAGGCTGGTTAGACGAAGATGACAACTCTCCATTCTGGGAACATCTAGGTCGTAAATTTTTCGGTCTGAGCTTTCAAAAGGCGGACTTTATTAGTGCGGTAGATGGCTTCCAGTTCATATCTGACTTGATGCCCAAGTACCCAGTTTACCTAGATCTTTTACCCGAAGCGGCACAAGAAGTTATTGGTAAACCGCACGCCGCAGCAGCGGGTGCGTTTAATATCTTGAAAAAAGAAGGCTTTAGGTATTCCGGTTATGTCGACATTTTTGATGCTGGGCCGAGCGTCAAAACACGTCTAAAACAGATTAAAACTGTCGCTGAAAGTCGTAAGTTGATAGTTAATGAGATACTCCCTGACAGCGATCTAGAAGGTCATGAAAGCTATCTTGTGAGCAACAGCCGACTCAGTGATTATCGAATGATACGGGCCCCGCTAATTCATCGCATTGACGACCATTATTGTGCTGTATCTGCGAGCGCTGCAGATACATTGAAATTAGAAGTTGGTGATCCATTCAGAGCAGTCAAGGAACGACAAGTCTTCGCTTAAGTTCGAGAACAATACGACTCCTATATTTTTTAATTAGCAATTGATAAACCACTTCAAGCAGATACATCATGACCAATCAACATACCCACTATTACACTGGCCAATGGCATAGTAATGCCAATGTCGGAACCCCTCTTCAGTCGACCAACCCCGCGACAGGAGAAACTCTATGGCAAGGTAACGCGGCAGATGAAAACGCCGTAAACAGCGCGGTTAAGGGTGCTCGCGAAGCATTTAGTAGCTGGTCAAGAACCAAACCCGAGGAACGTATCGCTGTGATGCGCGCTTACCAAGCGAGATTAAAACAGCGCCAAGACCAACTCGCTCAGATAATCTCTGACGAAACCGGCAAGCAGCTATGGGAGTCTAAAACTGAAGCAGCCACCATGGTTGGAAAAGTGGATTTATCAATCAAAGCTTACGCTGAACGTACAGGAACCATTGCTAAACAATTAAATGGCATCAATACCGTTTTAACCCACCGTCCACATGGTGTTTTACTGGTGCTTGGCCCGTATAATTTTCCTGGCCATTTACCCAATGGACACATTGTTCCGGCGTTGTTGGCCGGCAACGCTTTATTATTTAAGCCCAGCGAACTGACGCCTTTGGTCGGCCAATTTATGGTTGAGTGTTTAATTGAATCTGGTTTGCCATCTGGCACTATTAGTCTGTTGCAAGGCGATGGTGCTACTGGCGCCCTATTAAGTGGTCACCCAGATATCGACGGCGTGTTATTTACCGGTAGTTCACGTACTGGTGCTGCCTTGCACAAGCAATTTGCCGGTCAGCCGCAAAAAATGTTAGCGCTCGAAATGGGCGGTAACAATCCCTTACTATTTCACCAAGTCAGTGATATCAAGGGCGCTGTTTATCAAACTATTCAATCAGCCTACATCACGTCCGGCCAGCGTTGCACCTGCGCTCGACGACTGATTGTCGTTACTGATGATCAAGGCCGCGAGTTTATCAAGCAACTCACTAGTGCCATTGGCGGAATCAAAGCAGCGATGCCCAATGAAGACCCAACAGCCTTTATCGGCCCAGTGGTGTCAAATCATGTCGCTGACCAACTAATGCAGGCTCAACAAAACTTGATCGATCAAGGTGCGATTGCGGTGGCACCAATGTTACGACCCTATGCAAACCGTCCACTGCTCACTCCAGGCTTGCTTGATGTGACCGATTTATCCGAACGCGAAGACGAAGAGTTATTTGGTCCGCTCCTGCAGATAATCCGAGTTGATACCTTCGACCAAGCCATTGAAGAAGCAAACAATACCCGTTTCGGCTTAGCCGCTGGTATTTTGACGGACAACGATGATCTTTGGCAGGAGTTCTATTTACGAGCCCACGCCGGCATATTAAATCGCAATCGACCCACCACAGGCGCCAGTGGTGGCGCTCCGTTTGGAGGAGTAGGCGCAAGTGGCAATCATCGCCCGAGCGCATTCTATGCAGCAGACTATTGCGCTTATCCAATGGCAACGATGTCGGATGATGTCGTCAGCTTGCCTGAGTCTCTTGCGACCGGGATTACTCTATGAGTGTATTTGAAGTTAATTTTGATGGCTTAGTAGGTCCAAGCCATCACTATGCTGGCCTTTCTAAGGGTAATATTGCATCTGAAAAAAACGCCATGGCGGCTGCCAATCCTAGAGCTGCCGCGTTGCAAGGACTGGAAAAAATGCGGTCTTTATCAAAGCTTGGCATTCCACAAGGCGTATTTGCGCCACACCTTAGACCAAATTTGGAAATTTTACGGACGCTGGGTTTTACCGGATCCGATTCCGCCGTATTAGACAAAGCTTGGTCTGATGCGCCAGACATCGTTAGTAAATGTTATTCAGCATCACCAATGTGGACAGCCAATGCGGCGACCGTTTCGCCCGCAGCCGATACCGCTGATGGTAAAACGCACTTTACTGCGGCAAATCTTTGCCGAATGTTCCATCGCTCCTACGAAAGCAAATTCACTTCGCGCTTGCTGCAAACCATTTTTTCTGATGAACAGCATTTCCAGCACCATGATGCCTTGCCTGCGGGCCATTTTTTTGGCGATGAAGGGGCTGCAAACCATACCCGTTTAGCAGAGAATCACGGCGCACAAGGTTTGGAGTTTTTCGTCTACGGTGAAACTGCCTTTGATACAGGTGCTCCGCGACCGATAAATTTTCCTGCGCGCCAAAGTAAAGAAGCGTCTCAAGCCATCGCTCGATTGCATGGGCTCAATCCGAACAACACGGTTTTTGCTCAACAAAACCCTGATGTTATTGACGCAGGCGTGTTTCATAATGACGTCATCGCAGTAGGAACCACCAGTCTATTATTTTACCATCAAGCTGCGTTTTTGAATTCTGAAAAAGTGATAGAAGAAATTAAACAAAAATACCAAGGCGACTCCTTTTATGCCTTAGAAGTTAAAGACAGTGAAGTATCAGTCCAGGATGCGATACAAACCTATCTTTTTAATACCCAACTATTAGATTGTTCAGAATCTGGAGGCAGCAAGCAATTTCTATTAATTGCCCCCACTGAATGCGAGGAAAACCCTGCAGTTGCAGATTACCTTGCCTCAGTAGTTGCTTCTTTGGCACCGATAAAAGAGGTTCGGTATTTCGATTTACGAGAAAGCATGAAAAATGGTGGCGGGCCCGCCTGCTTACGACTGCGGGTTGCTTTGTCACAAGCACAAATTGACAGCATCCAACCACGAGTTCTGTTGAATGACGCTCTGTACAATGATCTAAAACTCTGGATAGAACGACATTATCGTGACCGTTTATCATTCGAAGACTTACGCGACCCAAAGCTAGTGATCGAATTAAAAGCGGCTGCGGCTGAATTAGAGCCAATTCTTGGCCTCACAGGTATATATCAGCTTTAATTACGGAAACTTTCCAGTTATTCCTTGTGCGACATAGTTAAAAAATATTGCATGACTTTAGGTTATATCAACCATGATAACAAACCATTTTTAAAACCTGTATTAAGGGCGCATATTGCGTTTAACGAAACGCGAGGCAGCTCGTGAAACCCTTAACTCAAACACAGGTGCTATTATGGAAATCATGATTTTTGTGACCCTTGCTCTTCTAAGTTTGGTTGCTTTTAACGAAATGAGCGATCACTAGAAACCGTTTTTTTTCGAGAGATTAATTCAAAACGTCTCTTTTCAAGAAAGACAAAAAGCGTACAAGTTGGGGTCATTAAAAGGCCCTACGCACTAGCCTCACTCCTAAGTTTTGCCCGAACGCTAGATCTAACTTAATACTTCCAAGCCACGCTAACTGCGTGGCTTTTTTTATCTACGGATTAATGTTGGTGATCAGTACATTGCTTTGGATCTCGGCGTTCGCGACGAGATTGGCTTATTATCTGCAGCGCAGAATTCGCGAACAAACCGGCTAATATCAATGCCACGATAAGATCTGGCCAATGTGATCCGCTTAGGAGTACCACTCCCGCAGCGATTAATACCATTACATTACCAATCGCATCATTGCGGCTACACAACCACACAGACCGAATATTGGCATCTCCATCGCGAAACTTCATCAATAGTACTACGCTGATTAAATTCGCAGTAAGGGCTGCGAGCGCGACTCCAGTCATAATGGGTGCGCTGGGGCTATTGACCACGAACATATAGTAAATTGTCGATGCCAATACCCAAACGGCCATCAACAATAGACTAATGCCTTTGATCATTGCCACATTAGTTCGTGTCTCAATCGAACGTCCAATTGCCCACAAACTTAAGGCATAGGTGGCACTGTCACCCAGAAAATCCAAAGCGTCTGCTTTCAATGCTTGTGACTGGCCAACAATTCCATAACTCAACTCAACCACGAACATCAGAGCATTAATCGCGATGACGATTAGCAGAACCCGTTTATATTGCGGGCTAGCACCGTCAAAATTTGAATCACTATGGCAAGATGCTGACATGTATTTGTAAAAGAGTTTGTTTAACCACGGGATTTGTTACCAAGCGCATATTAAAGTGCACCTTAGCCTAAAGCGTCTCTGGTTTAACCTTAATCAGAAACTCCTTTGTAACAAGCAGATGTAATCTTGATCATATCATCCATCAAGCCAGGGCTTGCAGCTACTATATTCCCGGTTTGCAAATAACCTTCATCTCCAACAAAATCTGCAACTCGCCCTCCAGCTTCTTGTACCATTAACACACCAGCTGCTATGTCCCATGGTTTCAAGCTGGCTTCCCAATAGCCATCGTAACGCCCTGCCGCCACGTAAGCCAAATCTAGCGCCGCTGAACCCAATCGTCTAATTCCACTAGTATGATGGGCCAACATCCCCTGCATAGTAGCAGTGAAGCAGTCAAGATTTTCAAGCAACTGACCGCTGAAAGGGACCCCGGTTGCCAGCAAGCCACCGCGAACACCCTGACAGCCACTAACCTGAATAGCCTTTCCATTTAAAAATGAACCGGTGCCCAAAGATGCAGTAAATAAATCATTTTTAGCTGGATCAAAGATAACCGCATGATGTATTCGCTTACCAACGGCTACCGCAATTGAAACTGCATAGTGTGGAATGCCACGTAAGAAATTTGTAGTTCCATCTAAGGGATCAACGATCCAAGTATATTCGCCTTGCTGACCCCCGAGGCTACCGAACTCTTCTCCGATAAACGCATGCTCTGGAAACGCTTGAGAAACAAGATCAAAGATAGCGGCTTCACTATTTCGATCTATTTCGGATACGTAATCGTGCAACGTCTTTTGCTCAATATTCAATACGCTAATATCTTCAGCGCCTTTTTGGATTAATGCCCCTGCCAGTTTGGCGGCCTTCACAGCCAAGGCGGCAATCTCACTGCTTATGTCTTGAGAATGAGATTTCGAGTTCATTAGAATGGTTTATCCGAGATTATTAAACATAAGAACCACTATCAAACAAATCGTGATCTAACTAAAGGCATTTGAGTACCTTACGACAGATCTTAGATACTTAAAATCATCAAGCGTTAAACTTTACTATCAAACGCCTCATTACAATGAGGCGTTTTAGCTGCACCGTTGAACCAAAGAATCAGTTGTTTTTGCTTACAAACGAGTCTAAGCCATGTGCGAATAGACGGCCGACCGAGTTAATCACTGTGTCAATATTCTTGACCCCAGTGTCGTCGAGTAACCACCCTTGAATTGTGCCAATTAAAGCACCAGCATAAAAATCGGCGATTACATCCAATTGTTCGGAATCGAAGGTATAATTAATCCGTTGCAGTACAAGTATACGATCGGATATTAGTTTAGACACTAATGATTTCAAAAGCGATAAACATTGAATTCCGGCTTGACCAGTAAAAGCTGCGCGCATCAAGGTTTTTTCTTTGTCGCATTCTTCTAGCAAATTACGAAGGCCCAGCTCGATGACCTCTTGACGGCCTATATCATCGCGCCGGACGATAGGCTCAAAATAAGCTCGGCTCTTGTCAAACAAAACTTCTATTCTATTCAATAAAATAGATTGTTTACTGTCGAAATTTGAGTAGAATGTCTGTCGACTGACACCCGCCGTGCGGGTCAGCTCACCAATTGTGATGGCGTCAATTGTTTTTCTTTGCAGATGCTGCGCGAGAGCCAGTTGCAATTTATCCTGGCTTCGTCTTTTTCGTAGATCCATGAGTATGTATCTCTTATAATTTAAAAATTGATTTAATTTAGACGGGCAATTCACGAATTGAAAATAACGCAATCTTCGTGGTCCTAGATTTTGCTTGTCCTTCTTTTTATACAAAAACCATACGTCTTGGCGGCTATCCTACGCGTAGGCTGTACAACGTACTATATGGGCACTTATTTGCCCCCCTAGGCGATGTGGATTATTAGACCCCTTTAGCAGACTTATGACAAGAAAGCGGCAATGGATGTTACGAAAGTTCACATTTGCAGCCTAAACGGTCATCCTATCTACACAAATGACAATTAAAATTCAGCGCCTCGCTTGAACATAGTGCGTAGCCTAAGACTAACTCCCGAAAATCAGGCCTTACTTATCTCAATCAGAAATAGAATGCACCTTAATTATCACTCCAAAAGCACGGGATATCGGCTTGTTCGGGACTTGCTATGTACCTTGTCGATTGCCGCAGCAATAACCGGCTGCGCAACCACCTCTTCGCTAAACAATTGGCCAACAAACGTTCCGGATCGATCAATTTTTGTCGATACATTTACCCAGCAAAAATTATCAGGCACAAATAGCAGCACTCTTGAACCTCACCTGGTTTGGATTAAACGGTTTTATCTCGGCTCAGTTCTTTACCCATTGGGCTGGAATCGAATGACTCAGATATTGATTAATTCAGTAGAAGACGAAGTCAATAAAACCCAGCTCAAAAGTAGGATGTATCAACTAGGCTTGAATATTTGCATAGAGTGGGCTCAAGACAACCGATTTAGAAATATTGATTCCGCGGTAATCGCGGTATGGGGAAATGCCCTGAGAACAGCAGCCGAGCAGAACGAACAACTGGCATTTGTTGATAAAATCGAAGCGGACGTTGACGCCTTACTAGTAAAACAACTGGCTGCCAAAGACGTTGTACGAGAACGCTATTACCCAGTTGAGGATTTTGATGATTTTTAGCATCGCCTGATTTGCCCACCGCTTTGGCGCCAGCAACATAAATCATCCAATAGTGAGCTGCTATTAAGTATTTATTAGTCTACACGGGCGGACAAAAAGGGTAAGATTGCACCTCGGCCAATCAAATATTTCAATCCCTTGACTTTAAAACTTGCATTCTATACCACCTTGCTGCTGGTTCATCCAGCGTTTTTGCTCGACCCGGTTCAAGCAGCCGAATCAGCTGAAAATGGAGCATCCTTATGGAAAGTCAGTCAAAAACAACCGAAATTGAGCGTTGAAGAAGACCCAATAGAATTAAAGATGGACTTAATTGAACCTGCTAACGGTCCCAGCGAAACGGCTAGCTGTGCGTTTGATTCAAACGGCAATGATTGGATAGACGGTGTTAGAGAAAAAGCTCATTTAGGATTGTGTCGATCGGTTTCATGGGTAGACGGTTTATTTGGTAACAAGTATGAATTTGATGATGACAAATTTAGTGGGAAATTATCACTAGGCTTCCGGCACGATGAAACAGAAGGTTTTGATCCTCGCCTTAGAGTTCGAATAAAATCAAAACTACCAAATGTAAGCACGCGCTTAAATGCATTCGTAGGTAGAGTTGAAGAAGACAGTTTTGTCAGTAATACCGAGGTAGCCGGTGGCCAAGTAACCACGGTAGGTTTGCGTTCCGCAGATGATGATAATGATGAATGGTTGGTCGGTCTCGGGTATCGAAACCCCAACGCCCGTAGCAATGGTTTCGATTATTCAGTTGGCGCTAAAATTAGTAGCGGTCTAAACCCCTATGCCAAAGTTGCCCATCGGCATCTATTTCCGGTCAGCGAGTCGCATTTCTGGCGTACCACCCAGACTGTATTTTGGCGCGGTGATGATGGTTTTGGTGTCAGCAGCAATCTCGATTTCACTAGGGTGCTTAGCGACCGCGATATTTTGGAATGGGACACCAGTGCCAAATTCACCGAGGACTCGGACCAATGGGAATGGATAAGCAGCACCGCTTGGCATCATTCATTCAGCAAGGTTAAAGGCATTTCCTCTCGTGCCTATATGCGTGGTGAACAGAACACCATTGCCAACATTCCTGAGTTTGGACTTACATTCACGTATGTGCAACCATTCTTAAGACCATGGCTACTAGTTGAAACTGGGGTGGATTTTCGTTGGGAAAAATTCGACGAAAATGCAGAGTATAAAAACGCGATCCGATTTGGAATTCAATTTCAAATGGTTCTCGGTGATTACTACTCTCGTTTAAAAGAAGATTACCGTAATAGATAATACGCGGATAAAATCTTACTCAAACTCAAGTCACCCTCATGCCTTTCACGCCCTCTGCTTGTAGAATGTTTGTTGTGCCCAATTTCACTAAAAAAATCGTCCGTTACGACTAATCAGCAGTGAGATAGTGATAGAATCTGGCATGTTTAAATTTAGTAGTGTTATCCATTCAAGTGCAATCTCCTAGCCACCCCATA
Source organism: Polaribacter sp. (assembly GCA_047621785.1). Taxonomy (GTDB): domain Bacteria; phylum Pseudomonadota; class Gammaproteobacteria; order Arenicellales; family Arenicellaceae; genus Arenicella. Next base: position 1,504 of record JBLHMH010000099.1, on the reverse strand, counting down.
CTTCCGAAAAATCCAGGTGAAGTTTTAAACTGGCGTAAGCTGTATGGCTCATCTGCCAGTTATGCTTTGGCGGAACTTAGCAAGAAGGGCAAGCCAATTGTCTATGTCTGCGCGGACACAGCCCACGTACAAACCCTGGGGAAAGAGCTGTCTTTCTTTCTGGATTCAACTATACCCATCTATAGCTTCCCAGACTGGGAATGCCTGCCCTATGATCGGGTTTCGCCGCATCCTGATATCATCTCACAACGATTATTGGCCCTGCATAAACTGCCGCAAATGCAAGCAGGTGTGCTAATCATTCCTATAACGGCGTTAATGCAACGTCTAACTCCAGCCAGCTATATAACCACGCATAGCTTCATGCTTAGCATCGGCGATGAATTCAACATCGAGCAATTTCGTAAACAATTAAGCGATGCTGGCTACTACAGTGTTGATCAAGTAATGTCGCCCGGCGAGTTCGCTGTACGTGGCGGGATTGTGGACGTTTTTCCTTCGGGAATGAACAACCCATTCCGTTTAGATCTGTTTGATACTACGATTGAGACCATTCGCCTATTCGATACCGAAACTCAGCGCTCTGACGAGCAATTAGATGAAATTCGGCTACTGCCTGCGCGAGAATTTCCACTCGACGATCAGAGCATCCAAACTTTTCGGCAAGCATTTAGAGCTACTGTTGATGGCGATCCTAAGCAATCACAGATCTATCGCGAGGTAACCAAAGGTTTAGCCCCTACTGGCAGTGAGTTTTACCTGCCATTATTTTTTGAACAAACAGATACTCTATTTGATTATCTCAATGATGAGAGTTGTTTTGTACTAGAGGAAGGCGTGATGGAAAACGCGGAAACTCTATATGAAGATGTTTTAGAACGCTTCGAAAATGCAAAACTCAATCCCGAATGGCCTCCGCTTGAACCAGAGACGCTGTTTCTGTCACCCGACAAAATATTTGCAGGCTTAAAAAATTATCCACGTGCGCAATTATTAAATCTAAATCTAAAATCGGCTAAACACATAGTTGACTTTGCCACCAAAGCACCAAGGCAATTCAAGCTGAATCCGCGAGCAGATAAGCCTTACGAAGAATTTTTAGACTATTTAGATAAGACCAAAAATCGGATTCTGATCGTAGCTGAGTCTGCGGGCCGTCGAGAAAGCTTGATGGGCTTACTTAAGGAAAATGCAAAGACCTGCAAGGTAATTGGCGACTGGCAAGAATTTCTGAGAGATGATGTGCGACTTGCATTAACCGTAGCACAAGTCGACCGTGGTTTAGAATTTCCCGATCAAGCGATTGAACTAATTACTGAATCACAGTTGTATGGTGAACGAACTTTTCAAAGACGTAAACGCTCAGATAAGAACCGCGATCCAGATGCCATTATTCGTTCACTGGCGGAACTCAAAATTGGCGACCCGGTGGTTCATGAAAATCACGGTGTCGGGCGTTATCGTGGTTTAGAAAGTATCAACATTGATGGCAATGACAATGAAT
>JBLHMH010000098.1:0-12310 GCA_047621785.1 Polaribacter sp. | reverse complement strand
GTGTCGGCCTGACCAAGCTCGTCAAACGCCATGACGATCACAGCCGCGCCGTAACGCATTACTAATTTAGCTTGCTCGATAAACTTCTCTTCGCCTTCTTTCAGAGAAATCGAATTTACGATCCCTTTACCCTGTATGCATTTTAAGCCGGCCTCGATTACATCCCATTTAGATGAATCAATCATAATTGGCACACGCGAGATGTCTGGCTCGGAGGCTAATAGGTTGAGGAAGGTGACCATCACTTCTTGGGACTCGATTAAGCCTTCATCCATATTGATATCGATGATCTGAGCGCCATTCTCAACTTGCTGACGAGCTACCTCTAAGGCGGCTTCATAGTCCTGCTCTTTAATCAGTTTTTTAAAGCGTGCAGAACCGGTGACGTTGGTGCGCTCACCGACATTGATAAACAGGGAGTTCTCGTCGACATTGAATGGCTCAAGACCAGAAAGACGCATCTTTGGATTTTGTTTCATTTTGTATACTCTTAAACCGAGGTCAGCGGGCGTGGTTTTTTACCCGCAACCGCCATCGCAATGGCCTGTATGTGCTCCGGCGAGGATCCACAGCAGCCGCCGACAATATTCAAAAATCGGTTCTGTGCCCATTCTTCAATGTATTCAGCCATTTCCTCTGGCTCCAGATCATATTCCCCTAACTCATTGGGTAGGCCTGCATTGGGGTGGGCCGAGACACCGACGTCTGAAATGCGCGACATTTCCTGCACATACTGACGTAAATCGTCTGGACCTAGGGCGCAGTTCAAGCCAATGGTAAGTGGCTTGGCATGCCGCAAGCTATTGTAAAACGCTTCGGTTACCTGTCCTGTTAGAGTACGACCCGATTGATCGGTAATGGTACCGGACACCATAATGGGCAGCTCAAGTTTGTCTTCATCAAATACGGTTTGCACCGCAAACACAGCAGCTTTAGCGTTTAGTGTATCGAATATGGTTTCAATCATTATGATATCAACGCCACCTTCTATCAGTGCTCTGGTGGCTAATGAATAATCTTCCACTAACTCATCAAAGGTTATTTTGCGTGCACCAGGGTCGTTAACATCAACGGAAACCGACGCGGTCTTTTGGTTAGGACCTAAAACGCCTGCCACAAAGCGTGGTTTATCAGCTGTGCTGTATTCATCTGCACAAGCTCGGGCCAGTTTCGCTGCTGAGAAATTTATTGCATGAGCATAATCTTGTAGGCCGTAGCGAACTAAGTCACTGGGCGTAGCATTGAAGTTATTAGTTTCAAGAATGTCCGCGCCGGCCTCTAAGTATTCGCGATGAATATCGGCAATTATTTTTGGTTGGGTCAAAACCAATAGATCATTCATGCCTTTAAGCGACGACGGCCAGTCTTTAAAACGCTCGCCTCGGTAATCTTCTTCTTCTAGCTTACGGCGTTGAATCATGGTTCCCATGGCACCGTCCAACACTAAAATGCGTTGCGCCATGATTGCTTTAAGCTGTTGTGTGCAATTCATTTTTCTCTCTTTATACGGGTCTCTAACTATACTAAGATTTAGGCGCTTTGAATAAATCCAATACGCGTACAAATTTCTTTGACTGGTTCAACTTTATTTAAAGCATAGAAATGTAATCCCTCTACGCCATTATCGAGCAAATCTAGGCATAGATGACTTACGACATCTAAGCCGAATGCCATTAATGAGGCTTGGTCATCTTGATATTGGTGAAGGCGCGCCCGTATCCAACGCGGTAATTCAGCACCACAAATATCTGAAAACCGAGTAAGTGTTAGATAGCTGGTGATTGGCATGATGCCAGGGATAATCGGAACATTGATACCCAAGCGGCTGGCCTCATCAACAAAAGCGAAGTAGCTATCCGCATTGTAAAAATATTGAGTTAAGGCTGAATTAGCGCCCGCGTCGACCTTACGTTTAAAGTTCTCTAATTCGGTTTTTGGTGAAATTGATTCAAGATGAAAGTCAGGATAAGCAGCAACTTCTATGTGCAGCCCATCACCAAATTCCTCACGAATAAATACAACTAAATCACTCGCATATTTAAACCGGCCGCGGTCAACCATGCCGCCCGGCAAGTCACCACGTAGAACAACCATGCGAGAAACGCCTATCGCCAGATAAGACTCAACAATAGACTTTATCTCATCGCATGAAGAACCAACACAAGTGATATGGGGTGCAGCATCAGTGCCTTTTGCGCGCATCGCCTGAACTGCAGCGAAGGTTCCTTGCGCGGTGCTACCACCAGCGCCGTAGGTCACGGAAAAAAAGCTGGGCTCAAAACGAGCTAACTCAGAGTGTACCTTGGCCAGGCTTTCAGCACCCTGGTCGGTTCGAGGAGGGAAAAACTCAAAACTCAAATCGGGAGTTTTATTTATCATGATATTCCTTCAATTTAAAAAGAAGTTATATAAGTAAACTGGCTATTTACGGCTCAATTTAAGCTTCAGGCGAGCTTTTCAGTTTTGGCCGAAGCCGTCCAAGAGGAACGGCTATCTTAGGTGATAAATTAGTGCTTAGAGCGGGGAATTTACTCTAATCGAGGCGCACTGGTGCGCAGGCGAGTAGCGCATCTTAGTACGTGACAAGCCGAGCACCAGAGCAACAAAGAGTAGAGGAAAAAGCCCCAGCTCTAAACCCAAATTTTAGTAGCGGTAGTGATCCTGTTTATAGGGCCCGTCTACCGGTACATTAATATAATCCGCTTGATCTTGAGTCAGCGTAGTCAAGCGCACACCAATTTTTTCTAGGTGCAGGCGTGCTACTTTCTCGTCAAGATGCTTAGGCAGGATGTATACATCATTTTGGTACTCATCACCTTTAGTCCAAAGCTCGATTTGGGCAAGCGTTTGGTTGGTGAAAGAGTTAGACATTACAAAGCTTGGGTGACCCGTTCCACAACCTAGGTTGACTAAACGGCCTTGGGCTAACAAGATAATACGTTTGCCGTCTGGGAAGATCACGTGATCCACCTGGTCTTTGATGTTGTCCCATTCGCAATCGGCTAAACCAGCAACGTCGATTTCATTATCGAAATGGCCGATGTTACAAACGATCGCTTGGTCTTTCATTGCGTCCATGTGCTCGCGACGAATGATGTTGTAGTTGCCGGTTGTGGTAACGAATATATCGGCGTCTGCCATTGCATCTTCAAGAGTCACAACTTGGTAACCTTCCATTGCTGCTTGGAGCGCACAAATTGGGTCGATTTCAGTTACTTTCACGATTGCACCAAGTGCACGCAATGACGCTGCTGAACCTTTACCAACGTCACCATAACCACAAACAACAGCAGTTTTACCTGCAATCATTACGTCGGTAGCACGCTTAATTGAGTCAACTAAGGACTCACGACAGCCGTATAGATTATCGAATTTTGACTTGGTTACAGAGTCGTTTACATTGATAGCAGGGAAGGGCAATTCGCCTTTTGTAACCATTTGGTACAAGCGCGCTACACCGGTTGTAGTCTCTTCGGTAACACCTTGAACACCCGCCAGACGACGTGAGTACCAAGTATTATCTTTCGCTAGAGTCGCTTTGATCGCGGCGAATAGGAAGGTCTCTTCTTCACTGCCTGGCTTATCCAAAACTGAAATATCTTGCTCAGCTTTGCTACCAAGAATCAACAACATAGTGGCATCACCACCGTCGTCTAGAATCATGTTTGGACCGGTATCACCTTCCCAAGACATAATGCGATGAGTGTAGTCCCAGTACTCTTCTAGAGTTTCGCCTTTGAATGCGAATACTGGAATGTTTTGGGCAGCGATTGCAGCAGCAGCGTGATCCTGAGTAGAGAAAATATTGCAAGACGCCCAACGAACGTCGGCTCCAAGAGCTATCAATGTTTCAATCAACACTGCGGTTTGGATAGTCATGTGCAAAGAACCAGTGATCTTGGCACCCTTTAGAGGTTGCGCTGCACGAAATTCTTCACGAATAGAAACCAAACCAGGCATTTCTGTTTCGGCAATAGCAATTTCCTTACGACCAAAGTCAGCAAGGTTTATATCAGCAACGTGATAGTCGGTAAATTCGGGGCTGGATGGGTTGATACTCATCTTTCATCTCCTGTGTATAAATTGAGAGTTAACGAAAAATGAGCGCCGTTGCAATTGCGAGCCACTGTCACATAAGCAAAAAATAGCTAAATAACTGTACCGCGACACCTGAGCCTGACGGGAAGAAATCCCAATGCAACGCTCCTCAAGTGCTTGTGGGGCGCATTATAAGCATGCCGATTGTGAATTTCTAGTACAAAGGAGTGATTTTAGAATCTTTATTCTAAAATCACTCCTGAAATAAACTACCAAGTATTTCGTAATTCTCTTAGCTTTAAAAATATTTCTTGTTCAGTTGGAGACTCTGATAAATCTGAAAACTGGGCTTTTAGTTTGTCAATAATCATTGCACTGTCTAAGCGAAAGAACGAGTTAACCTGTCGCTCCATCGCAATATTGGAAATAAAATGTTGTTCTCCATTCCACTGCTGCATAGCGATCAATAAACTCTGTGCAGCGGCGTTATCCGGCTCTCGGTCCAGTGTAAACTGTAAATTATTGACAATATAATCATGCCCCGGGTAGATTTTAGTTTGTTCTGGTAGAACAAAAAGCTGTTCTGCGAATGTTTGATACATAATCTTAGGATCGCCCCCATTGTGACAGTTGCCAATGCCAGCATTGAACAGTGTGTCGCCACAGAATAGGGCTGGTTCTAGGTTTTTTCCGCCTTCATTGCTTGCGTTACCCTCATAGTACAGACAGGTATGGCAAAAAGTATGACCCGGTGTGTCCATGGCGATTAGTCGAACACTGCTTCCAACCTGAACGCAATCGCCGGCTTTTAGACCAACATCGACATTATCAATTTTTGATGCTGCTGCGTGGTGCGCATATAGTGTCGCGCCGGTAGCCTGGATCACCTGTTTGTTGCCTCCGGTATGGTCGAAGTGTTCATGAGTATTAATCACTGCGCGTATGGTCCAGCCCAATTGCGCTGCTTTGGTCAAGCAAACAGCATGATCGAGTGGATCAATAGCGACCGCTTCCAGCGTGTCTGGACAAGCGATTAAATACATGTAATTACGTAAACTATTGTTGACTGGTATCTGCTCTACTAACATTCTGAACTCTTATTAACATTGTTTGAACCCGTCTCAGGGTTTTTAGAATAAAGGAATTAGGCGTAATTAATGCTAAACTCTCGTCCCTTCTCAGTTGGGGGGCCCCAGTTTCACAATTGACCTTTAATTATACACCCACTGCACACACCCTTTTATGGCTCTTGTTACCCTAAAAAACCTCACTATTAGCTTTGGTGCTGATCCTATTCTAGACCAAGCAGATCTAATTATCGAACCCAATGAACGGATTGGTTTAATTGGTCGCAACGGTGCTGGTAAGTCGACATTATTGAAATTAATTCATGGCGAGATCGGCCCAGACGATGGCGAAATCGTGCGTCAACAAAATCTCGTTACTGGCCGTCTAATCCAAGAAGTCCCGCATAAACTGAACTTAGATATTCGCAGCGTAGTCGCCTTAGGTGATGAGCATACTGGCAAAATACTTGGCAAGTATTACGCCACTGGTTCAGACGACGAATCCTTGCATGCTCAGCTGAACGAGAGCGACGCATGGTCGCTCGACCGTCAAGTGAAAACCTTATGTTCCAAATTCGGCCTCCATCCCGAGACGCCGTTCCAGGAGTTGTCAGGCGGCATGAAGCGTCGTGTGCTAATGGCACAAGCCTTGGTCAAAGACCCCGACATCTTACTACTCGACGAACCCACCAACCACTTGGATATCGAAACCATTCTATGGCTAGAAAATCTATTAGTGGGGCTAAACATAACCCTGATTATTATTTCACATGATCGCAGCTTCATCGACAAACTATGTACTCGTATTGTAGAACTTGATCGAGGCCAGATCACTTCTTGGCCTGGTAATTTTCAGGCGTACTTGAATGGAAAATCTAAATGGCTAGAAGAAGAAGATCGGCATAATGCCAAATTTGACAAGCGCCTTGCACAAGAAGAGGTTTGGATTCGTCAAGGCATTCAAGCTCGCCGTACTCGAAACGAGGGCCGGGTGCGCTCTTTGGAAAAAATGCGTTCCGAACGACAAGAACGCCGTGATGTTCAGCGCACCGCAAACATCAACCTAAATCAGGGCGGTAAATCAGGCAAAATAGTTATCGAAGCTGAGAACTTACACGCTGGGTTCGATGACAAAGTCGTGATTGCGGACTTCTCTTGTCGAATATTACGTGGCGACAAGGTCGGTATTATTGGCCCCAACGGCTGTGGTAAATCAACCTTGATAAAGATTCTGACCGGTGAAAATGAAGCCACGTCGGGTAATGTCAAAATTGGCACAGGCTTACAGATCGCCTACCTAGATCAACACCGCTCTGAAATTCGTGACGACCTTAGTGTGCAAGACAACGTTTCTGGCAACAATGAAATAACCATTAATGGCCAGACTAAACACATTATGGGCTACTTGCAGGATTTCCTGTTTAGTCCATCCAGAGCACGTGCACCAGCCGCCAAGTTGTCAGGTGGCGAGCGCAATCGCTTAATGCTAGCTAAGTTATTTACTCAGCCCTTTAATTTTCTAGTGTTGGACGAGCCAACCAATGATCTAGACTACGAGACACTAGAATTACTCGAACAATTACTAATGGATTTCAGCGGCACCTTATTATTGGTAAGCCATGATCGAACATTTCTAAACAACGTTGTTTCTAGCACCATCGCGTTTGAAGGCGACGGTCAAGTACGCGAGTACATAGGAGGCTATGATGATTGGTTGCACCAACGGTCAGTCATCACTAAAGCTGCTGAAAAAGAAGCAAAACAAAAGACAGGAAATGGGAACGCCACTATAGCAGCCGTTAAACCTAAGAAACTCAGCTACAAGTTCCAGAGAGAACTCGATGAGTTGCCAAAAAAAATCGACAAGCTGGAAACCAGTATTAATTTGGTCCAGCAGAAAATGGCTGAACCTGGGTTTTATCAAATGGACCAAAATGATGTGACGAAAACCGCAAACGAACTAACCGCACTGCAAAACGAATTAGCAGCCTGTTTCGCTCGCTGGGAAAAATTAGAGGCTTAAAGAACAGCTAGGTCATACACCACCTTGTTGGCGATAGCACCCTGGGAATCAGAGTACAGAACAATGATTTTTTGATAGCCGCAGGAGGGCTTTGTGACACTCCGTAAAGCGGACCTGGCCTGAATGGCACTAAGTTAAGGCGGTTTAGTACAATCAATTCAGTCGTTTACGCCAGTATTCATGCGCTGTTGAACCGAGTTGCGTTCACGCTAAAGAAGCTTAACTTAGTGCCATTCGGACCTGGCCTTAAATTCAGCGCAATTATTAGCAGTGTTCGATTCTAACGTTGTATAAGTAGTCAAGCCATACACAGTATTCGAGGGCTAAATTAGAGTCATTTCAATAAGCCTGACCTCTTATTTTCTATTATTTACCTGTCCTATTATTTAGTTTGCGTTCAAAGGAACCGACGAGGTTTTTGGGCTGGCTGATACTTATTGATTTAGACCAATAGGGGGTTTATGGCTCCTATACTCCATATTTTTCGGATTATTGCGAATGGTTTAGTTATCTAGTGAGCGATGTCATATCTTATGGGAATAAAAATGAGGTAATTTTGCATGCAAATGCACTGTATGAATTCACCAATCTCCCGACTCCTGCAGAATTTTGGCAATATAGCTTTACTGCTGCCTAATAAGCTATAGTCTTCATTCAAGATAAAACAAAAATGAGTTCAAAATGAATGTCCCGAAGCTTGAGGAATGGAATCTGCAACGGCGCTCGGTGGTACTGGCCTGCGTAATTCTGTTTTTCTCGTCCCTTTTGTTTTACGACCAGACTTTCCAATACGATTTTTCCAGATACGACGATCACAAAATCATTGGCGAACACCCGCAACTTTATTCAGACGGGACAGTGGCAGAAAGTGCTAAACAGATACTCTATTTGGATTTCCCCAGGGAGGAACCGCTACTTGTCCGCGACCTTTCCTGGCTGGCAGACAGCATAGTATTTGGTTATAACCGGCCTTTCGGCTATCACTACGGAAATGTCATCTATCACGCGTTTACGCTCGTGCTGGCTTTTCTGTTGATTCTGAGACTGACTAATGCCGGTACCGCCCTGCTTTCAGCGCCGCTGCTCCTGGTGCTGGCGGCGCACGCAGAGCCGGTGGCCTGGATCATGGGCAGAAAGGATATTCTGTCCTCTATGTTCTCGCTATTGAGCATCATCCTGTTTTTGTGTTTTCAGGATAAGGGCTCCGGCCGTTCAAAGAACTGGTTGTATCTACTGTCGATTGTATTTGCAGGTGCTGCCTTTCTGTCCAAATTGAATGCTGTAATTCTTCCCGGTGTTTTGTTTTTCTGTGCCCTGATCAATAGGAAAGATGTCGTCCGGGATGGATTCAGGACCCAGAACCTGGCCCGGATCCTGGGAAAGGTTCTTGTTCAAGTCCTTCCGTTTTTTATTCTTGGATTAACGATTTTGCTTTGGTACCGCTCCGTACTTTCCGATTATGGCTTGCTGGGCCGGGCACTGGTGTACTCACCAGAGGATTACCGGAAGTTACTATTTATCGTCAATCCCCTGATATTTCTTGAATATTTGAAAATCATTTTAATCCCTTGGGACTTGGAGGCTTACTACTCGGCCCCATCCATTTTTTCAAAACTTTCGGGCGCCCAAATAACCCAGGCAGTCCTGGTTGTTGTTTTGACCCTGACATCGACCGTGTTGCTTTGGCGCTTCAACCGGGTTGCATGCCTGTTTATTCTTTGCTTTATCGTAGTTATGCTTCCCTATGGCAACTGGATTCATTTTGGATTCTGGTATGCCAATCGATATGTGTACTTTTCCAGTTTTTTTCTGATTGCAGGTCTCTGCAGCGCAGCTGTGGCTTTGCAGGCTCAGGAGGGAGCACGAGTGATCAAAATGGCCGTGGCGCTATCCCTCGGATGGGTCTTTACCCAGAACGTCATCTATCGCAGCCAATACGTGGGTGTATGGGAAAATGGCGAGAGCCTTTGGAAACATGAAATCAGCCTGCCGGGTGCTTCAATTCATGATTACAATAACCTGACCGGCTATTACATTGGCAAGTCAGAAAATGCCCTGCCGGATAAAAAGGAGGCTTGGTTAGAGAAAGCACAATCGGTAAACGAGAAGGTCTTTAATCTTAATGTTCCCAGCCATGAAAGAGGCTGGCTAGGTGTGGCGCACTACTATAAAGGATTGACTCAGGCCTATTCGGGTGCATCCCTGGAATCCCAATTATCCGAATTTTTGAAAGCCGTATCTACATCATTGAATTATTCAAAAGCACTCAGGAGTACTGGTGTGGTCTATTACCAAATGTCTATGCAGGAGGCGGATCCGGTCAAGCGTGCTGAATTATCGAGACAATCGCTCTTTTATCTGCGGCGGTATTTTGCAACCCGTTCTAACGATTCGGGAGCGCGCGCCGAGCAACTTGAAATCCTGGGTATTTTAAATAAAAATTTTCCGGATCTGGACATACAAGTGATAGAGACTGTGAGTGGGCCATGACGGAAATTCAACAAAAGAAGGACTATTTTTCGATCAGGTACCAGGCCGACTCCTCACGCTCCGCGGTCTGGCGGGAAATCATCCGCGCACTGTCGAAGTATCTGCCTGATAATCCAGTGACGCTCGAGTTGGGGCCTGGCTACTGTGATTTCATCAATCAGCTCGCGTCCGATAGAAAAGTTGCCGTCGACATTAATCCCACCGCCGGTGATTACGCAGCCAGCGATGTCGAGTTCATCGAAGGCGACTGCAGCAAATTATCCATGATCCCAGCTGACAGCCTGGACCTTGTCTTTGCCAGCAATCTGCTTGAACATCTGCATAAACAAAAAGCCTCAGAGCTTTTACAGTCCGCCTTTACGGCGCTGAAACCGTCCGGGAGACTCATCCTAATCCAACCGAATTTCCGCTACAGCTACGATCAGTACTACGACGACTATACTCACGTAACGCCCTACACAGACAAGGGACTGTGCGGCCTTGTTGAATCTGAAGGATATCAGATTGTCGATTGCGTGCCGCGTTTCCTGCCTCTGTCTATGAAAGAGAGTACTTGGATTCCGAGACAGGGGTGGATTGTCAGGTTATATCTGAACCTACCCTATCGTCCCATGGCCAAACAGATGTTGCTTGTTGCCGAAAAACCCTTCGGCCAATAGACGTTTCCGATTATGTGGTTGGACCAGAAAATTTCCGTGATATTACCCACTTACAACGAGCGAGATTCGATTCGCCAGATGATTTTGGACTTGGAGGCAATCGATTGCGTAGACGAAATCATTGTCATTAACAACAATGCAGCCGAAGGAACAAGCGAAGAAGTGTCTGGGACAACGGCGGTGGAGTACCTGGAAGAGGCTCAGGGCTATGGGGCGGCTATTCAGAGGGGCTTCGAGGAAGCGACTGGGGACCTGATTGCACTGTTCGAGCCCGATGGGACTTTCGTCGCGCGCGATTTGCGCAAGCTGCTTGCTTACAGCGAAGATTTCGATGTGGTGTATGGGAGTCGCACGGTGAAAGAGTTTATCTGGCGCGGTGCAAATATGGGCATCTTTCTAAAATGGGGCAACTATGCCGTCGCCAAACTGATGGAAGTACTGTTCAACTCGACTTCATTAACCGATGTGGGTTGTACCGTGCGGTGTATCAACAGGACAACACTGAAGTACCTGAGCCCTCATTTTTCAGTACAAGGGGGTTTCTTCGGTCCGGAAATGATGGTGTTGTCAATTCTACAAAAACACAGGGTTGTACAGATTCCGGTCAATTACACTAAGCGGATCGGCGAGTCTTCTGTCACCGGGGATCCGCTTAAAGCCCTTGTGCTGGGGTTCCAGATGATATTCTTGATACTGCGTTATCGATTGCAAAGCTGGTTGTTTCCAAGGCGTTTTTCAAACGATTTCAAGCAAAGTAATTTAGAAGAAAATGATCGGAATTGACTCCTTTCCTGGGTGAAACGAGCTCCGCCATGAGATACAAACGGGAACTACTGCTGCTGTTATTGCTGGCGACTCTCGTACTGTGCGCCATTTTGCTACCGCTGGAGCAATTGCTGCTCCAGATTCAACAGTGGGCGGACGAAGACCCCGGTGTTGCGACTTGGCTCGTAGGAACCACATTCGCGCTGGGGGTGATACTGCTGTTACCGGTTGCACCGGTCATATTGTTGGCCGGCTTCCTGCTTGGCCTGGTCAAGGGTCTTGTCGTGATCTGGACAACCGGAGTGATCGTCTCAGCACTCACCTTCTGGATCGGTCGTACGGTGGCCCGTCCTTGGGTAAAGCAAAAGATTATGAACAAAACCACGTTTATTGCAATTGAACGGGCAATTGAGCGCAAAGGTCTCTTGGTCGTGATTTTGACTCGTCTTGTGATGGTTATACCGTATGCTCCGCTTAACTACTCTCTTGGTCTGAGCAGTGTACGGTTCCGTGACTATCTACTGGGGACGAACATCGGAATGGTCCTCCCATTTTTTGTGACCGTGTACCTCGGCACCACTGTAAACGATATGGCAACACTACTCACTGGGAACCTGCAACTCGAAGGTGATGAATTGATTATTAGCGTCGGCGCCTTGTTCATCATTATCATCGTGGCTTACTTGATCATCCGATCATCACTTAAGGTGCTGCGGGAAGAACTTGCAGCCGCCGGAACAGGGAAATCAGCTATTTAGTTATTCTCGAAGCTTCTGTAGTCTTTAGGTTGAGGGGGGACAGTATACTGAATTGACTACCCGAAGTGATATGGAGTTAAGTAAACTGTCCGCTTAGCCGCTGAAATTCCAGCTGACTGTCCGCCTTGAGATCACAGCATATTACGCCCCTTGGGAAACACCAGATTTAGTCACAATTTGTTCTTCGTAAACCCAGGTTAAATAATTTTTTTTCACATTATCCATTCGACATCCTCAATCCTAGGTCTAGGAAATAGTGATCAAACAGCCCCACGTTAAAAAAGGTTAATCAATTTCACGGAACCAAATTCGAATTTTTTGTATCTAAGCAGGCAGGGACATCAAAATGGTGTGCTCATCTTAACTAGGAGATCAAAAATGAAAATAGTCAAAAACTTACTTCCAGCTCTATTCGGTAGCATCGTTATCGCCAGTGCAGGAATCGCCTCAGCAGAAACTACCCAATATCAACTGAAAGGCAGCGCGCCCACTGGAACCAAAATCACACCG
>JBLHMH010000097.1:0-12409 GCA_047621785.1 Polaribacter sp. | reverse complement strand
GGCCATGTCATCCTCATTAGTGATGCCCTTGCTGGCCTGGTCGACCAGGGCGGAGAGTTCTTTCTTATTCATAGTATCTACCTTAACAGTTGAGTTAAGCAGATACACAGTTCAAATTACAGTCTCTTCGTCGATGTATTACCCACTGTGCTGGCCGTGTTCTTTTAGGTACTCCCATTCAAGATCGAAACTATATTTAATTGACTCAAACTGTTTATTGTCGCATAGTTCAATTTCACATTCACCGCTGGCTATAATTTCTTGAACCCAAGGTGTATAGAGCTCACTGGTTGCGGGTACGTCATCGTTTGGCTTATCTGGTTTGCCTATTTGTACTGGGCAGAGCTTACCTATTCTCTCCAGTACGCTAGCATGGATGATAGGCTTCGCATGTTTGTCATCATCCCAGAAATTTTTTCTGTTGATCTTATTGAATAGAAATTTTTCCATACGTGTCATACGTGAGTCGTGAACCACCTCTTCTACATTTACTTAGGATTGACCAAGTTGTACGGGGCCAGCTTTAGCGGATACGCGAGTATGTTATTGTCTATGGCTCTGTCTATCATCCAGCACAAAGGGATATCAGAAACACGACGCTGCTTATAACCACCGCCTACATCGACATCGGTATGCACGCCGCCGAACCATACTTGATTAACGGTTTGCTTACAGTCTCTACCCTTCTGGTCACTGGCGCCGCCGACTCTTGGATCTATCATTACGGTGCCAAGAATCGACTTGCCGTTTCCCATGGTTTGCCAAGGCAGCAATTTAAAAGCGTCTCGCTCCTCATCAATCGACATGGCGTGATAGGCGTGCTGGACGCGCGCGCTGAGCTTGAAATGAGTTTTTGAAATAAGCATTTACCGCTTTAATCGGTACACCCAATGCTGCCACGGTGTCCCACACACCCAGAAAGTCGATATTAAAAAACGGCGTATTGTTACCTTTGATAAACTTCATTACTTCCTCTTTGCCCTTATTAGGATCAGAGATACTGTAAATATGCTTGTATGCCTGTAGCGCTAACTCGGGCCGGGATTGCGGAAGAATACCGAACAACGAAATAAAACCAGATAAACTACGTGTAGTCGCTGCCCCACGGCTGAAACCAAAAAGAAACAGACGATCACCCCATTGATAATTATCAGAGATAAATTGATAACAATCTAAGACATTGTTATCAAACCCTGTGCCCAGAGCATTTCCGGTGAGCTTCCTGGCACCAGAGCCTAATCCTCGGTCATAAAATGCAATTTGCGCGTTGCTGCGGTCTTCAATCATATTGAATAATTTGTACACATTGCTGTTATGTTTTTTTCCCTCCCGCCTTGCCCGTACCATCTGAAAAGATCACAATGTTTTCCTGTTTCTGCTGCGCTATTATCTGACATCCATTTTCTCCGTTTATTATTTTTATGCCGTTACGAGTAAGAGTATAGGAAGCATAAGCCCCCGATCCCTCTAGATCAATAAGTATCAGCCACCCCAAAAAACTTGGCGCTTACTTTAAATATAGCCTCAATCGGGCGACATCTACCTGCCTTAATGAGCAATAAATATGGAATACCGTCTGGTTTTCTTCGGTTTTAGCAATTCATCGCCCTGCGAATGAACAAAGTCCTACCACATCAATTAGCGTTTTAAGAATAAGGCGTAAACAGGTCGTTAACTCGGCGATCAGTTGAACAGGCAACCCTGCAGTGGTGCACGGCTTTGTAGTCTGGGCAATTCGTAGTAGACATATGGATTTCGGATAATTCAAACTTTATAGACGACAGATCGTCATTGGCTGAATGTAATCTATCGATGTTGCAGTAACGCATATACGCCACCACGTCATTTTTGATATGACTTCTTGTTGGCTGGTGTACTTTCAATATCTGAAGATCGCAAACCACTCTGGGTCAACAGCTTACAAAAGCGTTGGCTAGCAAAGAAATATCAGACTTTGGTTCTGGTATTTCTTTTCTAGCCAACTCACTGTAGCGTAATGTAAACCAAAGTAGTCTCCTATTTCTTTAAGAGTGTAGCCACCGCTCGCTTAAACAGTTGCAATCACCTCATCCCGATCTGCATTGTTTTCGTAAACATCATTCTGACGGTCACCGCGTGATGTCACGCAATAGCAAGGCGCCTACAAATTCAAGTCTTAGCGGTCTAGCCACCGGAGCTTTTTAGATTTGAGAACATTAGCCTACCTTACTTCCCTCCAACACAAGATACATGACCTAAGGTTGCCTCATGTGGTAGAACTCACGGCCTAGTTTATTAAGCTAGGTGGAGCGAGTCATCACATTAGAGCTGCCCCTTATACGCATAAAAAAGGCCGGCAATGCTAGCCTTTTTATGCTTTGTTGCCGACCCTCGTAAGGGGCTAGTGTGTTTTTTCTAGTGCCGGCTGATCGAATTGCGGCCCGACGTGTTCAGCCCGCAATGATTTGACCAACCCGAGTATCATCAGTAGTAATACGAATGAAAACGGTAAGGCTGCGGATATTGATGCAGTCTGCAATGCAGATAAACCCCCACCCAGCAATAACGCACCCGCCACAAAACCTTGTCCGATGCCCCAGATTAGGCGTTGCTGCATGGGCGGATTTGGATGTCCATTGGTTAGGATGGTGGTTACCACCAGCGTCCCTGAGTCAGCAGACGTGACTAAATAAGTTAACATCAATACCGTTACCAACAGCGATAGAACACCCGACATTACGCCGATGTCCATCATCTCAAAGGTTTTGAACAATGCCTGAGTAACGTCGCTTGATACTGCCTCGGTTATACCGCCTGGACCGTTCAACTCTATATCTAGGGCTGTGCTGCCGAATACGGTTATCCACACGAATGTCATCGCCGCAGGTGCTAAAAGTACTCCGACGATGAATTCGCGGATCGTTCTACCACGAGAAATTCGTGCAATAAACATACCCGCAAAAGGTGACCATGCCATCCACCACGCCCAATAAAAGGTGGTCCAGTTGTCTTGCCAGCTAGTTCCAGGTTGATCATCGATCCAGATGCCAAGCGGCAGCACGTTTGCAAGATAGTGACCGGTATTGCCGAAGAACGAACTAATCAAAGACCAGGTCGGACCTAATAGGATCATCAAGGCCAGTACAACAATACTGAGCGAAATATTTACCACGCTCAAATACTTTATCCCCCGGCCTAATCCAGATACCACAGATATAGTAGCAGCAGCCGTGATACTAATGACTAGGAAAACTTTCATACCGGTGGATACCGGGAGGCCAAATAGCTGGCCCAGGCCGGTATTTAATTGTTGAACACCTAAGCCCAGCGAGGTAACTACCCCAAATACGGTCGCAAATACTGCAATGATATCAACAACATCACCAAGTATGCCTTTGACTTTGTCGCCAAATACCGGATAGAGAGCGGAGCGAAATGTGAGAGGCAGTTTTTTGCGATAGGAAAAATACGCCAACGAAAGGCCCACAATCACATAAGTAGCCCAAGGGTGGAGCCCCCAATGAAAGAAAGTAAGCAACATAGCAGACTTTGCAGCCTCTGGCGTCATTGACTGATCTACGCCAATAAATGGATTGTCTTGAAAGTGATAAATCGGCTCCGCTACGCTCCAAAACATCAGGCCGATTCCCATTCCACAACTAAACACCATCGAAAACCATGTGAAATTTCCGAACTCAGGGCGGTCATCATCATCACCAAGCCGAATATTGCCGTACCTTGTGAACAGCAGCCCGACCACAAATACCAAGACCAATGCAACTACCGGAATGTAGTAAACATTTAGCGCCGAAATTACATAGTTCCTTAAAAACGACCTTACGCCATTATCGCCATCAAAATACGTAGCCCCGAGTGTTGCGCCAATCGTCACCAAGATAATACAGATAATGCTTAGTCTGGCGTTAACGCCAGCAAACAGATTTGCGTTTGATGAACTCATCTCAGCAGCTCCTTATTATTATTATAATTATCATTTTCGAGTCTACTGCAAGTATCGGATCTTTACTACGCTTGCGATGCCACTTTTTTTACCAAGCTATTGCGTGAAGCCATTTGCATGGTATCAAACAAAGAAAGGCTGGTCGATTCCTCATAAACTGTGGGGAATTTCTGATAGAATTGTTAAACAATGGGTTCAAAGAAAATCAGCATTGCTTTATGCATCGAAACAGAGACGGCGATTTTATGTCTGTTTGCCAACGCGGTTAAGCCACACCGTGATGTCTGAAAATCTACAGTTTGTACAAAAAATGGTTAGAAAATGCGTGCTACGGTGACCATAATTTGCAGTCCAGTAGCGGGGATTATTCTCAAAGTTATTGCGACGATCAGACGCCAAAAAAATGTCCAAATCATAAAACAGACCAGTGGGCGTCATAACCAGCAAACCAGACTGGATTTAATCCTTGTAGGTCCCAAAGCCGATTTAAAATCGGCGGTGAGAAACACCAAAAAGATTGACGGCGTTTTTTCAATAAAACCAAAACCCCGCACCAAACCAAAGGACGATATTTTAAGTATCGTAATAAAAGCAGCCAATGATTATCCCAATATCGAAGATTTGCTTGCGGCGTATAAAGACGGTCTTGATGAAGGTGAAAAAAACGAGCGTTTGTATCAACTAGGAATACGGGTTGCTGAACTGCGAAATATTGAAACAGGCCCATTTGACGCCAGATTAGGTCTGGATGAACTAGTGAAAATACGGCTGATGCCCGATTTGGCCATGCTGGCCGATGCACAATTTGATGAAGACGGAATCAAAGTAATGAGATCGATTTTCACCAAACCTAAGAAAAAAGCTGAAGCCCGTAGCTTTTTCTTAGGAGCATTCGACCACGAAGTTAATAAATGCGACTTTCTCAGAGGCTATCTGCAGGGATTAGTCTTTCAAGCTGGGCAATTCGACTCGGTGAAAGTTCACGAAACTTTCTGTCGCACCGAAGGCCAGCCATATTGTCTGTTTGAATTAAGTCAGGAATAAGTATTTCGACCAGCGCGGGTACCAGTCCTAACTTGCAGGCAACTTCTTTTGCTGAAAACCCTGTTGTGCTGCGACTATATTTTCTAGCGGGTAGAGTTTGGCCACGGCCGGTTTTATTTCACCTGCTTCAATGTACTTGATAAGATTCTGAAATACGCTGTCTTCCTGATAAGTACAAGCCACAAAGGTCAGATCCTTCAAGTACAGGGTGCGCACATTAAACTCTATTAGCGACCCGGCAATTGAGCCGGAGGAGACATAGCGGTCGCCTCGATTTAGGACCTAAAACAATTGTGACCAGCTAACAGATCAATCACCAGGTCAACACGATCCTTAATATTTTTGGCGTTGGGTTTTAAAAAAGGAATGAGAAAGCGATCAGCATAGTCTACAAGACCATGTACCGGTAGTATCGTGGCTCTTGGGCGATGATTGTTTGCCCTTAACCTTCGCTGCCATTTGTTAAATTGGTAAAAGGCAAGACACGGCCTCGTGCTGCGTGGTTTAGGCGCTCTGGGAATATAACTAACTAGGTTTGGTGGCTTCATGCGGCCCTGCCGAAAACGGAAGTGTGAAGAAAAACGTGCTGCCTACACCCACTTCGGAATTAAAATCAATTTCCCCACCGTGCATTTCAACGATCGCCTTGGAGATATTTAGGCCCAGCCCGGTACCTCCCTTATTACGCGAGCTTGTGCAATCCGCCTACATGAATTTGCCAAAGATATTCTCGCGAAAGCCCTCAAGGAGGCCAGAACCAACATCACGAATTGAGACCTTTGCCGCACGATTATTCTCCATGAGAAAAATTTCTATTTCGCTGTCGTGAGGAGAGAACTTCGCTGCATTCGATAACTTGGCTAAGCCGACCGCTATCGCCATTCACCTCCACGTCACTCCTAATCTTGGTAAGTACAAATTTTACACCATGCTCATTAGCATATCCCTGATTTGCTTCGGCAGCATCCGTAACCAACCTACCAAGGTCCAACAGTTAAAACTCATATTGCATGCTACCAGATACAATTTTCTCCATGCCCAAAATATTATTAACCAGGTTAATCAAACGGTTGGTGTTACGATGAGCTATATCGACTAGGTTCGTTATTTTTCCCGATAAAACACCAAAACTGCCACTATTAATGAGTGACAAAGACCCTTTAATGGACGTTAAAGGCGTTCACAATTGATGGCTAACGATGGAAAGAAATTCCGACTTCGTTATATTAGCCGCTTGCGCTGCATCACGAACGGCCGATAGTTCAGCTGTTGAGCTACGAACGGCTGCGCGTGATCGGAAAGGCTCATCCACGACCACATAAACGGCGGCACATACAATGAATAAGACAATTGCGGTGGACACCCAAAGCAAATGAGCCTAGAAGAAACCGGTGCGCAGTGCATCTGGTTTCAGCCACGCTCCAATTTGCCACGAACCACCAGGCAAAATAACATCAGCTATCGCCAATGAATCATCGATGGAACGCTTTTTTCCGTAAAAAATTTCGCCCTTTGCGCCAAGACCATCTTTACCTCGCGTAGCCAGAACAAACTCCTTTTTAAGCCCAGTGCATTTGGCGTCGGCCAGCAATGGTTCGACATCGATAAGTACCGTTGCAAATCCCCGAAACTCTTCTTTCCCAGTTGTAATTTTTTCCAAAAAACAACGGCCTGCGAGCAATGATTACGGCGCCCCCTTGCTTCAATTTTATTGGACCCCCGATGATATAACTCCGCTCACGCACTGATTTTTTTGCAAGATGTCGGCGTTTTGGATCACCAAAAAGGTCATGCCCTAAGGCGGCCTTGTTGTTTTCTAAATTGGTCAAATATTGCACAACGCCTTTAGGCGCTAACTGCAAACTTCTGAGGCCGACGAGGTCTTTTTGCAGGACAGCGGTAAATCGACTAAATTCTTCGTTCGTAAAATTTTAGTTAGTCTTTACGAAGGCGGCAAGGCTCGTCATGTGATTCAGTCTAACATTGACGGTCTGGGACAGTGTCGTCGCCGCCAATTCAAGTTTCTGCTGCGCAACGACGAGGCTGACCGTAACGGTGATAATACTTGGAACCAGTCGGATTACCATAAACTACCAGAATTAAATATAACTTCAGCGCCAGCCTTTAGCCAGCCCGACGCTAAGCGCCTACAGTTAACCTCTATAAACATTTATCCCTCCAAATACCTTTATCAAGTAGCGTAACTTAGACCGTCTCCAAAAACCTTCAAAATATACATGTTGGAGGAGGACCGACTGGTTCCGCAACTAGCCGTGCATGTCCCGTTCCGGAGCGCAAAAACTTTATTGTTTGCGTTAATAATCACTTTTGACTCATCAGTTCCAATTAGATCTTTATGACGTGCTCAGAGTATTGAAGACCCATCCGGCTATGTCAACGCAAATGGTTCAACGCTGCCAAGTTCAGCCAGTCGTCAACCGTGAGATATTAACTAGTTTAACTGACTTCATACAAATCTGCCCTTGAGCTTTCTGATCGTGGCTTTCCTATTTTCCGACAAGACCAAGCGCATTCAAGATTTGAATAAAACGCCAAGTGGTGTCACTCTGAACTTTCTCAAATCCAATTTTGGCGGATTCAGGAAACGCATGATGATTGTTGTGCCAGCATTCACCATAAGTTATCAAGCCTAGCCCGGGTATGTTTGATGCCTGAACCGCCGCATTTTTCCCTCTCCATCGACCGGACCCGGGATTGTGGCAAAAATATGTTATCGTCCAATGGCGCACGACGCTAACGGCCACGCGAACAAATATCCCACAAACCATATGCATCCTATCAGGAACAGTATTAGGGCTAAAACAAGTTGATGCCAGCGCCAAGACTTTTCCAAAATCATATAAAAATTTGTCATTTGAATATTTCGATTCAATATCTATATGCAGCGGCGCGTTGAATCTAAATTTCGACGTTAGTTGCCACAATATGTCCATGAACATACGGCTTTTTATGTGAAAAGGATGAATGCCAACTTTCTTGTCTTTGAGCCCAATCCCTTAAATCATGAATTCCAATTATTCCTAAAGGGCCCAACATTCCTACCAGCACGCCAACGTAAACTAATAGACACTCTACCACGGCACACACTCGTAAGAATTGTGGATCATTAACCTATACATACCTCAACGCCCAGGTTCAGTGGTTCGGGGTGTGCCAACGTCGCACAGTGCTTCTCCTCTAAAAGAACAAATACTCAGCGATGAGAACTTTGTGTGGCCTTACGCCAGCGGCACTGTCAAAGGACAGGCCGTCACTCCATTGTATAAATCTATACCAGAAGTAGTACAGAGTGACCCAGTGCTGCATGAGCTTTTGGCCTTGGTCGATGCAATAGGGCTTGGCAGCTCAAGAGAGAGGGCCATTGCCGTAACAGAGCTTAAACAACGTATTCTGGGCAGCTAAGCCTTATGAAAAATAGAACCATAAACCTTGGAGTTGTGGCTGAAAGTGCTGAGGCGCTGGGTGAATTTAAGAGAGATGTTGTGTTAGTGGTGCCGCGTCCCAGCATGCTCGCATACTGGGGCAGCCGCCTTGATAAGGCGTGATGAACGCCCGTACATTCTTAACACTAAATCTAGAGCCGCTCTAGCCCTAATAATTCCCGGCGCCTGGTTGGCAAAAATATGCGCTCTATGCTGATGAGAGCGGAACGCTTAACTTTTCAAAAGATAGATCCACTAAAGTGCATTTTTTCTGAAGCCCGCAATTATGGAGCGGTCCCTGTCATTCCAGACATCGAAATCCTGCCAAACTTCACAGCATTTAGCTTACAAAACGCTGGGGAACTATATTCAGTGCTGAAGACGGTTTTGGCATGTTGCCACCGCCCCAGTTATTCCGAATGGGGTCTTCAGTCCAACTCGTTGCCAACTCAATCAAGCCGTTTAAACGAGCCTGGAGCTCTAACAACTCCCTTTGGCTTGTAGGCTTGTAGCTCGTCGCAATTGGATTCCCTTTTTTAAATGCCTCAACATACTGATCAACAAACTGTTCCATGGACTGAGGTTCAGCGAATAAATACTGCTCTCTAATATCCTTCAACGCCGATTCTATCGCAGCATAGGCACTGAGTAATCTTCGCCATTTATGCTCGGCTAAATCAGAATCGTCCTTCAACACTGTCCCTGCCCTTTTGCCAATACTAGCCAACGCGTCTATTTTTGCGGGTGGCCTTTCAAGATTAAGGCCCCCTTCATCCTCTTTCAAATATAGTCGAATGACTCTTTCACGATACTCTGAAAGGTAGATTTGGTTTGTATCTTGCCAAGTCTGGGCGGCATCAAAAATAGACTTTATAAATCCCATGAGTCCATTTGTTTCACTAACTAAAACAGTTAATCCTTAACCCGCTCTTTGGGGCAAGTAAACTCGGTTTTTAGGAAAATCTCTCGTCTCAGAATGTTTTTGATTGCCCGCATCAGGATATTGACGACAACTATCGGTCCTTATCAGCGCCGCAAAGGGGGTCGGAGAAAGTTACCGGACCATTACCCTCGAATTAAGGTTATCCACACGCTCGAAGGAGACGAGTGTCAGTGTGAGCACTGTGGCGGAGAGTTGGCCGTGATGGGTGAGAAGGTCAGTGAGCAGATTGATCTTATTCCCATGACCGTTCAGGTGATCCGTCACATCCGCAAGACCTATTACTGCACGAACTGTAAGACAGGTGTTCGGTCAGCCCAGTTACCGCCGCAACCGATTCCCGGCAGTATTGCCAGCCCCGGCACATTGGCGCATGTGGTGGTGAATAAATGCATCAATGGGATGCCGTTATACCGCCAGGAACAGGAGTTCAAACGGCTGGATATTCCATTAAGCCGATCCACGTTGGCGTTTTGGGTGATTCGATCAGGCCAATTGATTCAACCGCTGATTAATTTATTGCGGGAGGTGCTGCTGGCTTACGATAGCCTGCAAATGGACGAGACGCGGTACCAGGTATTGGAAGAAACTGGGAAAACGCCCCAAAGCCAGTCGTATATGTGGGTTCAGCGCGGTGGGCCACCGGATGAACGAGTGATTCTGTTAGATTACGCCCCGACGAGATCGCAGGAAGTCCCCGTCGAGTTATTGTGTGACTATGCCGAATATTTACAGATTGATGGCTATGAGGGCTACAATAAGATTGTTGCCGAGAATGACATTACGCGGCTGGGCTGTATGGCGCATGTGCGGCGTAAGTTTGATCAGGCGATTAAGGCTCAGGGCAAGTTAAAGAACAGAAAGACCTCCTTGGCGCAGCAAGCCATGCTGCGTATTCAGTTGCTGTATAAGATTAAGAAACAAGCCAAGGGACTAAATGATGAACAATGCTACGAACTCCGTCAAGGCAAGGCCATACCCGTACTTGAAGGGCTGAGAGAATGGTTGGATCAGCACCTGCCGGTGGTGGTGAAACAATCGGCGCTGGCAAAGCGATGTATTACATGGACAAGCAATGGCCAAGGCTGACGGTTTATACACCGGATGGTCGATTGAACATCGATAATAACCTGTGTGAGAATGCCATCCGCCCGTTTGTGATCGGGCGCAAGAACAGTTTGTTCAGTGATACGGTCTCAGGGGTTAAGGCCAGCGCTGATCGAAACAGCAAAAGCCAACGGGTTGGAACCGTATGCGTACCTCAAAAGGGTGTTTACAGCACTGCCGAAGGCTATCTGCGTTGAAGAGATTGAAGCCCTGTTACCATTCAAGCCACAAACGGAGGAAGAGAAAGCGGCTTAAATTATGCTAGACTGATCGATCACGCTTCATATGGGACAGTACAGTGGTAGGAAAAGTAAAAAAAGAACTAATCCTACGGTGAAAACAAGTGATGTAAAGGATTTTACATCGGAGCAGATTCTGGAAGCTCTTCGTGCATGGCAGAGCGAATCAGAGGCGGTGGATGCGAAGGCAATCCTCAGGGCATTGCGGTTATATCGCAGTGGAAATTTCACGGTGAGACTACCGGAGGATAAAACTGGTATTGCCGGAGAAATTGCCCGTGCATTCAATGAATCCGTTGAACTCAACCAATTACTCACCAAGGAATTTGAACGGATCGGTAAAGCGGTGGGTAAAGAAGGCAATCTGGATCAACGCATCACGATAGGTTTAGCAGCTGGCTCCTGGGCCAATCAAATCAATGCTTTTAACTCAACTCTTGATTATATGGTTGAGCCGGTACGTGAATTCAGCCGTGTGGTGACTGCCGTTTCTAAAGGTGATTTATCAGAACCGATGCCACTGGATATTGGCGGAAGAGCCGTAAAAGGCGAGTTCTTGCGTGTCGCCAAAGTCACAAACAAAATGATTGACCTACTGAACAATTTCTCCTCGGAAGTCACGCGTGTGGCACAAGAGGTTGGAACAGACGGTAAATTAGGTGGTCAGGCAAAAGTAAAAGGAGTTACTGGAGTATGGCGAGATTTGACCGATAATGTGAACGCGATAGCCGACAATTTAACTTCTCAAGTGCGTAACATTTCGGATGTGGCGACAGCGGTGGCTAAAGGTGATCTAGATCAGAAGATTACGGTTGAAGTGAAAGGTGAATTTCTGCAGTTGAAAAACACCATCAATTCCATGGTAGATCAACTCGCACAGTTTTCTTCAGAAGTCACCCGGGTGGCACAAGAGGTTGGAACGGATGGTGAATTGGGTGGTCAGGCCGATGTACCTGATGCATCAGGTACATGGAGAAGTCTCACCGACAATGTGAATGAACTGGCAGATAACCTTACCCGGCAAGTTCGGGCAATCTTTGAAGTGGTTACCAAGATTACACGGGGTGATCTCTCTGCCGTGATTGAAGTGGATGCGAAGGGAGAGGTGGAAGACCTTAAAAACGGCCTGAACACCATGATTAAAACCCTGAAGAGTACATCTGAATTAAATGCCGAGCAGGATTGGCTGAAGACGAATTTATCGAAATTTGGTGATCTCATGCAAGGCCGCAAAGACCTGCAGAATCTCACCACAGTATTGATAGAAGAGCTCTGCAAGAGTATTGTTGCTCAGCATGGCGTTTTTTATTTCCTCGATAAAGGAACTGAAGATTCGCCAAAGGAACCAGAACTGCAGTTACTTTCCAGCTATGCCTATAAAGAGCGAAAAAATATTTCTAATGTATTCCCGCTTGGTAAAGGACTGGTGGGGCAATGTGGCCTGGAGCAGAAAACGATTTTCATTAAAGATGTTCCTAGCGATTACATTAAAATCAATTCTGGCTTAGGGGAAACAACCCCGCTGAATCTCGTCTTATTACCTGTTCTGTTCGAAGATGAGCTTGTGGGGGTGATTGAACTGGCTTCTTTTGAAGCCTTCTCAGAAAACACACTCAACTTCCTTGATCAACTGGTGAGAAGTGTCGGCCTAGTAACCAATACCGTGAAGGCCAACATGCGCACGGAGAACTTGCTG
>JBLHMH010000096.1:0-12540 GCA_047621785.1 Polaribacter sp. | reverse complement strand
ATTAAGTCCACAGGGGTTTAAATCAGATAGCCAGCTATGTTAGATAAAGTGATTAATAAAAGGTTTAATACAATGTTCGATAAAATTTTGATTGCCAATCGAGGTGAAATAGCTTGCCGAGTAATCAAGACCGCGCAAAAACTTGGAATCAGCACCGTAGCTGTCTATTCTGATGCTGACCACGATGCTCTGCATGTACACATGGCGGATGAAGCTATTCATATAGGCGCCCCGCCCTCTCAAGAATCGTATTTAGTCGCTGACCGTATTGTCCAAGCAGCACTTAGCACCGGAGCACAAGCCATTCACCCGGGCTATGGATTTCTATCTGAAAACGCCGAGTTCGCTGAAACCTGTGCAAACAATGGCCTGGTGTTTATTGGCCCCCCGAGCGCCGCAATTATTGCGATGGGCTCAAAGTCGGCCGCCAAAACCATTATGGCTGATGCTGGGGTGCCTTTGGTGCCTGGCTACCATGGCGCAGACCAAAATCCAGCTCTACTAAAACAATCAGCGGATGCCATGGGTTACCCGGTGCTATTGAAGGCGGTGGCCGGCGGTGGCGGCAAAGGTATGCGTCAGGTTTGGTCTGCAGATCAATTTGAACAAGCGTTGGGCGATGCTAAACGCGAGTCAAAAGCGAGTTTTAATAACGATGACATGCTGGTAGAGAAATACCTTACTCAGCCTAGACATGTAGAAGTACAGGTGTTTTGCGATCAACACGGCAATGGCGTCTATTTGTTTGAACGAGACTGTTCTGTGCAACGCCGCCACCAGAAAATAATTGAAGAAGCGCCTGCCCCCAATTTACCTGAAGGTTTGCGCGAGCAAATGGGCGAAGCAGCCGTTAAAGCAGCACAGGCAATCGACTATCAGGGAGCCGGCACCGTCGAATTTTTATTGGATGAGGACGGTAGTTTCTATTTTATGGAAATGAACACGCGCCTGCAGGTAGAACATCCGGTAACTGAGTTTATTACAGGTCAGGACCTAGTCGCGTGGCAATTAAAAGTTGCGTTGGGAGAGCCTTTACCACTAAGCCAAGCACAGCTGCAGATCAAAGGTCATTCCTTTGAAGCACGTATCTACGCAGAGGATCCTGAAAACGATTTCATGCCCGCCACAGGGCATTTGACGCATTTAGTCACTCCATCACAAAGTGCTCATGTGCGAGTAGACACTGGGGTAGTACAAGGAGATCAGGTAAGCCCTTTTTACGACCCAATGATTGCAAAGCTGATTGTTTGGGATGAGGATCGTGCACGAGCACTGGCTAGACTGATACGGGCTTTAGGTCAGTATCAGATTAGCGGTGTTACTACAAACATTGAATTTTTGAAGAATCTAGCAAGCAGTTCAGCTTTTGTGGAGGCCGATCTGGATACTGGCTTTATCGACAAGCATACGCAGGAAATATTCCGCAAAGTTGATGTCGATATTGAATTAATTATACCGCTAGCGAGCCTGTATTTAACCTTACAGGCAAAACAGCTGCAAGCTGAGTCAGCACCAGAATATGGCTCTGTGTGGGGTGAAGCCTCTGTATGGGATGAAGTCTCTGGCTGGAGGCTTAACCAAGCCAATACTCAAATCCTATCAATCATTGTCAACCAACAACAACATATCGTTTCAATAGAGCAATTGCGCTCCATAAGCAGTCAACAATACCGAATTAAGTTTGCTGATAAGGAAGTAATCGCACGAGGGCACTTGGAAGCTAAAGTGCTGCTAGCTGAGATTAATGGACATCAACAAAAGCATACGATAGTCGCCAAGGGTTCTGCCAAAGAAGGACACTACACCGTGTTTACCAATACTGGCGCGATCGATTTCTCTGTAGTTAAACCCGACTTGGGTGAAGATAATGAAGTCAGTTCAGTCGGTGACTTTCGGGCACCCATGAACGGCACCATTGTCGACATTTTAATTAATTCTGGCGATAAGGTAAGTCTAGGTGATCCGCTGCTAATAATGGAAGCCATGAAAATGCAGCACACAATCAGTGCTCCCAGCGATGGTGTGGTTAGCGAACTGTTTTGCAGCAAAGGCGATTTAGTCGACGGCGGCTCTGAGTTACTCACGTTTACACCCAGCTAAACTTCTAAACCACTAAGCTACGCAGCCTGCAAAAATGACACATTACACACTACCAGAGTCGGTTAAAATTTTTGAAGTCGGTGCTCGCGATGGACTGCAAAACGAACCCGGCCTAGTCACTGTTGAAGACAAGGTTGAGCTGATCGACTTGCTGTCACAAACGGGTTTAAGCGCCATTGAGGCCGGCAGTTTTGTATCGCCTAAATGGGTCCCGCAGATGGCCAGCAGCGGCGAAGTGTTGCGGCGTATCGCGCGCAAGCCCAATGTGAAATATTCTGCTCTAACCCCAAACATGCAGGGATTCGAAGCCGCTATAGAGGCCGGAGTCAACGAGATAGCCGTATTTGGTGCTGCCTCAGAATCCTTTTCGCAAAAGAATATCAGCTGCAGTATCGAACAGAGCATTGTGCGTTTCGAGTCGGTTATTGCTGAATCGTTAAAACTGAATATCCCCGTGCGTGCCTACATCTCCTGCGTCGTTGACTGTCCCTACGAAGGTTCGATAGAGCCCCAGGCCGTCGCTGATGTAGCAAAACGTTTGTTCGATTTAGGCTGCTACGAAGTATCTCTGGGCGATACCATCGGCACTGCAACGCCCGTGAAAATCCAAACTATGATCGAATCAGTGACTGATCATGTGCCTGCAAAGAATTTGGCGATCCACTGCCACGACACCTATGGACAAGCCATTGCGAACATCGTTGCAGCACTGCAATGTGGGGTCGCCACTGTAGACAGTTCTGTTGCAGGCCTTGGTGGCTGCCCATACGCAAAAGGGGCTTCGGGAAATGTCGCAAGCGAAGATGTTTTGTATCTATTGAACGGTCTTGGTATTACCTCTGGTGTCGACCTGCACAAGTTGATAAAGGCGGGCGACTTTATTTCAAATCGCCTGGGTCGCAAAAACCAATCTAAGGTCGCACACGCCGACTCAAGCAAGGAAGATTAAAAGTCTTGTAAAGACTCAACTTGCTAATAGCTGCTTGGCAATAATGATTTTTTGAATCTGTGAAGTGCCTTCGTAGATAGTCGTTATACGCGCATCGCGGGTAAATCTCGCAATCGGGTGATCTTCTAAATAACCAGCGCCACCCAATAACTGCAGAGCAGTATTACATGCTGTATTCGCTTTCTCAGTAGCAAATAGTTTTGCCATCGATGCCTGCACTGCATACGCTTTACCAGACTCTTTGCAATAGGCTGCATTCATGACCAATAGTCGCGCTGCTTCTAGTTCAGTATAGGTTTCCGCGAGCATCCATTGAATGCCTTGGAAATCGGCAATCGCCTGACCAAACTGGTGCCGTTCTTGAACAAAACTCTTAGCATAGTCCATCGCGGCTAAACCGAGACCCAGTGCTAGCGAGGCAATGCCTATTCTGCCACCGGTAAGCTCACCCACGGCGATTCGAAAACCTTGGTTTTCAGCACCCATTAAGGCATTACCTGGAATTCGACAATTATCGAAAACCACTTCATTGGTACTGGACGCATGCTGACCGAGTTTTCGTTCGGCTTTGGCTATATGAATTCCAGGTGTATTTGCTTCTACTATGAAACAGGAAATTCCCTTACCTTTCTTTACGCTCGAGTCTGTCACTGCCCAGACCACGAAAATACCGGCATATTCTGCGCTGGTTATATACAGTTTGCTGCCGTTCAATAGCCAATCGTCACCATCACGGGTAGCGCTGGTTCGCATACTCGCTGGATCAGAACCTGCGCCAGCTTCGGTTAGGCAAAACCCAGCTGCTGGGTAAGTACCATCACACAGCTTTGGAATGTAATTAGCTTTTTGCTGTTCACTGGCAACCACCTCGATGACCTCTGCAACCATATTGTTTACCGACAAGGTCACCGCGGTTGATGCACACACTTTGGCCACTTCAGTGATGGCTAAACTAAAGGCTACAACCCCGGCTTGCGTACCGCCATATTTTGCATTGACGTTCAATCCCATAAAGCCAAGTTCCGCCAGGGCCTTGAGGTTGGATAAAAACAAGGGCCGATCATGCTCGACTTTATCGGCCGCTGGCGCCAACACAGAATTAGCAAAGTCACGCGCGGTGTCTTGAATCAATAATTGTTCTTCGTTAAGAGACAAATCCATAAATATTCAACCAATAGTAATAAACAACAGCCTTGAGCCAGATAAAACAGCCTTGAGCGATGAAAAAATAGCCTTGAGCGATATAAAACAGCCTTGAGCTATTGAAAAGCTTTGAGCTATTTAACTTGAAAGAAAGCTAGACCAATTCAATCGCAATAGCAGTGGCTTCGCCGCCGCCGATACATAAAGAAGCGATGCCTCTGGTTCTGCCGATACGACGTAATGCATGAACTAGGGTCACAATAATTCTAGCACCCGACGCGCCTAATGGGTGACCTAAGGCACAAGCGCCACCATGAATATTAACTTTATCATGGCTTATTCCAACTTCTTGCATCGCGAGTAAAGTAACCACGGCAAAGGCCTCGTTCACTTCAAACAAATCAACATCATCGACTGCCCAATTAAGCTTAGCTAGCAACTTATTAATCGCACCAATCGGCGCAAGGGTGAATTCCTCAGGCGCTTGCGCGTGGCTGACATAGCCACAAATTTTAGCAATTGCGGTTAGTGATTTAGCTTCTACCTGCTCGCCGCTGGCTAGTACCAGTGCCGCAGCGCCATCCGAGATAGAGCTAGAGTTAGCGGCGGTCAAGGTGCCGTCTTTAGAGAATGCCGGTTTTAAATGAGGGATTTTTTCAGGGCTTGCTGTTCTTGGTTGTTCATCTTCTACTACCTCATGGGAGCCCTTACGAGTAGTAACACTGACTGGGCATATCTCATCGTTAAAATACCCGTTGTCACTTGCAGTCACTGCTCGGGTTAACGATTGTATGGCAAAATCATCCATTTGCTCGCGAGTGAATCCAAACTTATCTGCCGTCTGCTGCCCGAATGCACCCATCAGCCCGCCACTTTTAGCGTCTTCTAGACCATCGACAAAAATTGAGTCTTTAACCGAATGGTGACCCAAGCGATAACCCGACCTAGCCTTATCTAGTAGATAAGGCGCATTACTCATGCTTTCCATGCCACCGGCCACGGCAATCTCGGCATGCCCACATTGAATGGCATCGCATGCCAGCATCACAGCTTTCATCCCTGAGCCACAAACTTTACTGACAGTCGTGCAGGGTGTTGATTTTAGTATGCCTGCCTGAAGAGCAGCTTGGCGCGCAGGTGCCTGACCAATACCAGCGCTTATCACGTTACCAAAGTAAACTTCTTGTATGGATTGATTGTCTATTTTGGCTTTGACAACGGCGGCAGATATAGCTGCAGCGCCTAATTGAGGTGCCGTGAGTTCGGCCAAGGCTCCTTGGAAACCGGCTAAGGGAGTGCGCACCGCACTCAATATAAATATGTCTTTAATCATGAGTCTCACTGATATTCTGATTTTCGGGAACTAGCTTAGCTAACAGTTGCGCTAGAGTTCTATGCAATGATTATAACAATCATTAGGATCGGCATTGGCTAAATGATTTAGTACTATTAAGATCCTAGTCTGGCGAAACCGTCAGCGGCTTAGTCAAAGTTACTAGGTCTTTTTATACTAAGATTACATTTGGCAATGCAAGCACTCTACGAGAGTGCCATGTTAAATATTAAGCAGCTTGATTCGAATGCAGAACTCAACGGCATGAAATTAGCATATTTAGGCCAAACGGGAGCGCCTCTGGAAGGCACGTGGCTATGGGGATTTGTACCTCAAGCAAGGAATTTTGTGTTTTACTCCAAAACTAACTTAGTCGGATACTACTGCCTCAATGACGAAGGGTTTGTGTCTCAGTTTTACTTAGACCCAGCACATCATGATCGTGCCACGGAAACCTTTGGTTTACTGTTTGAAGATAGTAATTCGCAAGTCGCTAATGCCAAATGCGCATTTGTCAGCACCGCAGAACCCCAATTTCTATCTTATTGTCTCGACTATTTTAGTTCTTACCAAGTAAATTCTTTGATGTATCAGCTGGCTAATCCATATAAAATCTAATCAAATCAAGAATTAACCATATTGGTTAGAGCACTAAAGCCTGAGCTACTGGATGAGGGTGTTGCTTTTGCACATTCGGCAATGGGGGCCTCGCGCTGGTTGCTTCACGGCTATCTGAATAACTTAATTGAGCGGCAACAGATCTATGGCCGCTGGACTGACGGTCGGTTGATTTCTAATGGAGAGTGAAAAGCCTATGACTCCTATCAAACTGAGTATGCGGATGTTGGGATGATTGTTAGCGAACACCCAAGAAACAAAGGCGTTGCTACCGCTATACTACAAGAGCTGGTCATAATCGATACGCGTCTCGGATTAAAGCCAATCTGTTCTACCGAAAAGAGTAACGTCGGTGCACAAACAGCCATCGCCCGTTGCGGTTTTGTAGCGTAGCATCGGATACTAAAATTCATCCACAAAGTGGGCTCGATTAATGAAAATTGTTAAGTGCATTCTATTTGCCCTATTGTTCATGGTGATTGGATCATTTATGGGTCTAGCATTATCAATCAGCGCCGCAAAAAAAATGAATTCGGATGCTAATTGGTACTCAGCATCAACTGGCATTGATCGCGCTTACTTTGTAGAACTAGCTGGCATACAACAACATTTAAGAGTGCGCGGACGAGACAGAAACAATCCCGTTCTACTCGACTTACACGGCGGGCCAGGCTCGTCGTTCATGGGGATGAATCACCGAAACTATAAAGCCCTAACAGAGTATTTTACTGTGATTGAATGGGATCAACCGGGCGCTGGCTTATCGGCATTTGAAGATCCTGATAGAATAAATTATGACTTCATGGTTGATACTGCGATTGAATTAATTCATCTGATTCAACAAGAATACAAATCAGGCAAAGTGGTACTTGTAGGGCATAGCTGGGGAAGCATGCTGGGCCTAGGCATTATTCACAAAAGGCCTGACTTAATCTCTGCCTATGTGGGCGTTGGACAGGCGTTAGCGTGGAATAGTGGCTTCGATGAGACTCAACGGTTATTATTAGAAACTGCAAAGCAGAACAATGACAGGCAAACCATAGAGTCTTTGAGCCAATTGCCAACACAGTGGCCGGTGCCTGAAAACATAGATGCGACATTAGAGCGAATCGGCACAATTCAAGCCCCATTAACCAAATACAAAGGTGGCTTGTACGCGTCGAAGACAAACAATCTATATAAGAGCAACATGGTGCTCGATATAGCCACTTCTCCAGACATCAGCGTCGCGAATGGTTTGGCTATGCTATCCTTGAGCGACGCTTCTAGAGCGTTAATGAAGGACCTTTATAATAAGGACCTTCGAGCAGAGCTTGGCTATGTATTTAAAGTACCAATATTTATTTTTCAAGGCGAACACGACTGGCAAACGCCTACAACCTTAGTTAAGCCATGGTTTGAAAAAATATCTGCCCCGCATAAATCGTATATCCCATTCACCAATTCAGCTCATATGGTTTTTACCGAAGAGCCTGGCAAATACCTGATCGAAATGGTAACCAAGGTCCGACCTGTTTCGCTCGCTAATTAGGCCTATTTGAGCTTTATCCAAGCCTAAGGCTTGGCGTTTAATTGATCGAGGACTAACTAACTAATCAGGGTGATGCTGGTATTCATACTAATCGCCGGTCGCGACTGTAGTCGATCCTAAAATTCAAATGAAGTGATCGTATCAATTACCTCGCGAGTCTCCTGCGACACCTTTGCTAATTCCGGCAGCCAGTCATCTAGATCTATCCGCAAAGATTGCTGGTTTCTACCGTAATTGGCTTTAAGCACTGGCCATCTCCAAATCTGACTAAGCGTAGACCTTACCACCGGCGCAATTTTTGTATAACCATGCGCGTGGCATTGAACCGCATGCGATTAGGCTTCGAAAAGTTCGCTTTTAACACAATATAAAGCTATCGTCGAATAACAAATTTTGGCATAGACTATGTCGAAATAAATAAGATTATAAATTTAGGAGAAATAATGAACAACCTCATTCGTATTTTTGTTGTGTTGCCCGCCCTACTGTTCCTGCTTATTGGGATCAGATGGTTAGTTGACCCAACTGGCGCAGCCGCAGAACTTGGAATGCCGCTGTTAGAAGGTCTTGGACGCAGCACTCAGATCGGCGATCTTACTGCCTTTTTCATTGGCGCTAGCATCATGATGGGCTTAGGTCTGATGACCGCTAATCGAACTTGGTTCTATGCTCCTGCAATGTTATTGATATTAACAGCGGGGTTCCGCGTGGTTGCCTGGTTTGCACATGATGCTGTTTTTGCCGCACCGCAAATTGGCGTAGAAGTTATCGTTGCTGGTATTTTAGTCCTTGCAGCCTCCAAACTATGTAAACCTGCCTAGTAAGGGTCTCAGGATAATCCAACTAGCCAGTAAAAAAGCCCCCTATCAATTGCATTGATAGGGGGCTTTTTTCGGGCTGTTATGCCACCTGGATTACACGCTATGCGTACTTAGTAATTTCCGCGCGCGCTACCACCATACGATGAACTTCATCTGGGCCGTCGGCCAAACGCAGAGTGCGCTGCCCAGTATACATCTCGGCCAGAGGTGTCCATTGTGATATACCTGCCGCACCATGCATTTGAATCGCGCGATCAATAATGTCACAGGTGATTTTTGGCACCATCGCTTTAATTGCAGATATGTAAACTCTCGCTTCGCGATTACCTAATATATCCATTGCTCTGGCTGCCTGTAAGACCATCAACCTAGAGCTATCAATCTCAATACGGCTATTTGCAACCACATCATAATTACCACCTAACTTTATCAGTGGTTTGCCAAAAGCATCACGTGAGAGCCCACGCTTAATCATTAGTTCCAGAGCTAATTCAGATTGGCCCAGTGCACGCATGCAATGATGAATACGCCCAGGACCAAGGCGACCTTGGGATATTTCAAAACCGCGCCCCTCACCCAAAAGAATATTATCTTTTGGTACTCGGCAGTTTTCGAATTTCAGATGCATATGACCATGTGGCGCATCGGGATTTCCGAATACGTGCATCGGCCCAAGAACTTCGACCCCTGGATTGTCCATCGGCACCAATATTTGGCTTTGCTTTAGATGCTTAGGCGCTGAAGGATCTGGGTTGGTTTGCACCATCACGATCATAATCGCACAACGACTGTCACCTGCACCCGATATATAAAACTTCTCGCCATTGATAACCCATTCATCGCCTTCAAGCACGGCTGACGTAGCAATATTCTTAGCATCTGACGACGCCAAATTAGGTTCCGTCATTGCGAAAGCTGACCGAATTTTACCGGCTAATAATGGCTCTAACCATTGCTTCTTCTGCTCTTCAGAACCGTATTTTGCCAGAACTTCCATATTCCCAGTGTCAGGAGCAGCACAGTTAAACACTTCTGGTGCCAGACGGCTTCGGCCCATCTCTTGCGCTAAATAAGCGTAATCCAGGTTGCTAATACCACCGTCATTCCAATTTGGTAAAAAGAAGTTCCACAAATTTACTGCTTGAGCTTTGGTTTTTAGCCCTTCGATAATTTCGCTCTGGCGGCTGCTCAAACTCCAAATATCATCTTTATTAGGAGACAGATGAAACTCTTCTTCTAGAGGATCTATTTCATCGCGAATAAAAGCTTTAATCTGCTCCAGAATGGGAACAAATTTGTCAGATATTTTTAAATTAAAAAGTTCGGGATTACTAGACATAATACGTACCTAAATATAATTAATATAATGATGAGTCCTGGTATGACAGCAATACTGCTGAGCAGAATCTTATTCTTAATCAGTGGTTGCTTACCCACAGTGTAACAAACGAACATTGTAATGGGGCTGCAATCACTATCATTTTATGGAATAGCCCCTTATAAACGACTCCGACAATTGATCGCAGGCTCCGTAAAAGAACCTGCGGTTCCGGCCAGATGTTTCAGAAACATATTTACATATGGGGCAGAGAGGTCCGACGATCCGTAAGCGGCATAGCCAGTTGCCATTCCTCAACTACCGCAGTATGGATAGGTCGAATAAATAGATAAGCTAGTAGAAGCCACTCAAACGCTTATAAATAATAGCGTCGGCCTCGCCCATGATTCTGTCTATCAGTTGTTGAACGGTTGGAATATCATTTATTAGTCCAGCCACCATGCCGCAAGACCAAGCGCCGGCGTCCATATCGCCGTCTTGCATGATTTTAGGATAAACCCCCGCAACTTCATCGAGCACATCCTCGATTTTGATATCGGCGCCAAGAGCTGCTTCTTTGGCGAGCAAGCGCTCAACGGCTAAATTATTTAATACCCGTTCAGTGTTTCTAAGGGGTCGCATAACCAATTTTGTATCGAGCTCGCTGGCGGCAACAATTGCCGCCTTTACGTTTTCATGAACCGGGGCTTCTTGGGTCGCTATAAAACGAGTGCCCATATTCATTCCCTCAGCGCCTAATGCCAATGCGGCGACTAAGCTACGCCCATCGGCCATGCCACCAGAGGCAACAAACGGGATAGTTAACTCGTCAGCGGCCCGTGGAAGCAGAATGAAATTGGGAATATCATCTTCGCCAGGGTGGCCACCACATTCGAATCCATCCACTGATACTGCGTCGCAACCAATAGACTGCGCCTTCAATGCGTGTCTTACCGCTGTGCACTTATGGATGACCTTGATACCCGCGTCTTTCATTGACGGTAACCATTTAGCTGGGTTATTGCCCGCCGTTTCAACAACTTTAATTTCGGCATCGATAATGACTTGAATAAGACCGGCGTAATCTGGGGCATTGAATGCTGGCAGGAATGTCAAATTCACGCCGAAAGGCTTGTCTGTCATCTCGCGACAACGTGCAATTTCATTAGCCAACTTCTCAGGCGTTCCTTGAGTAAGGCCAGTTATTAATCCTAATCCCCCGGCGTTCGAAACTGCCGCCGCTAGCTCGGCCAAGCCTACGTGATGCATGCCGCCTTGAATGATTGGGTGTTCGATTCCGAACATTTCAGTGATTTTAGTTTTCATAATGTTAATTGCTTACTTTGTAATTGTTTAAATGTTTGGTTTGGTGAACCGAATAAATCATCCGTATTTAGGCCAGACCCGTTTAACTCTCAAGGCCTCGCAAATATCAATACCTAAGCCCTAATTCTCAATACCTAAGCCAGCCGCATACTGAGCAATTTTAGAACGTGTTTGATTGCGAATGGTGACATAGGTGGCTCTGTCTTTCTGGGCCAAGGCCTTAGCCATTTCTAGCGCCTTCGACTGTAGCTTATCCTCTGGATGGATACTGTCTACAAGGTTCCATTGTTGAGCTTCTATTCCAGTACACGCGCGCCCAGTTAACATCATGTGTTTTAAGGCGTGCTTATTTGGCAATAGTTCGCACACATCGCTCATTAGTGGCGTAAAGGGAATCTTGATATCTACTTCTGGATAACAAAACCGCCCACGGTCTTCGCGCATCAAACGGAAATCGGCACCACTCATTAAAATGGCGGCGCCAGCATAAGCATTACCATTGAGGGCAACAATGGTCGGTGTGCTAAACATCGCAAGGCGGTAAACAACAGTTTCTAATGTTTTAACAAAAAGTGTTTTATCCTTAGTTGTTAGTCCCATCATCCATTGTAAATCAATACCTGTTGAAAAGGTCTTGGGGTGTTCACAGCGAATTAACAGAGAGGTATTACCAACATAGGCATCCACTGCGTCGAAAGCACAGAGATACTCTTGCATCACGACTTGGTTGAACTTATTTTCGTTATCGTGGTTGATTAAAGACAGCACATGCACGCCATCTATCAGTTCAAGGCTCATTGCAGACATAAGGATTCTACCCAGCGTAAAAACATTGTTAACAAGGTGTTTCACAATAAGTGAAAACCAATACGGGGAACATTATGACATCTTATATGCCAATATGTCGAATTGATCAAAACTTATAGAGTTTCAAGTTCCATCACCGGGCAAACCTTGAATCTCGGGCTTTAATTTGACTTAATTTCAGCATGAAATAACATTGTGCGATGTAGCTTAAAGTGAAATTCATCTATTTCACCGCCGTGATGTTTATTTGATTGATTACGCTAGATCAGGGTAGAATCGTGAAAAAAAATATTTCTTGATTATGTAAAAGATTTTAAAACCAAAGGAGAACTATATGCCACACCCAACCAAAGCTGCCAATTGGCAAGCAAAACTTGCCCTAACTGCGCTCGCCATTACTGCAGTGATTGGCTCTGCACCACCTGTAATTGCTCAAGATGACGACTCGGCGCTTGAAGAAGTTATCGTCACCGGATCTTATATACGATCAACCCAAGGAGATGCGGTGGTACCGGTACAGGTAATGGGCCGAGATCAAATCGACTCTTTCGGCGCAACCACTGCCGCGGATATTATTAGTAAACTTTCGATAAG
>JBLHMH010000095.1:0-12543 GCA_047621785.1 Polaribacter sp. | reverse complement strand
CGAGTCACGAAGGGGGACGTTATTGCTAGTTTGGATGACACCGATCTTCGGCTCGATTTAGTCGAATTAAGCAGTTCGCGCGCGCAGGCTCAGAGTCAATACGATGCGGCGCTAGCTGAATACAATCGAGCTGAAGCCAAGACCTTCAGAGCAAAAGTAGATCAGGCCAATGCGAGAATCGGTTTGGTCAGCGAAAAGCTAAAACGCACAAAGCTGATAGCACCTCTGGATGGTGTGATTGTTAATGGTGATTTAAGTCAATCATTAGGCGGCGCTGTTTCACGTGGCGAAGCTCTATTTGAGATTGCATCGTTGTTCAAATATCGTGTCGCCCTCAAAGTAGACGAACGCGATATCTCATACATTCAACAGGGCCAGAATGTTGAGTTATTACTTTCCTCTTTACCGGATCAAACCTTTGCGCTTGATGTCGATTCCATTACCCCTATGACCACGGCCGGTGATGGACGAAATTTCTTTCGTGTTGAAGCCGAATTAGACGACCCGAACGGCATATTGCGTCCGGGTATGGAAGGTGTTGCGAAAATAGCGGTTGATGACCGTCGATATATTTGGATATGGACTCGTGAAATGGTCGACTGGTGGCGCCTTGCAATTTGGCGCTGGGTTTCCTAGCTGAGCTGCCTGATAGCTAGAATCTATGGACAAACCAAACCCATTTAGCCCTTATTGGTACCGAATAGCCCTTTTAAGGCCGCGGTTACGCAGTCATATCGAGTTGCATAGACACCTTTATCGCGGGCAAGAGTGGTTTATCTTGCAAGACGATACTAGTGGCCGGTTTCATCGTTTCTCACCCGCCGCTTACCAAGTAATCGGTTTGATGGACGGGCGTCATAGCATGGATGATGTTTGGAAGTTTGCCTCGCAAGAACTGAAAGATGAAGCGCTGACTCAGGCGCAAATAATTAGCCTGATGGGGCAGTTGTATAAGGCCGATTCCTTTACCACCGAAGTTCCTCCAGACACCAAGGAGCTCTTCGAGCGTCAGCACACCACTGAGCGGCGAATGAAGCTGCAAAAGTGGAAAAGTCCTCTGTCCATCAAAATTCCTCTTATGGATCCCGACGAATTCATCGTTAAAACACTGCCTTATGTTAGTTGGTTGTTCAGTCGGTGGGGCGCCGCATTGTGGTTAACTGTGGTAGTAGGCGCCATAGTTATGGCTTTTCTGAATTGGCCTGAGCTGACAGCTAACTTGGTCGACCGTATTCTTGCTGGGCAAAATATTTTAGTATTGATTGTCACCTTTCCGTTGGTCAAGCTTTTGCATGAATTTGGTCATGCTTATGCTGCGAGAGTCAATGGTGGCCAAGTTCATGAAATGGGAATCATGTTTCTAATGTTGATGCCGATACCCTACGTTGACGCAACCTCCTCTACAGCCTTCGCGAGTCGTTGGAAGCGTGTATTGGTGGGCGCGTCTGGGATGCTGGTGGAGCTGTTCGTAGCCGCTGTGGCCTTGTTTTTTTGGTTGGATCTAGGCAGTGGTTTCGTGAGCGCAGTTCTATATAACATCATGATCATTGCCGGTATTTCCACCATTCTATTCAATGCCAATCCACTAATCCGCTTCGATGGTTATTACATCCTTGCTGATTGGATTGAGATTCCAAATTTGGGTACTCGTTCTACTAAATATTTAGGTTATTTATTCCAAAAACATTTGTTTCGAATGAATGGCATAAAGTCTCCAGCGCACAGCCAGGGTGAGCGTTTTTGGTTTCTGTTCTATGGTGTAGCGTCATTTATTTA
This sequence comes from Polaribacter sp., assembly GCA_047621785.1. Taxonomy (GTDB): domain Bacteria; phylum Pseudomonadota; class Gammaproteobacteria; order Arenicellales; family Arenicellaceae; genus Arenicella. The sequence goes on along the minus strand of JBLHMH010000095.1, from coordinate 10,767 downwards.
CCGTCTTTTTTTAATATCCTTTATTGTGTTTCTGCTCGCCGATCAGTATTTTATTTTCGGCATCCTTCTAGCTGTGTGGGCGGTCTGGATGATGGCCATCATGCCGGTTTACAAACAAATCAAGTTCGTACTTATGGATAAAAAACTAAAAGGCTCTCGTCCAAGAGCTATTGCTGTATCTTTGGCGATAGTAGGGTTTATAGTTGGCGTTACGCTAATTCCGATACCTCTAGCCACCATCGTCGAGGGAGTAGTTTGGGCTAACCTAGATTCACGCGTGCGCATGAATAGCCAAGGTTTTGTTAAGGAACTCTTGATAGAGGAAGGTGATTCAGTCGAGGTTGGGCAAATAATTGTGGTTTGCGAAAACTATGAATTAAAGGCTGCGCGCGCAAGGTTGAACGCGCAGTTAGATGAGTTTCGTGCACAACACCAAGCAGTCTCGGCGCTTGGCATGGAAAATAGAGTGCAAATTAGTCTAGTAAACGAACAAATTATCGCTACGCAAGCAAAACTCAATCAGGCTGATTCTCAATTAGAAGGGCTCAATATCAGAAGTCAGGCAGCGGGTATTTTCATATCAGCTCAAGCCGCCTCACCAATCGGACATTTTATTCAACGAGGCGACGTATTGGGCTTTGTGGTCAAGTCAGAAGCTGCTACCGTGCGGGTCTTGGTGCCGCTCGATCGAATTAACCTCGTAAGGCAGAACACTACCGCTGTGTCTGTTCGTGTTGTGGATAGGCTTGCAGACGTCATTGAAGCGAGCATAGCGCGGGAAGTTCCACGAGCCACACAAGATATCCCTAGCGCCGCATTTTCTTTTGAAGGCGGTGGAGCAATAGCGGTCAATCCTGGTCAAAAATCGACTGGTGGGCAGGGACCAGTGGCGTTCGAAAGATGGTTTCAACTCGATCTCGAAATAGCCCTGAACGAAGACGAAGTCGGTTTGGGCGAACGTGTCTACGCTCGGTTCCAGCATGGCAATGAAATGTTAGGTTCGCAGATATATCGAGCGACGCGCCAAATAGTTCTGAGTAAGTTTGGAGTTTAATTTCCCGGTTATTCATGTCCTTTAACAACGATATTTTTTACGATAACTACCCAATCCGTGAGGCCGGTACTACCGCACAGACAAAACAATATTGGCTATCGCCCTATGAAAAAAATCTAGCACATCTATTTTATCATTGGCGTCATCGCCCTGATGGTTCCTCCGCAGATTCCATCAACTTGGAAACTCCATTGCAAATTGTTGATGTCAACGGAGAAATTAATATTGCTGCGCTTGCAGGCAGTTTCAAAGACTTCGCCCAGGCTTTAAATGTTGTGCATGAATTAGAACTCAGTGAAGACCATGTTGCGGCTGCTTATGGTCTGTTCGACCGCAGGTTGGAAGTAATGCCGTCGGGCTCTGATAGGGTTTTAGTGGCGGGCCTAGCCGCAGCCGCTTTTGTGCGAGCTGGGCTACGTGTGCATCTTGTGGGCGATGCAGAGTACCGAGAAGTAGTGCTTAGCAAATTATTGCCGATATTCGATTACCTCGGAATAAGCCTTGGAGAAGTGTTAGCGGGCGATGACGAAGCAAAGCGCCGAGAAAGTTACCGCTGTGATGTAACACTACTTAGTGCGCGTGAAATTGCGATGGACTTCTTGCGTGATTCTGTTAATTGGCCAAAACGTGGCAATAGGGCGCATCGTGTGGTTGATCGTTTGGTGGGTCGCCGTTCGAAGCACAAATATAAAATCATGAGTGGTCTGCCGTGTGCTATCCATTTAGACGCGCAAGCGGCGCTTATCGATAAAGCGCGAGCACCGATTGTGTTGACCCAAGACGCACACCCAATGCACGAAATCGAGGAATTGCAGCGCGCGCTTGAGTTGGCAACCAGCATGGAACTCGCTAAGGATTATATCTATAGCGGTAAAGAGCTTGAGATTGCGTATACCCACGAAGGTAAGGCAAAAATTGATGCCTGGGCTAAACAATTCGGAGGCATTTGGTCGGTGCCCAGCGCTGCGGACCTGATGATCGCAATTGCATTGGTGGTGCAGAACATCGTGCAGATAGATCGGCACTACAGAATTAAAAATAGTTTGTTGGAGTGGATAGTGGCAGACGCGTTGGTGCCTGGTATGAGTTATTACTCAAAAGCGTTTATGACCAGAGTTGTAGAACTACAACAAGAATGCGCGGTCACCGGTCAACAAGAGGTAGTTGGTCGAGCCAGTTACCAGCACGTATTTAATCGTTATATTCATCTATGCGGTTTAAGCCATGCCAGTGGTTATTCCGCCATTGAATTTTCTGATGTCTATGGTCTAAAGAGTCGCACAACTAAGCCACAAAGGCTGAAAATCGATAAGACCGTATTCGTAGAAGATCAAGAACAGAAACTAAACGCTTTGGTAGAGCGAGTAGTGCGCCTTAAAGCAAAAGAGCTGACCATATTGTGCGTGGGTCAAAATGAACAATCTCTGCAGTTGTACGATGCTCTGAAGACATCCAGTTTGGTGACTCAGTCATTTGATGATGCCAATTTGTTTTCAGCCGCAGCTCATAGCTTTGCTTTTGGTGATGTGATATTAAGCAGCTCGATTGTGTTGGCGAGTGTTGCCGGCCCAGTATGGCAATCCATGGCTGTACCGATTCATGTGATTGTCTGCAATCGCTCAATCGATTGGTATGAAGACGCTCTATTGTCTCACTTAATTGCCGAAATCAAATGCCACGATGGTCGCTCAAGTCAGTTTATTGCTAAGGATGAAGAGGTGTTTCAGAACCACCATCTGCCAGTGCTAAATTTACTAGAAAAACCCTTGTTACAAGTGGGCACATTGGGTGAAAATCTATTCCAATTTCTGCTAGAGTTACGCATCAAAATAATCCATAAGCAAGTAGCTGACGACGCGTTTAAAGTTCGCCGCAACTTGCTAACGCATGATCAGGGAATGCAGTCTATGCTGTCTTTTTCTGGTAAGGGTCTTTATGAATAAATCGATACTAAGCTTTTGCGTGCTACTTGCACTTTCACCCAAGCTTATACTGGCGGCTGATAAGCACGAATGTTTGATAGAACCGGCAGTCTTGCTAGGCTTGAGTTCGCCAGTAGCCGGTGTAATTGAATCAATCAGAGTTGATCGCGGCAACACAGTTCGCCGCGGTCAAACCTTAGTGAAATTACATGCGGGCTCTGAAATGGCTGCGGTAGAGTTGGCGCAGGCAAAGTTCGATTTCAGTAGTCGAGAGGTCAAACGTGCTGAAGAATTATTCCGTGATAATTTCACCTCTGAGCACAGTGTAGATGAAGCCGTTACCACGGCAAAATTGGCTGAGGTTGAATTGAAACAAGCGCAAGCGATTCTCGCGCAAAAGTCACTCAAAAGCCCGGTCTCCGGAGTGGTGGTTCAACGACGTGCGCAAGTCGGTGAGTCTGTCGGTAACGACGAGATCCTAAAAATAGCACAGATAAATCCTCTGCATGTTGAAGTGGTGCTGCCAGTTGACAAACTCAACTCTGTGGCTGAAGGCATGGATGCAATAGTCTACCCGCAGGAACCGTTTGGCGGTGAGTACACCGCTAGAGTGGCAACCGTTGACAACGTCATCGATGCAGCCAGCGGTACTTTCGGGGTGCGTTTGATATTGAAAAACTCAGGTAATAAAATCCCGGCTGGACTACGTTGCCACGTGATATTTTTACCCCTGACTGAATAAGCTAGCTGGCCTGGCGTTTTAACTTCGCCAGCTAAAGCTTGCCGTACTAGCTGTGAAACAATGCTGTTGCGGTAAAAATCAAGTTCACTAAGAGAGCCCGCGAAATAATTAAACACTATGTTTTATATTTGGTTTCGCGTCCTTTACTGGATGACGGGCAAATGAAACATCGCGGATATTTGCTAAAAATACGCTATTGAGCACAGTAAAGAGCCGGTGAGACTAGCTAATGCTATTCATAATTTCCCGTTTGACTCAATGCCTTGCTGTAAAGTTGTTTTATAATAAATCTTGGGCAATCAGGTTCTTTATTTTCAGCTTAACGGGGCAGCAGTGATTTTAGATGTTTTCATTGAAAGTGCGCAAATGAATAGTTGGTAAAGCGTTGAGTAACGGTAAATACAAAGTCTAAATAGCTTGTGTTGCTTACAGCATTTAAAGGTTAGGCTTATGATTAATAAATCTAACACGCAGATCTTAGGCTGTGCACTTTTGCTGGACATTATTCTATGAGACAATATTCTTACGAAAAAATCATTGGACTTTATTTTCGACCTCAACGAAAGAAAAGCCGAATTATTAGAAAGAATATTTGACAAGTTTTGGACAATTACTTGGACTAGTCCTCATGCAGATAAGGATTATGAGGTGGGTACAACCAAGGCGGCGGATTTAGGACATAAGCCCGTTCAATTACTCTGCGACTGAATTAACAAAGAAAATTTAATAAATGGAATCTGATCTAAAAAGTTATTTACTACCGAGCGACTGTATCAACAGCGATGATCCTCGGATCATTAAGCAAACTCAGACTCTGGTCGAAGGTTTAAACACTGACACAGAGCGGGCTATTGCACTCTATTACTTTGTGCGTGATTCTTTTTACTACAATCCTTATACCGCAAGCATTGAAATCGAAACATTACGAGCCACTCATGTATTAGCTACAGGTGAGGGCTGGTGTGTCTCGAAGGCGGTATTACTTGCAGCCTTATGCCGAGCGGCAGGAATACCCGCAAAGTTAGGTTTTGCAGACGTTGTTAATCACTTATCGACAGAAAAATTACGCCAAACTATGAGCACGGATGTGTTTTATTTTCACGGTTATTGTTCAATCTATTTGAATGAAAAGTGGGTCAAGGCGACGCCTGCGTTCAACTTGAGTTTATGTGAGAAGTTTAAGTTGTTGCCGCTTGAGTTTAACGGAGTTGATGACAGTCTCTATCACCGATTTGACCAAGAGGGTAATCGGCATATGGAGTATATACGCGAGCGTGGCGAGTATTTGGATGTTCCTATAGCGGACATGCGAGCTGTGTTCGCTGAGCACTATCCTGATCTGCAGGGTGAAACTGATAGTCAAGGCTCTACTAAGGCATCAGAGCATAAAAATCTTGCGACACAGTGGCAGGATGAAGTTGATCAAGAAATGAACCTATCGACTAGCTAAGTTAGAAATCCCTAGCTTGGGTAGATGGTTTTTCAACAACGCAGCCCAGGGTCAAAGGTTTGAGCAAAAATCTAAACCGCTACAAATTGCAGCCACCTGAGCTTGAATGCAGTTTTCGTCATCTACCTTGGGGCTGTCTGGGTAGACTTCAGTTGTTGTCCCATACTCACAATCACTAAACCCCGTACAGAGTCCTAACTCTTTAGTTGAGTAGTTGATGACGCCGAACTGAGCGATTTTCTCGCCGATAAGCCTGCCATCATCGTCGGCCTCTGCGATATGGCTTACTGTGCCGACCGCCTTGATGATGTGCCGTTGAAATGCCTCGACCGGATTCAGAGTATCGCCAACCAAGTAGAACCCGTCTGGGATATCCCACAATTCATGTACTACGTTATCTCTAGCGCATAGCGCTGGGCGAAACTCGCTATTATCAGTATCAGTCGTTTCATGTAGATCAATATGTACAAAAATTTTGCAGTTAAGTGATTTAACTTTCTCCATTAATTGGGTCGCTTCCTCGGAGCTATTGTTTGCATCGCCATTATTTGCATAGAATGAGCGATTAGGATCCACCGCAAAGGCGTTCCAGCGATTAATGGTTTCATAGCCCCACGGACTAATGCAGGGGGCTACAATTAAGTTGAGGCGCGACGTGTATTGCACAGCCTTGCTTTGTAAAAAGCGCAGGGCGCCTTGCACGCCGCTAGTTTCATAGCCATGTACTCCGCCAGTGATCAAGGCCGTGGGTTTCGCCTGATCCCATATTCGGCTGGTCGCGATAAATAGAGGGTATCGGTCCTGGGCTATTGATAGCGCGCCGTACTGTTCGACCAAAAGGCTGCTGTCTAAGTTATCAAGTTTGCTAAGTACTTCATCGTGATACGATCGTTTGATCGATTGCATCGCCAACCATTGTGCCTTTTCTGAGGCGCCCCATTTTTGGCCTTTCTGGCCTATAGGGTAGGCATTAAGCTGGGTGTTAGTAATTTTTGTCATAGGAACCTATATGTTTACTTGTTAACAGCAGAACTCTCGACCGGCAGACCGACGATAGCCATTCGTTTGCCGTTAGGGCTTATTGCGACTCGGCTAGCACTGAGAATGCCTTGGCTAGTCAGATCGCTTATTTTTTCCCAAATGGCAGAACCAGTTTCTTGCCAGCGATAGAGCGTGTGGCCCTCGATCATGACGATTGATCGATCAGGAGCCCAGGTATAGTTGGCATTGCTGCCCACGATGGGAGTTAAAGGTCGAATAGCTTTACTAATTGGGTCTAATTCTTTTATCCAGGCGTCCCCATTTGCTTGACGATGTACAAAACTGAATCTATTCGTACCTGGGATAATATGCGGTGTGGATGGTATTGCGTTGCCACTTACGTAATGAACGTCAGTTTTTGACTCATGCGCCAAGGTAAGGCTAAATCCATATTGAGACCAATAAAGTATATCTCCGGTAGCATGATTCCAGCTAAAGTAACCAATCGGTTCATGAATCGGATTTTCAGCAAAGACCCATTTAGGATTATCTAGTTCGTCTCGGCTTGCATACCAGATGCTATTGCTTCTATCGGTGACGAAGGCCAAATTAGAGCCATCTAAAAATGGCGTAGGCGAGAACTCGGTATTATCCGACCGGCTTAAGCGCTCAGTTTTTTGCTTTGCAATGTCATATTCATAGATATCGGTTTGGTATCCGTCGTCTCTGGAAAACACAAAGCTTTCACTGTTTTTTGTGAAATAGGGCTGATTGTCGTAGCCAGGTCTGGCGGTTACATTCTTAGCATTACTGATTTCCATGGAGTCTGAGTCGAGCTTTAGATCTAATAAGAAAATGTCAGTTTCGGGGAAGCTCACTTTTTCCCTTACTTCTTCTGCACTGACACTGGAATTTAAGACAAGGCTAGCTAGTAGCGCTATAAAGAACGGTCTGCAGACGATAGAATTATTCATATTTGTTTTCTCGAGCTTGATTCATTTGGACTGCTTTTACTCTATAGTAAATAGCCTTAAGAGACTAAGTTAAAATATTCTGATCATGAAATTAACACCATTTCATCTGGCAATCCAGGTGCGCGATTTAGATGAAGCCAGAGATTTCTATGGGGCTAAACTGGGCTTTGCTGAAGGTCGAAGTTCATCGCAGTGGATTGACTTTAATATGCTGGGACATCAATTGGTCACTCACCTAAACGCAGAAATCGGCAAACAAGGCAAGATACCAGCAATTACTAACGCTGTAGACGGGCATGGAGTACCGGTACCGCATTTTGGGGTGGTTCTTAACTTCGAAGAATGGCAAATACTAGCCGATCGTATTACGGCATTTATTGATCATTTTATTATTCAGCCGCACACCCGCTTTAAAGGTGAAGTAGGCGAACAAGCAACAATGTTCTTTGCCGACCCTTCTGGAAATTTTTTAGAATTTAAAGCGTTCAAAGATATTCAAGCTGAGCTTTTTGCTAAGTAACAGAACGACGGCGATTAAAAATAATAAGCGCAGCAATGAGCATCTGTAGGCTGCCATAAAGTAGTAGCGTAAACAGCACCATGTCGCCGATCAAATTATCACCATTCGCGACAGCAGGAAACATCGATGCTTTGATCAACACACCCAAATTCACGTTTCTTACCACAACTTCCATTTCGATAGCCGTACAGTCAGGGCGACGCAAGCGCAGAATATGCGCGGTTAGCCAACTAAGGCCAGTAAGCAATGCAATGAATATGCAGACCAGTAATACATTGCTTACCCCAAACACGCCTATGTCTAAACGACCAGCGCTAAGCGAGCCCACGACAATCATAAGTATTCCAAATAAAGAACCACGAATACTCCACTTTGAAATCCAGACGGCATGATGCGGCAGTATTTTTAGGCAAAACATACCCATCATCAGTGGCAGCAATAAGGTCAGAGCGATATCTGAAATAATTTGTTCGGTCGGCATGGCGAAGTCGCTAGGAAAATATTCAGTAATTAGAACTCCAAGAATAAGTGGCGTAGTTATTAGGCAGGTGATAGTAGTGACGCCCGTGACGGATATCGATAAGGGAACATTGCCGCGAGCCATATAGGTGAAAATATTAGAAGTAGTCCCACCAGGAATTGATGCAATCAACGCGATTCCAACTGCGGCGCCGCCGGCAATACCAGAGACGCTAATAAACAGATAGGCCGCCAAGGGAACCAGTGCCGTTTGGATCAACGTACCAAAGCTAACAGGGCGAGGTTCGCGCATTACATCCTTGAAATCACTAATGGTTAGAGTTGCGCCCATACCAAACATGGCTAAGATTAATTGGAATGCTGCAACCCAATATTCATATTCTATATATATTGCGCCCATCACAGTTTTAAGCCATTAGTCTTTTGAAAACCCGTAAGCGCCGAACCACTTGACCCAACATTACAGTAATCTTGGGTGAGCGTAGTAAGTGCTATGGTAGCGCGGTAAAGTGTGAATGAATGCACAACCAACTGCCGTTTTCTTTAACAAAAACACGGCTGGACTTGCCGCGCGAAGTGTAACGTTCACCACTTAGATATCCCGCGTCGTTCCAATAATAAGTAATCCATGCCGTATCGCCCCGAACATTAACTTTTGGTTGATGCATGAACGTACGCACACCCTTAGCGCGCGATAAAAAGTCTCGATAATCAATTTCTTCTTTATCTTTGCCTTCATGCAAATAAGCGTCACTTTCGCCGAACACGCTATAGTCTGGGTGGATGTATTGCAGATAGCTGTCTAAATCGTTTTCTTGTACGGCCTTCCACATAGCGTGAATACTGGAAATAATTTGTGTCTTGTCATCTCTGGAGTCTTGTGAAGTACTGGCATTAGCGAACAGAGTCGTAAGCAGCAAGGCGAATAGTAGAGCGTGTTTGGTGAGTCTCATCATTATCCTGTTTTTAGTCCTATAGGGTTGTTTAGCAAACTTATGCAAAATAATATTAAACCCTTTTTAGACTTTTTGCGTCTAATCTTTATAAATACGTAAATCACACTTTTGGAGATGAATATGAAAAAGCTTAGTTACAGCCTACTGTCAATCGCAGTACTGAGTTTAATGATTACTAACGCGCATGCGGGAGACTGTGAACATTCTCGTAACTTAGAGCGTAGTTTAGAGCTCAATTCGCTAGATCAACTGAGTGTAGAGGCTGGGGCAGGTATATTAGTTATACAAGGTGAGTTAGGTCAAAAAAACATAAGGATTAAAGCGAAACTTTGCTCATCTGATAAAGGCATATTGGACGAGATGGATGTTGTTGCGCGGCTAACTGATGACAAAGCACAGCTTGTCACTCGATTCCCTAAATCAAACTGGCTGAACAACAAGTCCGCACATATTGATCTTAGCTTGGTGGTGCCGTCTAGCATGTCACTTGAGGTTAAGGATAGCAGTGGTGAGGCAAATGTAAGTAATGTAGCCGCATTAGACATGCAAGACTCATCAGGAAGACTTGAAATCGAAAAAATAGCTGGCGATCTAAAGGTGACCGACTCCTCGGGTGAATTAGTAATTCGGGGCGTTGGTGGTGATGTAGAACTTACGGATAGTTCGGGTGGCATCTACGTTAAAAACATCCAGGGTAGCCTATTAATTGTTGCAGACAGTTCTGGCGAAATTGAGGTTAAAGACGTTGCTAAAGACGTCACGATTGAACGTGATAGCAGTGGTTCTATTGAGGTAAAAAATGTCGGTGGCGATTTCACAGTCGGTAGGGACTCCTCAGGTGGAATTAAACATAAGAACGTTGCTGGTAAGGTCAAACTGCCTGGCTAACTTCGCAAAAGTGCCAATTTATATGGGTCAATGCCAGCTACGCATTGGCCTTTTTTAATTCTGCTCTGCCTTGGACTGAGCTTTAGTCGTGATTACTAAATGGCACTAAGCCCATATTCGCGATAAACTTGTCGTCATGTCTAATTTCAATGATCGTCGCCGCTTTTTACGTGGGCTAACTTATTCAGCAGCAGGGCTAAGCTTAGCTGCCTGTGGCCCTGATATTGAGGACGGTAGGTACACTCAAGACGATATAGACTTGCTCTCGAAGCAAGGTGAGCTTGAATCTGAGAATTCTGGTCGTGGTCCATTTGGTGAGCATCGCTATCAGGGATACCGAGGGCTCTCGGAGTTACCTTGGTTTGAATTAGATAAACAAGGCCAGCTGATTTGCGTTGATGACAGTATTCCTCTGTCAATTGATGCACACGCTCATCTTGGTATGTCTGTGTTGTTTGAACCGCAACTCGATTTGCAGGCTTCGTCTGCAAGAGTCCTTCATTTGCTTGATTGTGATGAACTTAAGCCAGGTTGTGAGCTTGATTTAGATGTCTACGTCAATGGCAATTTTACGGCCGAAAATCTGAATAGCATGAAGTCCAACATGGTCATACAGGGTTTGTGGGGAAGCCGTATTAACCGAAGCCAAACCATTCCAAACTTGATTCGAGAAATGGATTCGATGCGAGTCGAGCAGGCAATGATATTGCCAATTAAGCTAGACCTGCCGTTCGGTGATGATTTAACCGAGAATTGGCGCTCAGCGATTCAAACATCCCATTCTTCAAACCGATTATTGG
>JBLHMH010000094.1:0-12557 GCA_047621785.1 Polaribacter sp. | reverse complement strand
TCGGTCGAAATGGTATATCAGCGAACGCCTTGCTGCCTGGCTATGTCGAGTCTGATCTAACAGCAGGAACCTCTCAGGCATTTAAAGACGCCTCTCAACGCCGCGCCTGCTTAGGGCGCGTTGGCACAGTCGAAGATATGGAAGGTGTAGCGGTTTTTATGGCCTCCCGTCACAGTGACTACATGACGGGGCACGCTCTGGTAATGGATGGCGGCCACACTATTCATCCTTTATAGTTCTGAATCATGAAAAAAGTTCGCTATGTGGTTCTGTATCTAACATTAGCTTGTGCAGCAATAGGTTGCACAACGCAGAACCCTATTAATAGTGAATCAGTTGCGAACTATAGTGCTAGCGAAAGTGCCAGTGAATCACTACGTTTTCTAAATACTCAAAACCAAAATGATGACGAGGTACCTAAGTTTACCGAGGGTTACGTCAGGGCTGGCGGTAGTCGGCTGCACTATGTCAGCGGAGGGAGTGGCAAGCTGGTGGTGTTCTACCACGGCTTCCCTTCCTATTGGTACATCTGGAAACACCAACTGAGGGACTTAGCAAAAGATTATCGCGTAGTTGCATTCGATGGCCTCGGCACCAATTTGTCTGGCAAGCCAACCGAAGTAAGTGAATACGCTGTCAGCAATCTTAGCGCGCAGTTGCGTGAAGCTATCGAAAAAATCAATGGGCATGATCCCTACGCACTAGTGGGCCATGATTGGGGCGGCGCTTTAGCCTGGGCATATGCACAAACAAACCCTCAGGGACTGGAGAAACTCATTGTACTCAATGCCCCGCCTTACAATCTGCTTCTAGAATTACTGCGCTCCAACGCAGATCAACGCGAAGCTTCGCAATATGTAGAGCGCCTTAAATCAACCCAAGGAGAAAAGAGACTGAAAGAGAATAATGCTCTCGGATTTTGGAAAGCCGGTGGCTATGAAAAGTTTGTAGCTCGTGGCTTAATCTCAACAGCCGAAGGTGAGCTCTTCAAAACAGCAATGGCACGGCCCGGTTCGGTAACTGGCGGCATCAATTGGTATCGGGCGAACCTTCCTTTGCCACATACAATTAACACAGATGATTTCTGGCCTTCTCAATCAGCCAACACATCAGTCGACAGCATGTTGATTTGGGGTGAAACAGACAAGACATTTGTTCCCGCATTTTTACAACAATTACCAAACTATACGGAGCAACTGCAAATAGAAATACTGCCTGGTGTCGGGCACACACCTCAGCTTGAAGCGCCTGAGAGGGTCACTAAACTGATTCGAAGCTTTATTGAAACTCTGTAGCGCCTCGCGCGTTGTACAACCGCACCAGGGAAAGATGGGGTCAAATATGGAGCCGCGGTAAGTTTCAAGCAATATCACCCAACTGGGTGATTCCAACCCAGTATAAATGTCTTAGTATCCTATTCACAGCAAGACCTCAGGATGAGGATTACCGATAGAATAACAACCTTGTTATTAATGGAGCCGCTTTTGCGGCTCTATTTTTTGAGCTGCAGTTATCGGTCATAGAATGGGATTAGGTAAACCGCGTGTCTAGGCTTGCGTCTAAGCCAAAGTTATTTTTGTTTTGCATCATGTTATTTTTCGAACTCCGCCAAAACCATCAAGCAATTATCGTAAATAATCGAAGTCGATGTCGCTATCTAATACTCAATCAGTTTAGAATTGAGACGTTAGGACACTCTAAGGTCACTCAATGTTCTGAACCTGCTCACGCATCTGCTCAATAAACACCTTCAAATCAACCGACGATTTAGTCAATCTAGGGTCTTGAGACTTAGACCCCAAGGTGTTCGCTTCACGGTTTAGCTCTTGCATTAAAAAGTCTAAGCGTCTGCCTGATGGTTCGTCTTTGCTAAGAATGCTTTCTACTTCATCTACGTGCACAGTTAGCCTATCTAGCTCTTCAGCGACGTCGGTTTTTTGTAGAAATATCACCATCTCCTGCTCTAGTCTTGATGGGTCTAATTTATCTAGAATTTCTGCAAGTTTGGCGTCCAGTCTCGCACGGTATTGCACGGCAATTTCGGGCACGAATTGCGTTACGTCGGCGATTACTTGGCGTATGCCGTTTAGCCTTAAGGTGATTAATTCTGCCATTTTTGAGCCTTCTTGGGCTCTGCTTTCAACTAAGCCATCCAGCGCCTCGGCTACCACAGTCATTAGGCTTTGCTTCATGGCTTTTGGGTCGGCTTTTCTGGCTTGCAAAACACCAGGCCAACGGAGTACGTCGACCGCTCGTAGGGCTTGCATGTTTGGCACGTGGATTTGCATTTGAGCGACTAATGACTGCAGGTTTTCAGCCATTTGGATATTCGGCTCTAGGTTTGTTGCTTCGTTTTCCTTTAGCCGGATGAAGCAATCTATTCGGCCTCTTGCCAGTTTTTTGCTGACTAATTCTCTTAGTGCGCCTTCGTGTACGCGCAGTTCTTCGGGCATTTTGGGTGCTACGTCAAGATAGCGATGGTTTACGCTGCGTAACTCGCAACTTAACTCACCTAGTTCGGTTTCAATTTTTGCCTGTGCGTAGGCGGTCATGCTATTTGTCATGCTGTATTCTCTAGAATGGTCGATGAACGTGGATCTTAATTAGGCGATGGGTGATAAATATTTAATAAATAAGTTAAAATAGCGTCTTTAATATTTGAATTGCCATTCTCGCTGTTGTTTAGCCTGGCAGTTGAACTGAGCTTTGTTGAAGCTCTTTGCGCGGTACGACTATAATACCTGAAATGAGCATCTTAAAAACCAAATCAAAAGGGGTTCCAGCTATCCCGCTTAGACCCGACACGATGGTTGAGCACTACCGTATCGGAAAGGTGATTGGGGTCGGTGGTTTCAGCGTGGTTTATAGCGCTTTGGACACTAAGACTAATACCGTGGTAGCGATTAAGGAGTTTTATGCTACCAATTGTATGCGCCGTGCGCGGGATGGCTCTTTGCATGTATTTCCTAAAGAAGAAGAGCATAAATACCACATCGGTTTGAAGCGCTTTTTCGACGAGGGTTTAACCCTGTCGCAAATCGACCATCCCAATATTGTCACCGTTTCGAATTTTTTTCGATTAAATAATACCGCCTATCTAGTGATGCGTTATGAGCATGGTAAGGATTTACGGTGGTTTATCAAGAACACTGACTACATCCCGGACGAAGAATTCATCCTCAGTGTGTTCAGCATGGTGTTGGCTGGTTTAAAAGAAGTGCATAAGAATAGCTTTCTGCACTTGGATATTAAGCCGAGTAATATTTTGTTGCGCGCGAGTGGAGTACCACTGATTCTAGACCTGGGGGCTGCGTATAAGTTTCCGCAAAAAGAACGACATAAGGTTCACACCCTAACCCATGGGTATTCTTCACCTGAACAACACAAAAAAGAGAACCTCGACCTTTCTTCCGATTTATACGCTGTGGCTATGACCATGCGCGCATGCATCACGCATAAATCGCCACCTTCTGCGCCCAAAAGATTAAAAAAGGAAACACTACGTCCGCTCGCGGAGACACACTTAAAATACTACCGCGCGAATTTAATTGGAGCGATTGATTTGGCGAGTAGCTTAGATCACACTAAGCGACCGCAGTCAGTTGACGAGCTTGTAGAGATAATGACGACCCGATAATGGAATTTTCAGTAGCGCAACAAAGCGTCCAGGGTGGACGCGCTTACAATGAAGACCGTACAGCGATTTTTCAACGCAAAGATGCCTTGTTAATAATAGTAGCGGACGGCCTAGGTGGGCATGCTGGCGGCGCAATCGCTGCTCAGGCATTTATTGATGCCCTGGGCGCTTCGTTCGCGAAGGCCACCGGCGACCAACTAGAAGATGCCGAGAATTTCTTAAGTCTTTCGATTAACTATGCCCACCATATGATTCACCGGCGCGCAGTGACACAAGGCTTTGATTCTGATTCGCCCAAGACAACCTGTGTAGTTTGCTTGATCTATCATGGGGTAGCCCAATGGGCACATGCTGGAGACAGTCGACTGTATTTAATTCGAGATAACAAAATTGTGTCTCAGACAGAAGACCATGTCCCGCATCGAGCTAACAGCAGGAGTAGTGCAATTAACCGATGCGTGGGGGGAGTAGAGTCGCCCAGACCCGCACTAAGTAACCGCTGCCATATTGATGAAGGTGACATATTCGTGCTGGCTTCAGACGGGGCATGGCATACCTTTAAAACTTCGGATTTACACGATTATGTTGATCCAAAGCAGCCTACCTTGGGCTTAGACACCTTGCTACAAACTCTGGAAAACCGCAATAAAGCGCCCAGCGATAATTTATCCATGATAATTCTATATTGGGGTGTTGAACAACTCGACCGCCCTGCAGATTACGACGCGCGCCCGAAAGCCACGGTTAAACCTTTAACCACTATAGGCTCAAGACCAGAGTCTAAAATATCAGTTGCTGACTTTGACATGAATGAATTGGTTAGCACCATCTTTGAAATCGAAAACTTTATTACCGAAATAGATAAAAAACTATAAAACATGTCAGCCTATCTAAACGAGGCTGAAATAACTTTCTTACACACGAGAACTAATTCAATATGTCTTTTAGACCTAGTGGGCGTCAGCCCGACCAACTTCGCTCAATCTCTATTGAACGCAATTACACCGCCCATGCCGAAGGCTCTGTTTTAATTAGTTGTGGAGGCACCAAAGTGTTGTGTAATGCTTCGGTCGAAACGCGCATCCCCCACTGGCTCAAGGGTAAGGGCCAAGGCTGGATTACCGCAGAATACGGCATGTTGCCTCGCTCAACTGGAAGCCGTATGGCCCGAGAAGCGGCGCGTGGAAAACAATCTGGTCGAACTCAAGAGATTCAACGCTTGATCGGCCGCTCACTGCGCGCTGCAGTTGATCTAAACTTGCTCGGCGAGAACTCTATCACCATCGACTGTGATGTGATTCAAGCAGATGGCGGAACTCGTACTGCTGCTATCACCGGCGCCTATGTTGCGTTAAGCGATGCAATTAGCCACTTGCTGGCCAAGAAAGCGATTAAACAGAACCCGATTGTGGCCCAAATCGCATCGGTTTCGGTTGGTATATATAAAGGCAAACCGGTGTTGGATTTAGATTATCCAGAAGACAGCGCTGCCGAAACCGATATGAATGTGGTAATGGATCTGAACGGTAATTTTATCGAAGTGCAAGGCACTGCCGAAGGTGCTCCGTTTAGCCCTCTCGAGATGCAGGCCATGCTGACACTGGCAGGCAAAGGGATTGGAGAGTTAATCGATCTGCAAAACCAAGCATTAGAAAGCGAATAGACACCAACATTTATATAAAAAGGTTGAGACTTTTAAACATACTAGGAGCCAAAAAATGACTCGTGTCGTTCTTGCCACCAGCAATCCTGGTAAAGTTGAGGAAATGCAGTTAACCCTCAAAGACCTAGGATTTGAAGTGCTGCCACAAAGCAGCTTTGATTTACCTGAAGCAGTTGAAGATGGCTTAACATTTGTTGAAAACGCCTTAAAGAAAGCACGTCATGCATGCAAGCTAACCGAGATGCCGGCCATCGCAGACGATTCAGGTATCGAGGTAGATGCCTTATGGGGAGCGCCAGGCATTTATTCCGCACGCTACGCTGACCGTGCTGGAGATGCTGCCAATAATAAAAAATTATTGCAGGAAATGCGCGATGTCAGCAATCGTACTGCGCGCTTTCAGTGTGTCATTGTCTATATGTTGCATCCTGAAGACCCAACTCCGATTATTTGCCAAGGGAGTTGGGAGGGTCAAATTGCTCAAGCGCCGGTAGGTGACAACGGCTTTGGCTACGATCCTATTTTTTATATTCCCGAGCTGGGGCGCCATTCTGCTGAGCTCTCGGCAGACATCAAAAAACAAGTGAGTCATCGGGCTAAGGCCTTGGCTGAGCTAAAACGCCACCTTCACAATCGATCATAAAAGGCCTTCAAACAAACCTCATGAATAACAGCTTAAATTTACAAAAGCTTTCGTCGTTCTCAGGTCGCAAGGGCCCAGTGGTCGTTTTGGTGGCCGATGGCGTTGGTATTGCACCAGCCGGACCTAGCAACGCGGTTACTGAAGCGAATACACCAACCTTGGATTATTTGGCCGAACAAACTCTGCACACGCAGTTGCTGGCCCACGGCACTGCTGTCGGCCTACCTAGCGACGATGACATGGGCAATAGCGAGGTGGGCCATAATGCCATCGGTGCCGGACGTATATTTGCGCAGGGTGCTAAGTTGGTTAATCACGCGCTTACCAGCGGCGAAGCATTTGCCACCAGTTCATGGAAAACCGCTGTTGAGCGGGGCAAAAACAATACCCTGCACTTAATGGGTTTGCATTCCGACGGCAATATTCACGCGCATACCAAGCACCTTCATCAACTAATGGAAGTCGCCGCAGAGCAAGGAGTACGCAGTTGTTGTTTGCATATTTTGCTCGACGGCCGCGATGTAGCCGCGAGATCTGCGGTGAGCTACATTAAACACACCGAGGCTGTAATAAGCGGTATTAACCAACGCTTTGCTGCTAACTTTCGTATCGCCAGCGGCGGTGGAAGAATGAACATCACCATGGACCGCTATGCAGCCGATTGGGACATGGTTCGACGTGGCTACGAGTGCCATACGCATGGTGTTGGCAAGCAGTTTGCAAATGCTGAAGAAGCGGTCACGGACCTGTATGATTCATCTGGCAAAGATGATCAGTATTTACCCGCCTTTGTTATCGTTAGCGACGGGCAGCCGGTTGGCACCATCAATGATGGCGACGCCGTGGTTTTTTATAATTTTCGCGGTGATCGCGCGATTGAGATCTCATTGGCCTATGAGCGAGATGATTTTGATAAGTTTGACCGCAATGCCGTGCGGCCACATCCCAAGGTGTTTTACGCCGGCATGCTGCAATATGACGGTGATGAATTAGTCCCGAATCACTATTTAGTTAACCCGCCAAATATAGACCAAACCATGGGTGAATACCTTTGTAACGAGGGGGTTCGATCTTTCGCAATCAGCGAAACTCAAAAATTTGGCCATGTTACTTATTTTTGGAACGGTAATCGTAGCGGCTATATTAATAAGGAACTGGAAACCTATATCGAAATACCGTCGGACAATATAGAGTTTAATCTTGCGCCAGCGATGAAGGCGCGCGAGATTACCGACGCGACTATTAAGTTGATTGAAAGTGGCGAATACCAGTTTGGAAGGCTAAACATTGCCAATGGCGATATGGTAGGACACACAGGTGACCTGGCGGCAGCGATACAAGCAATGGAAGTGGTTGATGAATGCGTGGCAAAATTAATTGCCGCTATTGAGGCTAATGACGGCATTTTGATTTACACCGCGGATCACGGCAATGCGGATATTATGTATACCGAGAAAGACGGAGTACGCCTGCCAAAAACCAGCCACACCTTAAGCCCGGTACCGTTCGCCATTATTGATCCCAATTACCAGGGCGAGTATAAACTCTCACCACCGAGTGACGCGGGTTTAACACATATTGCTGCAACAGTGATGAACTTGCTGGGGTTTGTTGCTCCTAAGCATTATCAGCCTAGCTTGTTGCGCTTTGCTCACAATGACGGTGTGGTAAATGACTAATAAACTAATCCACAAAGGCAATTTGCTCGAACTTCACAGCGAGCGTGTGGATTTTCCAAATGGTGGGCACACCTACTTTGACATCGTTAAGCACCCTGGTGGTGCGGTGATCGCGGCTATAAATGATGACAATGAAATATGTTTACTTAAGCAGTGGCGGCATGCCTTGGGCGAGATGATTTGGGAGCTACCCGCTGGCTGTTTAGAACCTGGCGAGCCACCGATGGAAACTGCAAAGCGTGAGCTAGAAGAAGAAGCTGGTGTGAAAGCACAGCAGTGGCGGGATCTAGGCAAAATCAGCAGCAGCCCCGGCTTTAGTAATGAAATACTCTACCTCTATGAAGCTCGAGAATTAAGCAAAGGCACTATGAAACTAGATGATGCGGAGCAGCTTACTGCGCATTGGTTACCCATTGAAAAAGTTTTGACGATGGCGCGTGAAGGCGACATTATTGATGCGAAAACACTCGCGGTGCTATTCAGAATAGACGTCTAAGTTCGGCTTTAAATCCAATTTAAACCGGTGGCAAATCAAACTTTACTGGGAAGTGCTGATCGCTAATAATTTTCTTACCCACTTCATTACCAATTACTTGCAGAATTGACATATTCTCAGGTGAGTCTAAGGTTGCGATATCGCGTGCTTGTTCAGCAGTAAGGTCTGTATTCGCTGGGCTATTCAAATATTCCAAATTGAAGGGGATGTTATAGCGCAAATAAGTCATAAGCTCGCTGGAGCCTAAACTATCACCTGATAGACTACCTAATTCTCGGTCAATTATTTTAGCGGTTGGGCTGGACGACATCCATTACAATAGGGTTTCCAGCAGGCTTGCGTTATCGTCCATCAGAGACTCGAGCCCCTCAACCCCAGTCAAAGGCTTCTAGTCTTTTAACCTTGCGGCTAACAATGTCGGTACCTGTTCCCATGGACACCAGCAATAGCTTGTTGGGGCCCTTCTCCCAATTGACGTTATAGCCTTCGAGGGTTGAATACATCAAGGCCTGCAGGGCCGGGTTGTTATGCGGGCTTACACCACCATCAATAAAATCACCCACTACAGGATCCTTGGTATCACTGCCCTTGGCGATTTCAATTCGTTCACTCTGAAAATAGGTAGGGCTGCAGATGATGCTCTAACCACATTCCAGATGAGATATTCACCATTACCAATCGTACTGCTGTTCTCTCTGGTGGCAAAGTATCTACCTTTAGGGTTATTGCTTAGTGGCCATGCGCTACCGGAATTCAGTCGTTTAGTAACGACTAATAACCCAGTTTGCAAGATTTCATCGCTCATAGCGACTTCGCTGCCAAACATTCGCTTTAATTCGTCGGATAAAGGCTGTGAATCATACTTAGCGTTAATGTACTGACTACGCATCCAAGTTTTTTGAAATACTTTGGCGCCTAAGGTGCGATATTCAAAAAGAATTTCATCCACAGTCATCCCCCGTCGCTAAGCCTGCGGCGATCACAGTGCCTGTAGAAGTACCCGCGATCAAATCAAAATAATGACTAAGACGAAAAGAATCATCGTCGCCATGCCGGGCATTCAAAATATGTTCGACCTGTTTGAGGATAGCCAATCACAAAATTTCTCGTAAGCCGCCACCATCCAACGCCAGAATCCGCTTTGGACCTAACTCTTGATAGTGTTGATCACGTGTTCGAAGTTTATAAATCATAGGAATTTCCTTTTTTGAAAAATCATTAGGTAACCTAGCAGTTGTATTAGAAAAGCCCGAAAAAATAATAAGACAATGAACAATTATCGTACACACAGATCAGCTATTGGTTCGATATCAAATAACCAAGGCTCGAAAGACACAGCTATGCAAAGAGCGTATTAAGTAAACAAAGGGGCATATCGTGGGGAAATTAAATGAAAATATCACAAGAAAGCTGGACAAACGATTGTTGCAGTACTTTTAAACCTAGATACGCAGGGCCTCCATTATAAAAAATGGGGTGCTAATCAGTTTGCTAAAAAAGGTGATTGGCTGGCTACCAATAATGGCAGTATTTACAGTATCGATAATGCTGCTTTCGCCAGCGCTTATCAGCAGGTCAGTCCAGGCCAGTACCGAAAGATTAGCAATATTTACCCAAAAATTGCCGATAAAGACGGGGGGCATTACTACCTTAGAAGGCAAAACACATTATCTAAAGGGCGACTATATTGTGTATCAAAATCTAAATCAGACCGCAGCTACTTATGCTATTAGCGCAGAGCGCTTCAAAGATATGTACGAACTAGTCGATGATGAAAATTAAACCCTTTAATCTTAGTCAGAGCGTACCTAGTTTTTGTTGGCCGCTAAGCGTTAAATTTTTTTAAAGCCTTCCAGCATTTGGAAATTTTTGTCTAGAGCTCCTCGATGAGCTTCTATCAGATGCAGTCCCCGGCTACCCATATCGTCCCTCAAGTTTGGGTTGGCAAGAAGCTCCCTCACAACACTTTCCAACTCCTCTGAATCTTGCACCATTTTTCCCGCACCCTCTTTAACCGCCCAGCGACTAATGTCCGGAAAATTGAACATATGTGGGCCAAACACAACTGGCACACCCAATGCGCTTGGCTCTAGAATGTTTTGACCACCCAAAGGTTCTAAGCTGCCACCTACAAAAGCAAGATCAGAACTGGCGTACATCAAGGACAGCTCGCCCATCGTATCGCCTAGGTAAACATCTACGTTTGCGTCTAAGTCAGCGGTATTTTCACTGCGCCTGATGCAGACCAATTCTCGACGCTGAATCTTTCTAGCGATCACATCAAAACGCTCAGGATGACGCGGCACTAGCACTAACAGCAGCGATGGAAATTCCGTCTTTAGGTGTTTATACACCGAGAGTATTCTACCCTCTTCACCTTCGCGGGTGCTGCCAGCGATCCAAATCAGGCGGTCTTGGCCTAGCTGTCGGCGCAGCACTTCCGCTGACTCTTTTAAGCTAGGAGGGACATTGACATCGAACTTGATACTGCCGGTCTCGGAAATTTTGTGGTCAGGAACACCCAGCAATTGTAGATGCTTGCGGTCCAATGCGCCTTGTACCGCAAAATGGTCTACCTGGGCCAGAGTGCGCGCTACCATAGACGGAAATTTCGCATAACGAAGATAAGATCGCTCAGATAATCGCACATTAGTGTAGACCAATTGACTGCCTGATTTCTTAACTGCCGCAATCATATTTGGCCAGATCTCGGTTTCCATAATCAGCGCCATACGCGCTTCTATTGTGCCGGCGAATCGCTGCATAGCCCAGCCTAAATCGTATGGGAAATAACAATGCGAGACACTGTCATGCAACATCATTTTCACCATATCCGAACCTGTTGGGGTGGTGGTAGTGACCAAAATTTTATGCTCTGGATGAGCCTGTAAAACCTGTTTAACTAACGGCGCCGCCGCGCGCGCCTCACCGACTGAGACCGCATGAATCCATAGATCAAATGGCGCAGCTTGACTGACATCATCTGGTACAAACCCAAATCGCTCAGCCCAGCGCTGCCAGTATTTAGGGTTCTTAAACCCACGTAGCAATAAGCCAATTACGCCAAAAGGAATCGCTAAATTCAAAAGTATGCGATACAGCAGGATCATCTTGATAGCCAATCCTTGGGAACTAAAAACTCCTCTAACAGTTGATGCTCGGGTGTTCCTGGTTGTGGCTCGGCCATGTACTCCCAAGCCACTTTTGGTGGCATAGACATCAATATTGATTCGGTACGACCCCCGGATTGCAAGCCAAACAGAGTACCGCGATCGTGAACTAAGTTAAATTCGACATAGCGCCCTCTGCGCAGTAATTGCCATTGCCTATTGGCGTCGTCAAATGGCATGTCTTTACGTCGTTGCAAAATCGGAGAATAAGCCTTAACAAAATTATCTCCAACATTTTGCATAAAGGCAAAACAGTGCTCAAAGTCATTTTGGTCTAAGCTCGTGTCGCTATTGCTATCATTTAGATCATCAAAAAACAAACCACCGATACCGCGCTGCTCTTGTCGATGCGGTAAATAAAAGTAATCGTCACACCATTTTTTGTACTTGCCGAAGACCTCGTCACCAAATGGCTTACATATATCACTTGCGGTTCTGTGCCAATGTTGGGCATCTTCGGTAAATCCATAATAAGGTGTTAGGTCAAAACCGCCCCCAAACCACCAAATGGGCTCCTGGGTCTCAATGCCAGCCACAAAAAACCGTACATTCATGTGTGAGGTGGGCGCAAATGGATTGCGCGGGTGGATTACCAAAGAAACCCCCATTGCCTGAAAAGCCTTGCCGGCTAATTCTGGCCGTTTGAGAGTTGCTGCAGGTGGTAATTGCTGCCCCTCAACATGCGAGAAATTGACTCCACCTTTTTCAATAACATTACCCTGTGCAAGCACCCTGGTGCGTCCTCCGCCAGAACCGTTTGCATGTTGCCAAGAATCTTCGACAAAGCTGGCTCCGTCAATTTCGGTCAGAGCAGCGCATATAGAGTCTTGCAGAGTTAACAAGTAGTTGCTTACTTGTTCTACATGCAGCTTTGAAGAATCAGTCATTAGATATTAATTTCGCTCATCGTAATTGGTGTCCAGTAATTGCATGACGAATAAGCGAAGGTGCTGGATCGCTACCAATACTGGCGTCTACTATATAGTCTAGCTCTGAACCCATCTCAAAACGTAAGGAATCAAGGTCTGTCAGCGCCGGTCGACCATGTCGGTTAGCGCTGGTAGAAACAATCGCAGAGGCATAAGCTTCACAAAGTTGGCGGCTAGTCTGGTGGGCGGTAACGCGCATTGCAATCGTAGTATGCTCACCACTCAACCAGTCTGGGACTGCATCTCGTTTAGCTAGCAACCAAGTATTCGGCCCTGGCCAAGAAGCAAGAATTGATTCCAGCAGCGGCGCAGACTCTAAGTCAGCATACTGATTAACTTG
>JBLHMH010000093.1:0-12616 GCA_047621785.1 Polaribacter sp. | reverse complement strand
CCGTCGGTCAAGCTTACTACGGTACCTTCGGTACGCGATTCAGCGGATGCTTCAAAGTTTTTAATCCGGTCTTTAATCAGGTTACTGATTTCAGATGGATTTAATTGCGTTGTCATGACTGCAAGTCCTCAACGTTAAAAGTTTCTACAACTACCGCATTAATGCAGTAGTAAGTTTCTCGATTCTTCCCTTTGCCGAACCATCAATCACCATATCGCCGGCTTTAACGATCGCGCCACCAACTAGGTCAGCGTCGATCGTTTCTTCAAGCTTAACCTTCATTCCAAGGCGCGCTTCAAGAGCAGATGTTAGTGATGATTTTTGATCTTTCGTCAGGGCCATTGCACTAACCACTTCGGCGTTGACTAAAGCTTGCGCTTTAGCTACCAGGTCAGCGTACTGTTGACCAATGTCGTTAAGTGCAGCAAGGCGGTCATTTTGAACTAACAAGTTAATCAAGTTAGCGCCGCCTTCTGGCAAAGTATCTTTAGAAAGATCAATTAATAGTTCGGCAACTTTAGAACCATCAACTCGCGGGTCACTGACCAGCGTTTTGAAAGATTCGTCGTTACCAATTGCAGCTAGATTGACCAAGGCAGTACTCCAAGCGTCAAATGAGCTCGTTTCTTGCGCTAGATCAAACACCGCTTTGGCGTAAGGTCGAGCAATGGATGCGTTATTTGCCATTCTTCTTACCTGTTTGGTGTGCGAACGAGGCTAATGCTACTTAACTAGCTTTTAGTTGCTTGACTAGATCGTCGATCAAACCAGCATGTGCTGACTCGTCTATTTCTTTGCCGGCAATTTTACTAGCTGCGGCCACTGCGATTGACGACACTTGGCCACGTAATGCTTCACGGGCGGTGTGTATATCTTGATCTACCTCAGCTTGAGCAGAAGCAATAATGCGTTCTTTCTCAGAAGTAGCAGTGGTTTTAGCTTCGTCAACTACGATGTTACCGCGTTTTTCGGCACTAGCAACAATGTCAGCGGCCTGTGATTTAGCATCGCTAATCAACTGGGCTGCATCCTGTTTTGCTACTTCTTGTGCTTCTTGGCCTTTCTCAGCCGCGGCTAAACCGTCTGCAATTTGAGTTTGGCGCTCTTGCATGGCGTTAACCATAGGCGGCCATACATATTTTTTGCAGAACCATACAAACAGGAAGAACGATAACGTTTGACCTATAAGAGTCGCATTAATATTCATCGTTTCGTTCCTCGTATGTTCTTTTGGTTAGAGTGCGAGCTCTAGTTAGCTAGCAATGCTTGCAAGCCAACCGGATCAACCAAGCCAGACGCAAACAAGAAGTATAGAGCGATCGCAACAGCAATAATTGGAATCGCATCGATAAGACCCGCAAGTAAGAACATCTTAGTTTGTAGTGTGTTTGCCATTTCTGGTTGGCGTGCAACACCTTCAAGAAAACGACCACCCATCAAGCCAATGCCAATGGCGGCGCCAACGGCTGCTAAACCCAACATGATGCCTACGGCAATTGCGGTCATACCTACGATAGTTTCCATTTGGAACTCCTATTTTTAAAGATAAAAAGTAAAATTAATAAAACTAAACGATTGCGACTAGTGTTCTTCGTGAGCTTGGCTCAAGTAAACAATGGTCAACATCATAAAAATATACGCTTGCAGCGTGATAATAAGGACGTGGAAGATCGCCCAACCCAATTGCGCAAACCCGCCAATGAAGCCTAAGCCTAAGCCAGCGCTGTACATCATCGCAATCAAGATAAAAATTAGTTCGCCGGCATACATGTTGCCAAACAAACGTAGACCCAATGAAAGTGGTTTAGCGAGTAAGCCAACCAATTCAAGCACTAAGTTCAATGGATATAATATAGTTAAGTTAATAACTACTTGAACCGCTTTATTGCTGATCCCAAATTCCTTGGCGCTAAACGGTTGAGTAGAGAGCTCTTTGCCAAAACTGACAGGACCTTTCACTTTTAAGCTGTAGTAGATAATCATGATGAAAACAGCAAGAGCTAGGCCCAAAGCAATGTTTACATCGGTTGAGGGTACGATCTTCATATACGGCACGTGCAAATAATGCTCGAATACATAGGGAATCCAATCTACCGGTATTAGATCCATCATGTTCATGAAGAACACCCATATGAAAATAGTCAACGCCATCGGCGCGATCCAGTTGTTTTTAGCGTGTGGCGTAAAGGTGCTGTCTTTACTGTCTGTCGCCATATCGAAAAGAGCTTCGACAAAACATTGCACCTTAGAAGGCTTATCAGAACTAAAACTTTTCGCTACGCTGCGCAAAATGATAAACATGATCAATCCTAGACCAAGCGACCAAAGCATACTGTCTACATGGATAGCCATAAAGCCCATGCTCGCGGCTTCTTCAGCATCATGCGCCAGACCCCAATGTCCATCAGGGAATTGTCCATAAGTAAGATTTGTCAGGTGGTGGTTAATATAACCAGCGCCTGTTAGTTCACCATTTTCAGATGCCATATTTGATTACTCAAACTTAAATATTAAAATTCTTTACTAGCTTGTCTCTTTTAGTAGCTCGGCGCACACAAACAATTAGATACGCGCCTGCGGCTCGGACAACCTAAGTTTCCGGGACTAAAAGAAACAGCCAATTAATAACGACTGCCGCAAGAAGGTAGGCGATTATAAACGGCAACATCGAAACCTTCACTACAATGATACAAATCGCCATCATTGCTAAAGTGAATAACACTTTTAATGCCTCGCTGAAGTAAAAGCGGAACAGTATTTCTTGAGCTTCGGCGTTCTGTTTTGTAGTAAACAACCGCCCCGCAAAAAATAAACTTGCTGCCGCTGCGATCAATCCGCCAAATAGGCCAGAGATCGCTTCGCGTGTATCGAAACAGTAGTACAAAACAAGGCTGAAAATAACTGTACCAAATGTTTGTAAAAGTGCCAGCTTAACTACCAAGCCAGGCTTGGATTTAGGTTCTATGTTAGCGGATCTTTCGATCATAAGTAACTTCACAAATGGCCCGTTTTTACTGCTCGCGGAGTATAAGTGGTCAAAACACTTTGCGCAATGCTCTAACATCTTTTTGTTGGCTTCTTTAGCTATGCAGACTAAGACTAGATCAGACTCCTTTAGGGTAGTGTGTCATTGTAGACAAACGACCAACAAAAAGCAGAATTTCGTGTGGGCTTAAAATAGGGTTGCTGGGATAACTCTAGCGCCACATACGCCTTGGCGCTACTTAATATGCTCGAGAATTCCATCAAGTATATCCAGGCTCTTATATTCAATAACAAGCTTGCCCTGGCCATTTTTATCTTCAACCGTGACTCGTGTACCCAATTTTTCTGCCAAGGAATCCTCTAGGCTTTGAATGTCTGAGCTTTTCTCTTTGTTAACGGGTGCTTTTTTGGCTTGGGTGTAACTGCGAACTAAACTCTCGGTTTGTCGCACCGAGAGCCGTTTAGAATAAACTTCGGCGGCGGCGTAGTCTTGTTTTTCGACGGGCAAGCCGAGCAACGCTCGGGCATGTCCCATTTCAATTTTGCGGTGCTCTAATAGTTGTCGAGCACCATGACTTAAACTCAACAAACGAATCAGATTGGTGACTGCAGTACGCGATCGCCCAACACTTTTAGCCATTTCTTCATGGGTTAATTCAAACTCGTCCATCAGACGCTTCAGGCCCATCGCCTCTTCAACTGGATTTAAGTTTTCGCGTTGAATGTTCTCAATCAGGGCAACGGCTAAGGTTGCTTCATCAGGAATGTCACGAACCAGCACCGGAACTTCTGCTAGCTGGGCAATTTGGGCTGCACGCCAACGACGCTCACCCGCGATGATCTCATAACGATCATCCGAAATCGGTCGAACCAAAATTGGCTGAATAATGCCTTGAGATTTAATTGAAGCCGCAAGCTCCTCTAGGGAATCCCGATCCATGTTGGTTCGGGGTTGATACTCGCCGCGCTGCATCTTCTCTACCGGCAGAGAAGTTGGGTAATTGCTAGTGTTCGCCATTGAGCCATTCGATTGCTGTGCCGTGTTTACGCCACTGCCTCCGAGTAGGGCATCTAAGCCGCGGCCTAGTCTCTTTTTCTTCTTTGAATTCATGGTTCTATCTGTATCGGCCGTTATGCCGTCGCCGCTTGGCTAACTTCAACCAGCTGTAAAATTTCGTCGGCCAAAGCTAAATAAGCGCGTGAGCCTTTTGATGTGGGGGAATAGGTGGTGACCGGCTCTCCATAGCTTGGCGCTTCTGCCAGACGAATATTGCGTGGGATCACGGTTTTATAAACCTTGTCGCCAAAATGCGTTTGGAGTTGCTTGCTCACCTCGTTAGACAAACTATTACGGCCATCGAACATTGTGCGCAATAAGCCTTCAATAGTAAGCGATGGATTTAGTGTTTCGCGAATTTTGCGCACCGTAGATATCAAGGCACTTAAGCCCTCTAGGGCAAAATATTCGCACTGCATTGGAATCATCACAGAATCTGAAGCAACCAAGGCGTTAATTGTCAAAACGTTTAATGCCGGCGGGCAATCAATGAAGATATAATCGTAATCGTCTTGAATAGGAACAAGTGATTTCTGCAATCGAAGCTCGCGCCCAATTTCGTTAAGCAGCTCTATTTGAGCGCCGGCCAAATCTCCATTAGCCGTGATCAAATCAACACCACAGTCACTTTTGATAATGGCTTGCCGAGCAGTTGATTCTAGTAGAAGCAAATCATAGATGGTGCTTTCTACATCAGCAGCATCGATGCCACAACCGACAGTGGAATTGCCCTGCGGATCCATATCAATGAGCAGTATCCGCTTGCCGCGCTTTACAAGAGATGCGGCCAAGTTGATACTCGTGGTCGTTTTACCAACGCCACCTTTCTGATTGGTGATTGAAATTACTCTTGCCATGTTATAAAGCATCTGGTGCGCTCGAATGTGAGCTTAGAATATCAAATTTCCGCTATACTCGACACTCCTACTTTAATGCTATCTATGATTTGACTCATTTAAGCAGTCGAATTAGAGATATAGAAGCTAATAAACTGCTTCTCCTGCCAGAAGTGTGCTGCTTTTAGTGTTTGTCTATTCACTTTTGAGTGCGCTATAATAACTTTGAATTAAAAACTCACAACAAGCAATGACGACTATTCTTGCAAATTAAGCCCTCTTGCGTGGCGACCCAAGGAAAATCACACCCCCAGTAACGATCGAATGTGCCTACCATCCATAGAGATTTGGGTTTACCAAGATGATTTTACTTCGCTGAGTCAATTAATCGCTCAACTGCCTTCGCCACAAAAGGACCGCGCACTGCAACTTCACAGACGGCGCCAACGCGAATTCGTTATCGGCAGATCACTGTTGGGACTCGCGATACAACACGGTGGCCATTCAAGCAATTGGCGTATAAAGGAGAGACCCAATTCAAGCCCTATAGCTGAACATCCATCAGAGCAATTCATTAGTAGCATAAGCCACTCAAAAGGTTGGGTGGCGCTCGCGTTCTGTAACAACCCTCAAGCACCCCAGATGATAATCGGACTTGATATCGAGCGGATTAAGCCGCGCGAGCAATTTGCAGCTGCGGATTTTTTCTGTAACGCTAGCCAGTTACGCCAACTAAAAGCGACTACAAGCAATCAAGATAAGAGCCGCTACTTCTCACTATTATGGACTCAGAAAGAAGCGTACTTTAAAGCACACCAACAAACTATTTGGAATTCTCGGATTAAAACGATTTCCTTCACCGAGAATTGGCTTGAAGATGCTGCGCCACATCAGGAAATGAGGAGTGCATACCACGGCCAGTCATTGGTGTTATCTGTGTTTTGCAATACGCCTAGCGACATTAATGTCTGTCTTATCAGCGAGATTAACTCTAACGGTACACGACATATAAACCCTGAAAATTTGCAATGGCAGTCCTATTCCGTCACAGGTGTTAGCCCTGAATAATTAGCTGATTTTGATCAGGCTTTGATAAAGACTGAGAAGTTTAATATTAGTAAGCTTGCCGGTGTCCTCTCTTGGTAAGGCCTTCACCAAATATATCGGTCGAGGTACAAACGCAGCGTCCAGTTGCTGCTTAAAATGCTGGCGCAATAGATCGAGACTGCTGTCTTGTGTTAATACCGCAATTGCTACTAAGCGCGGGACGGCTTTGGATTGTTCAGGGAAAAACACTACCCCATCAAGCAAACCAGCGAAAGACGCCATTACCCTGTTAACTTGGTGCAATGAGCCTCGTTTTCCAGCGATGTTAATCAAATCGCTACTTCTGCCTTGAAGTTCAAAATAAGGTGCCTCTAGTAATTTGATATTGTCTTGCAAGGCAATATCCCTCGGAAGATGCGCGGCGTTAACCACAACCTGGTTTTCCTTGTTCAAG
The DNA here is from genome assembly GCA_047621785.1 of Polaribacter sp. Lineage (GTDB taxonomy): Bacteria > Pseudomonadota > Gammaproteobacteria > Arenicellales > Arenicellaceae > Arenicella. The sequence goes on along the minus strand of JBLHMH010000093.1, from coordinate 6,237 downwards.
GTGAAATTCAAGCCGGTAAAACGCTCCCATCTTTCAGTAATAGCGGGCTCACGAATCGCCATTGAGCCCACTTCACTGCAACCATAGACTTCTTTAATCTTGGTCGATAGTTTTGATTCAATAGACTTTGCCAACTGTATATCCAACGGTGCGGTCGCGCTTAGAATATACTCAATATTGGGTCCTTCAGCTGCGCTGCCGGCTAGGGCTCGCAAGTGCAACGGTGTACTGACTAGTGCCCGCGGTTCAGGCAATTTACTAAGTTCTTGGTAAATGTCTATGGGATATAGTGGGCGGCCATCGCAAATACAAACCTTGGCGAACATCGCCATCAGAACCGTAGTCTCAAAACCCCACATGTGCTGGCTTGGCACTGTCGCTAAGTGGTAAACGGTTTGGTCGCTATTTGGCAACATATAAGCACTATTAATCGCCGTGCTGGTAGACAAAGTATTCCAGCTTTTGAGGTTTGACTGAGAGTCGCCGGTAGAACCTGAGGTGAAACTAATAACCGCGAGGTGATCTAGCGAGATTAAGGGTATAACGCAGGGCTCAGCCTGCGCAACACCATCAAAGTTCAGCGAAATACTAACTCCGTTTAGGTCAAAGTCTTCAATACCAAGAGCAAGTTCTGCCATACCATCATGAAGCAAATAGCTTTGTGGATAGTCTTGCGCTAGGCGTTCCTGCGTCGCCGGGCTTTTATTAGCCGGTAGTAAATTAGTTTGCTTCGCAACAATAACCGCACATACGCTGACCATAAAAAGATAGCGGTTGTCGCACAGGTTGACGCAGTACCGCTTATTCGGCAGCTGCGCAGCCAGAGACGTGACATGTCCAATAAACTCGCCGGCAGTAATTATGCCGAGTTTAGCGTTTTGTGGTGATAAAACGTCGGGTTTATCGGTGAGCGGTTTAAGTGGCCTACCGATATAGGCGATTGGATCGCATAGCTGTCGAGTAATGAGGGCAGTGCTTTTCAAACGTTTTTTACAACTCTTTCAGCTGTTATTTGCAACAAAGCCACACAAGCTCCTTAAAGTGGCGAATGCTTCGCGCGTGCTATCATCTTCTGCCTTCATCTCCACACCGTACTGCTGAGAGATCGCTAGGGCAATCTCGAGTGCGTCAATTGAGTCCAAGCCCAAGCCTTCACCAAATAACACCTGATTTGGGTCTATTTCGCTCGCTTCAATATCTTCAAGGTTAAGCACTTCGACGAGCATTTCTGCCATTGCAGCTTCTGCAGCAGTTTGAGTTGTCACTTACGATCTCCTGTTGTTGATCTTTATTTTTTGTGGCCTAGAGTTTAAACTATTGGTTGCAGAAAAATAACAAAATTCGTTCCATTCAAAATGGCTTTGATCGCGTCTAATTAAAGGGCTGTAATATTGGCTCGCAGATGGCGTTTTATCACCAAAGTTTCTTTACGAGCGAAACAAAAATAATCAATCTACTTTTAAGTTCGAGCAATATTGCAAATAGCTTGTCGGGCTTTCTCGGTACGCACTGCTATAATCTAACCCCTTTATGCTAAGTAATTCCTACTCTACCCAAGAACCCTCACTATTACTTGCAGAACCAGAAACTTTAGCGGTTCTAGAGTTTTGCAGTATGGCGACGGCGCCCCGGGTTCCCTTGCTACTCGACATACTTGATGAACGCGACAACTTGGTCGAAGTTTGGGCTGCGCCGGGGGAGACCGTGCTGCACGGATCCAGTGATAAGTGCAACTGGAGTCGCTCTGAGCACTATCAATTTGTTTCAATGAGCCAGCCAAATGTTAGCGCACACGATTTAAACGCCTCTAGTGAAGAAATCTATCGCCTAATACTGAAAACCATTGATGAATCAAATTATCCGCAACTCGTCCGATTTTGGAACATAATTCCATTTATAAATCGTGGCGATGGTGACGGCGAGAATTATAAAAAGTTTTGCGCAGGTCGACTTTCGGCTTTCGATGAGTTCGATGTTGGTGACATGCAGTTTCCCGCAGCCTCTGCCGTCGGCCATTATGGAGATGGTATCACGGTCTATTGTTTGTCGACCAAACACGACCCTACCAACATAGCCAATCCTCGGCAAATTAACGCCTATAGTTATCCGCGGCAATACGGCCCGGCGAGCCCATCGTTCGCGCGCGCGACAACCCTCGCTACCGGTGACAAGTCGCGACAGAATATGTGTTTTATCTCGGGAACGGCTAGCATTCTCGGGCACAGCTCGGTGCACATTGGCGACCTTCAGGGCCAGCTTCACACCACTAATGACAATATTCTTTATCTTCTTAAGGAAACCGGCTTTAAACGAACGGATATCAAATCAGCCCGCGTTTATCTACGTGACCCTGCGGATCTTATAGAAGCCAGAAGCACGATTAAAGCTTGGTACCCTGAAGCCGATTTGGTATTTACTCATGCCGATATCTGTCGTGACGACCTGTTGATAGAAATCGAGTGCTTCTGCTCGACCTAATCAGAGATTCCTTTCCTGATGAAGCTATCCTTGAATCACTATTGGCGAATTGCTGCTGCTGGCATAAGCTATATCGTTTTCGCCATCGGCGCCTTTATTCCCGGCGTCTATGTGTTTTGTCTGGCGCTGTTTCCTCTGGATGCTAAGGCCAAGCAAAAAAAGGCTCGGCTAGCAATCAAGCGTTTGTGCCGCTTCTATGTAGATTTTATGCAGTTTTTGGGTCTGCTGGATTATCGTCTAGAGCGAAACCAGTCGCAGCCCATTACCGGCCACCTAGTGATTTCGAATCACTCCACCCTGATCGACGCCCTGTTTATACTAGCCTATGTTGATGATTTGTGTTGTGTGGTTAAAGACCAACTATGTCATAACCCGATCACCCGCATACCGGTTCGGTTGGCGGGCTACATTTCTAACAATTCAGACGATTTTATAGAATCCGCTTCGGCAAAAATTGCGGCCGGCGAAAACATTCTTATATTCCCAGAAGGAACTAGGAACCAGTTTGATACACAGCTTGATTTCAAACGTGGCGCCGCAAACATCGCCATTCTAAGCCATAGCCCAGTACTGCCAATATTGATCCACTGCAACCCCAGAGCTTTACAGAAAAGTCAAAGCTGGTATGAACTTCCGAGTGTTAAATCAAATATTCTGGTTCGGATAAACCCAACGTTGCAAATCAAGGATTGTGTTGACATCTCCCTGCCGCGCTCCTTACAGTACCGGCGCTTAACAGAGTTTTGGCGCGGATATTATTTGCAGCAACTAAAAAGCATCTCTGATTGAAGCGCTAAGAAACTAACACCACCGCAATTTGCGCATAGACAATACACCTTTGGTGCTACACTCTAGGCTGGTTCGCGGTAGCCAAGAACTAACCACAAACTAACAATGCGAGTACTCGACATGAGTCTAAGTAAAGAACAAATATTAACCCACACCAAACGCATATTAGTAGAATTGTTTGAGGTTGACCCAGCATTACTGGTTCCGGACGCCAGCCTTTATGACGACTTAGATATTGATAGTATTGACACCATTGACCTATTAATCGAACTAAAGAAAGTAATTGCTAAAGAGATAGACCCACAGGCATTTAAAGATGCCAGAACCATCGACGATGTGGTGTCGGTAATTCATGCGATCTAATCGCTGGATCATTGAGTATAATTACAAATGAATGCCGCCAAGCAAGACACCAAGGTAATCTCTTGTTGCATAGACAGAGAGATAGCATTTTATGATGTGGATTTTTATCGAATTGTATGGCATGGCAATTACCCAAAATATTTTGAGGAGGCGCGCTGTGCTTTACTGGAACAAGTGGGTTACCCGTACGCAGCAATGGAAGAATCGACTTATTTTTTCCCTGTCATCGACCTGCAGATTCGCTATATAAAGACAATTGTTTTCAAACAACGTATTAAAATCGCAGCAACATTAACAGAATGGGAACATCGATTAGTCATTCGCTACTTAATAAGTGACGCCGATTCAGGCGAGCGATTGTGTAAGGGCAGCACTACCCAAGTTGCGGTCAAGATGCCTGAACAGATTACTCAGTATGAAAGCCCTGCGGAATTGATCAACAAGGTCCAAGAATTTTTGCAACAATAGAGATTTCATGTCCGTAACTCGTTCTATCACAATTGCCGCGGTAGTATTTATTGGCATGATTAGCGTACATAATACGTCCTTGAATGCGTTCGCATTGACCACGGACGTTGCGGCTAAATCATGTGCTTTTTCTGGAAGTTACCAACAGAGTAAGGAGCTTGACGGCTTAAGTAGACCGCTATTGTCTAATGGCGTTCTTTATTATGATTGTCGCCATGGGGTGATTTGGAAGACCATTGAGCCGGTTGAGCAAGCGCTAGTGCTCCTCAACGAAGGAACAAATTATCTTGTGGACGGCGAAAAAGTCAAAAGGTTAACGGGCCGCAAAGGTAAAATGCTTGGTGATATTATCAACGCGTTTATTAGCAATGATCTTAGTAGGCTCAGCAAACATTTCGAAGTAACCAACAATGTCGGCGATGATGATTCTGGAGTGGGACTGCAGGTAGTTCTATTGCCTAAGCGTAAGCAGCTTAAACGCGCTTTTGAACGAGTTACCATAACCACCAAGGATGCGCAAAATCAACTTATACAAATGGTTGATAAAAAGGGGCTGACAACCACTATTCGTGCAATAAAAAACGTTTCGCAAGACTCAGAAGCACAATGTGAACTGACTACATACTTCAGTGCGCATGAATGCGAGCTGTTGTTAAAGCCCACTAGTGCCTAAGAGGCGGGCCACGGCATGCTCCTACGATTAAGTCAGTTTCTATTTTGTTTTCTCGTCTTGGGCTCATTGGTCCTGGCCGCAAAGGTTATAGGGCACGTACAAATTGACACCAGTCTTGCTGATTTGTCGCCTGCAAGCATCTCGCATAGCGACTCAACGGCTAGGCAACGGCTAAGCCAGAACATTCAAAACCGAATTATATTTTTAGTATCTGGCTCTGAGCAAGACGCGGTAATTGATGCCTCAGAAGAATTAAGAGATTCCTTAATAGGTCTGCACAACCACCAAAACGCTTGGTTGAACGCAATTCATTTCCAAGTAATAGACGACAACGAAACGGTTGCGCAAGATCTCATTGAAAAGCTAAAGCCGTATCGATTCAAACTGTTAACTAAGCAGCAACGTAACGCGCTCAAATCTAACTCCAATGCGCAAATAGTGGCTAGCGCTGAAAGTCGTTTGTATGATCTTGCTGGTGATGGCCAACTGTATTCTTTTACAGAGGATCCTCTGGCATGGCATAGTGATTTTTTGGTGCACCTTTTTGAATCGATAGAGGGACAAACGGCTTCGACTGTTGGTAATAACGCTCACTCGGTAATTTCTCTAACGGCCAATCAGGCGCAGATGAATTTGCGCCAACAAGAACAGCTGTTAGAGGTTCTGGAGATGACCACGAAAAACATAACGGACAATTATGACGTTTCGATTAATCGATCTGGGATGTTTTTCTTTGCCATCGATGCGGCGAGCAAGTCAAAACAAGATATTGGCCTAATCACAACCGGTTCGGGCGTTGGGGTAATACTCCTATTACTGATTGCGTTTCGGTCCATCAGAAGTTTTTTATTACCCCTAATATCGATTGCCCTAGGTGTCGGCGTTGCCTTTTTGACGCTGCATTTGGTGTATGGAAAGGTACACGTTCTGACCATAGTATTCGGAGCGAGTCTGATCGGCATTGTGGTCGATTATTCACTTCATTATTTTTATCATCAGGCCTCTGGTAAAAACTCCACAGCTGATTCGCGGGTACTGCACAGAGCACTTTTGTTATCGTTGGTGACATCACTAATTGGCTATTCTGCATTGGGCTTCTCGTCCCTAGAGGCATTGCAAAAGGTCGCCTTGTTTTCTTGTGTCGGACTGGTGGTTGCCTGGCTTAGCGTAATTAGTGTTGGCGAGCTTCTCGCTCGAAAGCCGCTCAACATCGACACTTATTACCTTCCTCGCTTAGAGCGGTTCTGTTCGCGTGCCATTGCGCAATTGAACACCAGAGTTTGGCTTGCCCTAGCGCTATTACTTATTGGCGCGGCGCTATGGGCCAGTCTCAAGCTTACTATTTTTAGTGATGACCCAAGGCTGTTCTATACCGCGTCCAAACAATTGGTTGCGAGCGAGGGGGCGGTCGCAAAAGTAGCCAACGATTTTGAACCTGGCCGGTATTTAAGTGTTTCGGGCAACAA
>JBLHMH010000092.1:0-12661 GCA_047621785.1 Polaribacter sp. | reverse complement strand
CTAATGAGCGAGAGCAGGGCACGTTCATGCACTACGTGAGCATTGACACGCATGTGCTGGGAATGGTTTTGCGTGCGGCAACTGGCGAATCTATCGTTGACTACTTTAAGACGCACCTCTGGGACAAAATTCAGCCGGAAGCTAGCACTTACTACATCACCGACGATACCGGGGAACCAATGGTGCTGGGTGGTTTAACTATGCGCTCTCGAGACTATTTGAGAATAGGAAAACTGTTTCGAGACGGCGGCCGATGGAATGGTGCGCAAGTAATCCCTGAGTCTTGGGTTCAGCAATCTGTAACCCCCGATGCAACTCATTTGATGCCTGGCAAGCGTGACACCGCAGACACCAACCTTGGATACGGATATCAATGGTGGCTGCCTGAAAATGCTGACCAAGAGTTTATGGCTTTGGGTATCTACGATCAGTTTGTTTACATTGACAAGAAGTCGAACATCGTGATCGTCAAAAATTCGGCAAACATAGACTTCACAGACAACGACTACGAATCCACAGATCAATCAGTCGCGTTTTTTAGAAGCGTGGTTAAACATCTCTCGGACAATCCTTAGCAAAGGCACTCAATATCCAATTGACATGGAGAAACAAACCAAATTGATTTGAAATTTATTGGGTGCTTATTTCTGGAAAGGGTGTTCTTTAAACAAGAATAGGGCACACTTAGGCATAAGCTATTTCGTGGTGAGTAAGATCGCGCAGAATTCAAGACGTGACTATAAATCTTACTTTCATTGAGCAACATAAATATCTATTAGAATAATACTCATGGCAAATACATTTCACTTAGCAATTCCAGGCGGAAATCTGGAAACAACGCTGCCCTTTTATACCGATATTCTCGGCTGCGATACAGGTAATAGCGAACCAGGATATTGGGTCGATATCAACTTGTGGGGCAACGAGCTAACATTGCACCAAACAAATTCAAGGCCTCAAAAAGAACGTCACCATGTAGATATGGGAGAAGTTAGCGTTCCACATTATGGCGTTCACCTAGAAGCAACTGATTTTGATGAACTTAAAAAACGTATAGAGAATTCTGATTTAGAATATACAGACAAGCCATATCGACGATTTATTGGATCGAAATTTGAACAAGAAACATTTTTTATAGAAGACCCAAATGGCAACGTCCTCGAAATGAAGACCATGATGAACCCAGAAGTACTATTTGAAAAAAACAGTTAGGAAATTAGCTAAGCGGCAACCTTGTAAACCCAACTCTGTAGTGTCGTTTTCAAGGTTGTAACTTCTATTGGCAGGAAGATTTATGAATAGCAAATATGGCTTGCGGATTGGCGCTATCGTGGTGTTACTTTTATGCGTCTTTACACTTCGCTTATACTTTGTTGGTCCTCCAGCCGTTGACCACCAACACACATTTCAAACAGACCGAGCCTTCGAACGCTTAACTCGAATCTTGGGCGATGAAGCACCGCACCCAGTAGATTCAAGTTCCAATGATGAGGTGCGCGAACGCTTGTTAAGTGAAGTTCGATCGCTAGGTTTTAGCCCAATCGTACGGGATGATTTTTACTGCAGCGAGGGCCGCGGCGCAATGCGTTGCTCGCGGGTTCGCAATGTCATGTTTTGGGTGGGCGATCAAGGTCCAAATGCCGTGATGGTAGCCTCCCATTATGATTCTGTACCCGCAGGTCCAGGTGCCGGAGATGATGGGGCTGGTGTTGCGGCTAGCCTTGAAATTGCATCAATACTGAAAGGTCGAGAGCTGGCTCGCCCAGTATTGGTACTGATTACAGATGGCGAAGAAATTGGTTTGGTTGGTGCAGCCTCTTTTGTCGACAAAGATCCGTTTGCGCAATTGGTAGGTGCCGTTGTCAGTATGGAGGCGCGCGGTGTCAGTGGTCCTGTTGCCATGTTTCAAACCAGCAAACCAAACGGCCGAGATATTAGTGCACTTAAGTCTGATATTAAAAGTGCGTTTACCAGTTCGCTTGCCGCTGATGTCTATGAGCAAATGCCGAACGGCACTGACGTCACCGAATTCTTGGCGCTTGATGTTGACGTGGGTAATTTTGCCATTGGTGGTTCACCAGAGTTTTACCACACACCGCGAGACAGCCTAGCAATGCTCGATAAACGCTCCTTTTTTCACATGGGTGCGAGCGTCTTAAATACGGTTGAGGCGTTTTTAAAACAAGCCGGGGACGAACCCGAGCACCAATGGATTTACACCGATATTTTTGGCCTTTTTGTCTTGTCGATGCCACAGTTGCTTGGCCTGCCGCTTATTATCATTGGCGGCATTGCCAGCTTGGTAGTGTTTACGGTCAAGGGAGCTGGGGTTGGATTAGGGTCTACGTTTCGTTCATTCGCCTTCCCGTGGTTAGGCATAATTCTAGGCGTAGGCTTTGCGGTTGCAGCAACACTGAGTGTTGATGCTATGCGAACTGAAGCACATTACGCTGCGACTCATCCGTGGGCTCTGCGCGCCGCACAAAATACTGCCGCATTACTTGGCGCGCTCTTAGCTTTCATGCTCTTAGCTCGGTCTATAGCACCGCAAAGATTACTAATGTCAGCATGGCTTTGCTTGGCCGTATTAGGCGGTGCCTTGAGCGTGTTTTTCCCTGGCGCGGCAATTTTGTTTGTGCCTGCACTCGTTGTGATAACGGTGTCTTGTGTTTTAAGTTTAACGAATAAAGACAAAATGGCGCGAAATTTCTCGGTTTTGGCGGCGCTCCTATTCTCAATAATAGTTGTGCCTACATCGGCTTTAGGCGAGATGATGCTATTTCCAGAGTACGCTGCGCCATTCACTATTTTCTTGGTTTTTTGTTTTATGCTTTTTGGTCCGCACGCACTCCCTATTGATGGCGTACCAGATAGGGTGAAGTGGATAGTCCCGGCCGTGGTATTATGCATTGTGAGCGTATTCATCGCCGCCGCCGCCGTTGTTCCGGCCTACAGCCCCGAAGCCCCGCGTGGCTTATCCATATTACAAGTCGCTGATATCGAAACCCAGTCAGCCACATTTGCTACTTTCACGAATGATTCTTTACCCAAAGCAATGAACGATGTTACATCGTTTAGCCTGAGTTCGGTGGTTGGCTTTGCAGACCAAGCATACGTAGCTAAAGCGCCAAATTTTGCAACGCTAGGGGTTGATGTGCAGATTGCACGCAATGAAATTATTGGCGATGAACGTTTAGTCACCCTTCAAATCAATGCGCCAGACAGCGACATTGTCGTTGGTCGCATTAAGGAAAAGGAGCTTGCGCTTACATCAATGACTGTCAACGGCCTAACCAATACTGACCGCGACATAAATCGCTTCTCGTGTCATGGCCGCGATTGTCGCTCGCTAACCATTTCACTGGTGTTAAGCGCTAAGGCCACAAATGTCGACTTTCAAGTAAGCGGTTTTCGCTATGGCCTTGACGCGAGCGGGCAAGCACTTCTAGCAGCGCGGCCTGAGTCAGCTTTAGCAAGAGGCTGGGGAGATTTACGGCTTGTTTCCAAAACCATTAGTTTGAAATGATTTATAGCTGGACACCCAGGTGTGAGCGTCTATTTATCGATAAAGTCCCACTTGAGTACAGGTACAGCAACCATCATTACCGACTCTTGATCGAAGCGCTCAGCATAAATTTGCGCTATTTTTTCAGCTTTACGTATTTCCGTCCTGTTCAAGATGAGGGTTAATATTTTCGAGGGTTCAGGCTGTCCTTTATAAAACCCAATCGAGTCAACAATGTTAAAACCGTCAAACTGTTTCGCAATCACATTGTTTTGAAAAGACTCCCAATCACTTGCGGAGACTGCAGCTCCATTAGGTTTGGATAAACCAAAAAACAGCCGCAGTCTATAATATTTAGCTGTATTGTATGACGGCTCATCGAGGCCCGTTACATCTGATGGAGTCGTCGCGCACCCTCCTAGAACGGCTAGAAAGATGCATATTATTAGAGTTTTTATCATTATTGATCCTATTTACAATATTGCGAACGTCACTATGATACATGCTGAGTAGGTCTAGCAAATACTGTACTTAAATAAGCATTAAGAGCCGCTATGGGATGGTGGCTTACTTTATCGTTGTCGCTTCGCAGATCTTGAAGACAAAACAAGAATTAGGTTTTTACATACTTAGGATCAGAATTAACTACTCCTCGAGGCGAAGTTTTCATGATCTAATGGAGTCTGGTACTATTCTTACCCTGAGCTTTTATAGTCAAAGCTAATGTGGCGGGGCTATATTAGATTAGCTAAAAGGAGAATGAAATGAAATATTTTGTGTCAACTTTGATCATATTTATGGGCATGCTAGTGTTGGCACCCGCGCTGGCGGATGATCACCAAAATGAAAACAAGGCTGTGCTGATAACGGGCGCGACATCCGGTATAGGACGAGGGGCTGCAGAATTACTTGCGCCAAAGGGATATCTTGTCTACGCAGGCGCGCGCAAAGATGCTGATATGAAAGAGCTGAATCAGATTAAAAACGTCACTGCCGTTCGTTAGGATATCACTGACCAGAGTCAAATTTATGCCGCCGTCAAGAAAATTGAAAGCCAAGGACGTGGGCTGTGGGGACTGGTAAATAATGCAGGCGTGAATTTTGTGGCGCCGATGGTTTTAGCCGATGAAGTAGATTTTGATTTTTTAATGTAAGTTAACGTCTATGGCGTTTTCAGAGTCACTGCGTTTCCTCGGATGATTCTTAAATCGAAAGATCGTATTATAAATATTAGTTCAATGAGACCTCAGCATAACCCCTTTTTTCGTAAACTTATGCAATAGGGCCGTTGATTTTATTGAAGAAATCTTCGTGAAACTGTCAAAAACTGAGTTATGCTGAGGTCGCTCAATATCAGGCGTGCTGTCTGGTGGCGGCTATGGTATGTACTCGGCCAGTAAACATGCTGTCGAAGCGATGGCAGATGCGACTGCAGCGGAATTAGGTGATTTCGGCATGCACGTCGCGGCAGTGAACCCAGGTAATTTTGCCTCTGAAATTGGCTTGACGCGCTGTAAGCGAATGCTTGGCGACAAGAATGTCAAAAGTTGGGGTTTGCTTGAAGAACGTCGATAAAAAATATTAGATGGCTGCCGGGAACGACTCAAAACGGGAGTTTCAGGGGAGGGCACTTCCCCAGACGCTGTTGCAGAGACCATCCAATAGGCATTGTTTAAAGACAATCCTAGAGACCGTTACTTAATTGTCCCAAAGAAAATGGAAGCAGGCGGGACAATAAGTACCGCCATTGAAGAGCTACTGGAGTACAACGTTGGTCACGAGGACAGCTATCCTCGTGATGAACTTGTGCAGTTAATCGGTGCGATGTAGCCATATGCAACAGGCGAAAAACCACGGGATACGCCAGAGGATGAGGCTGCTATGCGGGACTTTATGCAGGCCTGGATGACTCGGAAAAACCAAGCGTCGCCTTAGCGCTTGGCCGATAATGATCAAAGATATCAAAACCTTGTAACTGCTCCTGAAAGTGAAATTTAAACCGTTAATTATCCACGGCTAAGCGAAAACCGAAAGTGCTGAACCTGTAAGCCGCACGTAGGCTGTTGGCAGTGTGAAACCAAGAACCGCCGCGCAAAACACGATACTCCGTATCGCAATCAGTTCGCGCTTTGCCGTCATTTGGACCCCCAATATAACTGCTGTGATAGCAATCTTGCACCCATTCCCATACGTTTCCGTGCATATCATATAATCCGAACTGGTTCTTCTCATAGCGCCCAACCGAGGTCGTTTGACTTATCGAATTATCGTAATTCGCCTTTTCCTCACTTGCGCTATTTCCCCAACTGTATTCATCCTGGCTTCCCGCTCTTGCAGCATATTCCCATTCCGATTCACTGGGTAGGCGATACTGTTTGCAAATTGATCTAGCCTAGATAGCCCACTTGAAATAAAAAGTTGGGCCTTTTCATTGCTCTGGATGGTGTCAGTCAGTTTTGAGCATTTGCTAAAGAACCAATTTAATAATCCTTCAATTCAGCTACTTCTTCGCCTAGATGTAAATACGTCTCAACGCCATTTTTAGTATTAGTTAATACATCTGCAGAGGGGCTCCACTTTCCCTTCTCACCTAGTAGAATCACGGTTGACCCACCAAACAAGAAATAACCTTTTTCATCGCCTTTGCCGTGAGGCTTGGTTTCGTCATGACTTTGGATAATTTTACCCACCATCGCTGCACCAACTTCTATATAGGCCAGTTTGCCAAACTTTTCAGTCTCAAGAATCGATGCTCTTCTTTCATTAACTATAAAAATCTCGGGCTTTGCGCTTAATGCGATTGGATTAACAGAGTGATACTGGCCTTTAATCTGAAAGCTATCTAAGGTTTCGCCTTCTAATGGATAGTGATACCGATGATAATCAACCGGACAAAGTCTGGCGATTAACAGTGGCCCCCCAGCAAAAAAATTTGACCACTTTGATCCTCCAAGAAGATCCTTGGAACTTAGAAGCTTGCCTTTGACAGGAATTTTAACGTCACTATTAATCGCTTCATGACCAAAGTATCTTGCTTCACAAAAAGCCGGCATCTTATTTTCATCACCAACAAAATCTCTTTTATTGGTGATGAACTCTCTTATAAAAAATTCATTGAAGCTATTATAAGAGTTCTGTTTTTTCTCAGACGAGACAGACCCTGCTTTATATATGGATAAATCAATATCAAATTTATCGACAAACGCTGGCACTTTATTCTTTGATATTGACCAATCTTGGTAGCAACCATACAACTGGCTAACAGGCTTTGATGCAACAAGCGGCGCTAGTATTTTACCAAACGTGTTGTCATAAATAAATTTAATGGCACTGTCGCCGTATACAAGCTCAGTCTCCATAGTTTGGGTAGATCGGTTAAAATATATAATTTCTTTGCTAGACATTTACGCCACTTTTGAAAAATAAACTGATAGATAGCGATAATACATAGAAAATTGGAATACAGGTGAAACTAGATGGATATCCAAGGTCATTACCCCGCTAGATGTCCCATTATTTGAAGGGGAGAGTATTCACTAAGAAAAATAGGTGAGTGCTGTAGCCTAGACCACTCATGCGTAAGCGAAATCATCAAAGGCAAGACCTGATAGCCAAATCTTTTTGTTGCTCATTGCTTAGACCGGAGGTAGCGTTTATTCTTCGATACACCATCCAGGTTCTCAAGTCTGCCTTGCGGCATTTGGAAGCAGCTCGACGTAGCTGACTATTAATCATACGGAGAGTAGCAAAATGAAGAGTGTTAGTTTATTAAAAGTTATAACGACAGTTGGACTGGCGATTGGCTTACTCGCGTTACCGACCATCGATGCGGATGCGAGCTACGCTATTTACGTGGGAAAGAATTTGACAGTCGACGGTAGCGTCCTGTTAGGCGGGTCAGGCGATGAGGTATCAAGTCATTGGCTCGAAATCGTTCCCCGACAACAGCATCCAACCGGTGCGACGGTTCGTGTCGGTGTCGACGACACCGCCAATATGCCCGGGCGATTCACCGAGATTCCCGAGGTTGCCGAAACATACCGATACCTAACGATGAATTACTCCGATTACGAGGGTTTTCCGACCCCCATAACCAATGGCGGTATGAACGAACACAATGTTGCTGCAAGAGATGTTTGGTCCACCTCTCGCGAAGAGCTTATAAGCATGACCCCGAACCCGCAGACAGGGCCGAGTTACAGTGACTTGTCTCGCATCGCGATGGAACGAGCGACGTCGGCTAGAGAGGCGGTAGAAATTATCGGGACACTCATTGATGAACACGGTTACTCAACCTACGGCGGCAATTCCCATATGTTCGCTGATGAAAATGAAGGCTGGGTGCTACTGAATTTTGCAGGCGGCAAAGGTCTTTGGGTTGCCGAACGGCTGGGTCCTGGTGAAATCCGAGTGTCTTATCCTGGTGATATCGGAGACATACCGTTGGACTTTCTAGATAACCCCAACTACATGGGTTCAGATAACTTTATTAATTTCGCGGTGACGCAAGGCTGGTTTGACCCTGAACAAGGCAAGGCATTCAATGTTACGGCTGTGTACGGTGGAGAGGGTCCCCGGTACCCGCGCGACGAATTGGAACTCGAGTTGCTAGAGGCAGCACCTATAAGTCTCAGAGCGATGTTAAACGTTGTTCGTGACCCCAGAGTTTCAAAGGACACAACGGGCTATGGCCAGGTCGCCCATCTTCGTGCCGCAATACGCCCAGAGAATAGAACGCTTTGGGTCGCAGCGACAGGATCAGTCACCACGCCATTTATACCCTATCGAATTGGTGTTGAGCGCATCTCTCCTCAGTTTGGAAAGCATCGATACCTGACCAAAGGTGAGGCTACACGATTTGTGACGAAAGACTGGCAGATACAGGAAGCGACAGAATTTGCTGCCCGCACTTTCAAACGCCTGATGTACTTCACCTGTGACCATCCGGACAAATTTTTGCCCGAAGTCACTGAAGCACTAAGCGCATTTGAAGATCAGCTTATCGAAGATCAGGAACGAGTTGAGAGTACTTCCAATATTCTTTTTGATAGCGGACAAGATCAGCTGGCGTTCAAATACTTGACTGAGCAATCGAGCAACGCAGCTGATTCGGCACTCAAACTGGGCAACGTGTTGCTTGCAAGTATTGAAGCAAGGACCAGACTTATCTATGGTTTGAGATCGCCTGAAACCGATGAAATCAGTTCACTCGATTACCAGTCCGTCCGATGCAATCAGGCCAACTGAGTCGCCAATAAAAACATCGACAAACCACAGTTTTCATCGATAACCGGCGCAACGACAGCCCAATGAGGAACGTTGATATGAATAAATTTGTAAGACTGATTGCTATTGCCGTGATAACAACATTGGCGGTGCTTTTGCTATTAAGAGCAACTTCTCCTGACCAAAAATACAATCTCGCGAGTTTTGAAAAGAATCCTCTTCAGTCCGCAATGCTGCCGACTTCTGATGGTTGGACCTTAGCGCAAATAGTTGACAGTTCGGGCATGGTTCGAACCATATTAGTGGTGGATTTTGATAGCGAAACCATCACAGGTATAGACCTTCAGAGCATAGGCGCGATTGATTCAGAAAGTCCTTTTACCGTTTTGTCATCTCTGGATAATGAGCAGCTACAGGCTGCCGTAATTGGCAGACAGCACCATATGACTATCGACTTCTCACAACTAATTGCCGTTGCAGGAGAAGGAGAACGTCATATTGGTATCGGGACAAATTTCCCCGAACATGCCGAAGAAGCGGGAAGTGATTCAGTGTTTAATTTTCCAAAGTTTGGCCGTGCAACCCCTGCCAGAACCACTGTTCCTTGGTTAGACGGTGGGCTGCTTGATTACGAGGTAGAGCTGTGTCTTAGGTTTGATCGCACAATTCGCTCGTTGACTGATTTTGATGCCGCAACAAAGGGCTTTTTTCTTTGCGGTGATTTTACCGAACGTGCAACTCTGCTACGTTTGATTGACCCACAAAATCTTGATTCAGGGACAGGCTTTAGTGACGGCAAAAGTGGCCCTGGCTTTTTCCCTTCAGGTGCCTTATTAGTGATCCCTAAAGATTGGGAGCAATTCATAACAGATGAACGGATGACAACCAGTATGAATGGTGAACCACGACAGGATGCGCGCGGTGGAGAAATGATACTCAACTACAGAGAACTTACCAGCAAGGTGTTAGCCGACATGGCCGCACCTAGATTTCTCTATAAGGGTGATTTTGTGAAACTCGCAGCTAATGGTCAAATCGATCAGTCTATGATCTTGATGTCTGGTACATCTGAGGGCGTCATTTTCACCATGCCAGCGCGTGCTGACATTATTAACGGGCTGTTTGCCTACCTTGGAAATGGCGCAATATTTGGTCAGGAGCCGATAATATCGATACTTATTGAGTCATTCATTAAAGCGGAATATGACTCAAAACACTTTATGCAACCAGGTGATCGTATTGAATTTGCATCTTCATCAATGGGACGAATAGTCGTACAGGTAGAAGAATAAGCTTGTTGCCACCTTAACTAAGAGTTGATTATAGCCATCGGCATTCGCTTTCTATAGGTCAGCGCGAGTTTTACCATTTCTCCCTTGCAAGGAAACGGCACTCGTATGCGGTTGCGCTAGCCAACAAAGCCTTTCCAGCTAGACATATAGGTAATAAACGCCTCACCCAAACCCTCGTTGCGCAGATGATCGGCGGAAACCGGATTTCTAATGGGAGTAAAGTCGCTATTGGCTTGCATCTGCAGTGGAAAATCATGGTGCAAAATAGCAGCGCGGCCAAGCATAACAAAGTCGATGTCAGCCTCCATAGCCTGGCGCACTTCGTCGGGGTTACGCAGTTTTCCCGCGATGCCTAATTTGACATCACCACGCTTTAATTCGGTGAAATAAGACAACAGACTGCGACCTTGATAGGCCTCATCTTCAGGTTCTTTGAAAGAGTCCCAAAGCGACAGATCAAGAAAATCTATCTTGGCGTCGGCAAGAGTTCGTTTTGCTACTTCAATAATATCGGGCAGGTGCAGGTCAAAGCGCTCTGGCGATAGTCGCAGACCTAGCAGAAAATTACTCGGGCAGCGTTCACGGATACCCTTGATAATTTGCATGATCGGCCGCATGCGGTTTTCGATACTGCCGCCATACTGGTCTTGTCGCTGATTAATGGTTGGGCTCAGAAACTGGGCGAGAATATAACCGTGTGCGCCATGAATTTCGACACCATCAAAGCCAGCGTTGAAGGCCCTTTGGGCTGCGCAGATAAAATCTTCTATCAGCTGATCTACCGCTTCGGTACTCAGAGCCACGGCGCTAGTTTCTGCATTATCCGATGGGCATACGGGTGATTCGCCAATAAGTGCTTCTGGTGAGCGCATGCCTGCGTGATGCAGTTGCACTACCGCTAGGCTTTGCTCACTCTTAATCGCACTAGCAAGCCGCGTAAGACCTTCAAGATGTTGATCACCAAAAATGCCCAGCTGCCCGGGAAAACCTTGGCCTATAGATTGAACATGGGCAGCACAGGTCATTGTTAAACCAAATCCACCTTGGGCGCGCATGGTTAACCATCGGTATTCATCATCTGATAATGTTCCATCAGTATGGCTTTGGGTATTGGTGAGGGGAGCCAGCACAAAACGGTTTTTCATGGTGACGCCGCATTTGAAATTAATGGCCGTAAATAGCTTACTCATTGTTTTGTCTCAAATAATTGTTATGCAGGTAGCCAAATAAGTCAGTTACAACAGACATGTTGGTTACTATATTGATCGAAGTGAGCCGATAGTACTTATGAGGTTTGATGGAGTCAACTGTCAGTCCCTGGAGAGCTCAATTCTATACAGCAGGGCGGGTTTGAAGGATACTGATAGAGCAGGGCGCCAAGATGAGATATCAACCTTTGGCTGTCCCCGTTTCTTGCCGTTTCTTGAGAAAAGGCGACAACCAAGCCAATCGAATGGTATTTCAATAATACCAACAATCGAAATGACGGTATTGTAAAGGCCTATCGAAGTGGGGAATACTCAATGAAAGAAATAGGCGATTGTTTTGGACCGGATAATTCAATGGTGAGCCGAATCATCAAAAATTTAAAATTCAAGACGTGAAACCCTACTTGTGTTCTACGGAATCTAGTTTATCTAGGTGATGCAAATTTCGTAATCGCCATGCAGGTGCTGATTTATGGCGCCAAATAACTAAGCGAAATACCGTCATCACAACGAAGATCAAAGCCAAAGTCACATCAGGTGAATAACACAAACTCGCGAAATGATGCTATCGTAATGGCCTATGCAGGAGGCGGCTACACCTTGAAAGAGATAGGAGATTACTTTGGACTTCACTACACCACAGTCAGTGGTATCATTAAGAATCATAAATTAAGACCTGCCTTGCTAGACCCTGCTTGCTATCACCAGTTGTATCAATAAAAATTATTAGAACGGAGACAACATGAATAATCCTGACGTGACACACAATAGCTCTGCACACTCTGATGAAGCAGGAATGCGTAAAGTCGCTCTGACTTCGTTGGCGGGAACCAGCATTGAGTGGTATGACTTTTTTCTCTATGCGACCGCTGCGGCGCTTGTTTTCCCTACAGCATTCTTTCCAGACAGTACTCCTACAGTTGGCCTGATTCTTTCGTTTGGCACCTTTGCGTTTGGCTTTATTGCGAGACCAATTGGGGGTATTATATTCGGTCATTTCGGCGATCGTATCGGCAGAAAACGAACCTTAGTGATAGCGCTAATGTTGATGGGTGTTGCATCAACCCTTATTGGTTTGTTGCCAACCTACGCAAGTATTGGAATAGCTGCGCCCATTATTTTGACCATATTGCGCTTCGCCCAAGGGCTCGCTATTGGAGGTCAGTGGGGAGGGGCTATGTTATTAGTTACCGAAAGCGCACCTGCGGATAAGCGAGGTTATTATGGTGCCTTTGCTCAGGCTGGCGCGCCCGTCGGCGTGATTCTAGCCAACCTGGCGTTTATAGCCATCAGTTATAGTGTTTCAGAAGAAGCCTTTATGCAATGGGGCTGGCGAATCCCATTCATTGCTAGCGTTTTACTCATTGGTGTGAGCATGTACGTGCAGTTGCACATGGAAGACACTGAGGCGTTTAAAGAACTACAAGCCC
>JBLHMH010000091.1:0-12669 GCA_047621785.1 Polaribacter sp. | reverse complement strand
ATTGCCCAGCTATCGTGGGATACCGCAGACATTACGACACCCGGTCAATACCGAATGAAGCATACCGGTCTAGTTACATTAGCAGACGGCAACACAAAGGAATTCGAGGCGACTTCAGATATCTTCACCATACGTTAGAACTCAAACTCTATGATCGCAGGGTAATGATCAGATAGATCACTTAGTTCAACATCAGGTTTAAGTACTCGGGTCCCAAGCCATGGAGTTTTAGATTTAAGGTCAATCACCTGCAACGTCGGAATATTAACTGGTTGTAGATGATCGGTACGAAAAAGAATATAATCCAGAGTCGTATCCGCCCTGACTTCAGCGTTGGCGCCCTCAAGCAAGCGAAGATATTCGTTAGTACTATCAGAAATTGAGCCTATACCACCTTTCGGCAACCTCACCTTTGCGACGGTATGAGAGAACAAATCATGAAGCCTTGGCTGATCAGTTGAGCTGATATTGAAGTCACCCCCGAGAATTACCGGTTCCAGCGCAGATATATGAAAGCCATCGATGAAACGACGCATTTCATCAAGCTGAAGCAGGCGTATATCATGTTCCTTAACAGATGCTTGAAGATGCGTGCCAAAAACGTGCAACGTTATCGGTTGTTTGGGATTAGCTTGTTTGAAATTATCGCGCTCAACTTGAATCTTTGCATAGACCACACCTTTGCGGGCTAAAAAATCAAATGATTTACTCACTCGCACTGCATGGAAGACATAAGCATGTTGTTCCTCTATGGGCCAACGGCTAAAAATGACCACTCCGCTACTTCCTTTAATAAAACTAGGCTCGCAATCCCCAGAGATGCTGGCCCAGCGACGATCTTCACAATCCTCTCCCGCCACTTGCGTGTGGTAAGGATAAATCTCAGACATCATGTTTACTAAAAACTCGAAAGAATGCTGTGTGAACACTTCTTGTAATATGAGTACGTCGGGGCGCTTTGAAAGCGCCGTTATTGTTTCGGGAATCAATTCGAGTCTTTGCTTTTCGAAATGGTTCACCATCCAATTTGGATAACCCAATTGTTGGATATTATAGGTCATCACTATAATCGCCTGGGGCGCAGGAACTGCGAGCGCACTGGTCATTAATACGAAAACAAGAAAACCAGCAAGGGCGGCACGGTAAGTTACCCGAAGGGTGATGATAAGCACTTTTGACATAGAGAATCTTTTCCGACTTTAATTACCTTGAATAGTACATCGATAAAGAAAGTGACAGCACCGTTTTTTTGGGGGGGGAAAATCTATTCTTTCTGATTTAGGTATATCGAACTCCCTTTCAATTCTATTGATTTACCGCATCCTACTACCACGCGTCTGTTTCGCCCACCCTATTACATTCTCACAAGAAATGTACGTGAAACCGCGAACCGGCTAGGTTATCAGACGGTCATGGGGGAATCGGTGGGCGACGCAGCACCGAACGTTACTCTCGATGAAATCATTTCCAACTCCGAATCTACTTTACGAGTATGGGACAAGCCCTACCCTTGCGTACTGGTATTCAACGATCCCAGCCCACACCTATGAACACTTGGCTGAAATCGTCGAAACGTTGCAACAACAAGGTTTTGTACTGGTTGATTTCGACGCCCAATGGTTATGAACCGCTAGCTTTTGCTGGCAAGCGCTATCAGGTATTAGCCAACCCAAATTAGCGAGGTGCAAATTGTTACATTTAACAGAGCGTATTTAGACTGTTTTCCTTTCAGTTTAGGGTTCGCAATATGGCCCTGATGACGATGTCTGAAGAAAGAGAAAATAACAAAAGCTACTTGAAAAGCTGGTATCGGATGGATTAAGCATCACACACTTTTTTCGGCCTAGCATGAGTCGTATAACCCAACGTTACCCTAAACCGCTAGGTCTGTTTCCTCCCGACATTAGATAAACTAAAACTTCAATTAATTCACGATGTTAACCCAGCACTAGCAACTCTGTGGCGCTAGCATTGATGACCTGATACCATCTCGCGCAACTTCAAATAATAATAAACTCGGAGCTCCTAATGGATAATAACAATTTCACAGAAGTAACATCGCAAGGTTGGTTAAGTAGAATTGGCGGTGCGATTAAAGGCGTTTTTTTTGGCTTAATTCTCTTTATTATCGCTTTTCCATTATTAACCTGGAATGAAGGCAGAGCCGTTGACCGTATAAAAGCGCTTGAAGAAGGTTCGGGCTTAGTTGTTCATATAGAGAGTAAAACAATTAACTCTCTGAACGATCAAAAATTAGTACATTTAACAGCCGATGTACTAACTGATGAAATATTAGCAGACCCTGTGTTTTTTATTGAAGCGAATGCAATTAAACTTAAACGTACAGTTCAGACTTATCAGTGGCAAGAAAATGTTACGACAAGGACAGAAAAACAGACGGGCGGGAGTGAGCAAACCATAAGCGAATATAGCTACTCAGAAATTTGGAGCGAAGGCTTAATAAACTCTAATGATTTCAAGCGACCTGAGTACCAGAACCCGAGCAGCACCCCATTTAATAGTCTTAACTTGCAAGCAAACAAAATAAGTTTTGGTGCGTTTGATTTTCCGGACAGCCTAACCGAGAAAATGACTAATTACAGAAAACTTGAATTAGATTCGAACAGCACATTAAGTAACACAAGGGACCACAATTTTTCACCTTATGACGGAGGGTATTTTATTGGAAACGACTCAAGCTATCCGATAGTTGGCGATCAAAAAGTTCATTTCGAGGTGGTGGAACCTGCAACCGTAAGTATCGTTGCTCAGCAAGTTGACAATACTTTTCAGTCATTTACCACATCTGGCGGTGGCGACATCCTGCTTCTTGAATACGGTTTTATTAGCCAAGAAAGCATGTTTCAAACAGCATTAGAGAGTAACGCTTTTTTGACTTGGATGATCCGCATAATTGGACTCCTAATAATGACAATAGGCTTAAGCATGATATTAAAGCCACTTTCTGTGCTTGCTGATGTTCTTCCTATTCTTGGCAACATTGTTGAAACTGGCGCTGGTTTTATAGCATTCCTTATTTCACTTTGTCTAACAATTCTAACCATTGCAATTGCATGGTTGTTCTTTAGGCCGTTAATCGGAGGTAGTTTGATTTTGGTAGCTGGCTTTGTGATTTGGTTGATTAGAAAAAAAGTTAACAACACCGATGCTAAACCTAGCGCACCGAGTGCTTCGACAGCTTAAGTGCGGGCTGAGAACTACTCCAAAAAACTGTCGCTGGGCTTAGGTAACCGCGTTTACAGACTGTTCTACGCAAACACAAAGATCATCTTATAACTAAATTTATAGGAATATTAATATGCCGAAAATAAATTATTATTTTATTGCAACTTTCTCTCTGGCACTATGTATTGCCATCGGAGCCTTCGGAGCTCATGGCATAAAAAATATTATATCAGTAGCGTCGCAGGCGACTTATCTTACCGGTGTTCGCTATCAATTCTATATGAGCTTAGGCTTACTGCTACTTGCTGTGGTTCAGGATGTAAAAAACATTGATCTATCCAGATACATGTTCGCTATTGTAACGGGCACTCTACTTTTTTCTTTTAACTGTTATATCCTTGCCCTTACTGGGTTCAAAATACTTGGAATGGTTATTCCTATTGGTGGATCTATCCTGGTGGTTAGCTGGTTCATGGTTTCACTGAAACTGCTGAGATAAAAAAGAACCCTGCCGCATTGCTCAAAATGACGAAATTCAAGATTCGAAACAAGCTTTAGATATCCTTTAACCGTTCGCGTGGCAATTAACTGGCGTTAAAGGGCTGACCAAAATTTTGTTCTTGTGTTTTCTCTTCCTCATCCTCCTCTGGTTCTTTTTCCACCTCAAGCTCGAAGTTTGACTCCAGTGAAACCCCTTTTATACTGTTTAACTTGAGACGTAAGTTATTTGGTGAATCTGCATTTTTGAGCGCCTCTTCCTCGCTGATCTTGCCCGATTTATATAAGTTCAACAGTGCTAAATCGAACGTCTGCATACCATAGGCTTCGGACAACGCCATCGCCTCTTTAATTTCAGTAACCTTACCTGATTTAATTAAATCTTTCATACGAGGAGAATTGGTTAGAATTTCTATCGCTGCTGTACGACCGCCGTCGACGGTTGGAATCAAACGCTGCGAAATAATCCCTTGCAGATTGAGAGATAGGTCAGTAAACAGCTGGTTGTGCCGTTCCTCAGGGAAGAAGTTAATAATGCGATCCAGCGCTTGATCCGCGTTATTTGCATGCAACGTCGACAGGCAAAGGTGACCTGTTTCAGCAAAGGCTAACGCGTGCTCCATAGTTTCTCGGTTGCGTATTTCCCCGATGAGTATCACGTCTGGAGCTTGTCTCAGGGTATTTTCAAGCGCGTCTTGGTAACTATCGGTATCAACCCCAACCTCTCGTTGATTTACTATGCTTGCCTTATGAGGGTGAATAAACTCGATTGGATCCTCAATGGTAATGATGTGGCCTGCATGGGTTTTGTTACGATGGTCAATCAGAGCTGCCAACGAGGTTGATTTACCAGACCCTGTGCCACCTACAAAGATTAATAATCCACGCTTAGCCATAACTAATTCAGTCAGTATCTCTGGCAAGCCTAGCGTTTTATAATTCGGCAATTCGGTTTTAATAACCCGTATGACCATCGCCACATCGTTGCGCTGGCGAAAAATATTAACCCTAAATCGCCCGATGTCAGCCTCATCAATCGCCAAATTCATTTCCGGCTTCTGCTCGAACGCCTTAGCTTGTTCGGCGTTCATAACCTCAAGTGAGATTTTTTTTACGTCAACACCATTTAGTTTTTGCTTACCAATTTTATATAACTTTCCCTGGACCTTCATTGATGGCTGAACACCCGACGACAAATACAGGTCAGAACCGTCTTTTCTAACAATTAGTTTAAGTAATGCTTTGAGCAATGAAGAACCTTTATATGATTGACGTTATTAATTTCTAGAGGGGTGGCGAGTATACTGCAAGCTCTCATTGTAAGAGGCGTTTTTACTGGCTTTTAGGTCAGTAATAAAAACGGCCTGTCCTTCGTACTTATGTGTATCACCAGTGTCCTTAAGTAGCGGTTTGGGTCAATCGTTGTATGATGCTAAGCAGCATTGGCTATCCTTTAAAGGATTAATTGCGGGGGCTAGTCGGATAAGCTTCGAAAAAATTTATTAGTTGGAGCTGCCTAGCAACGGTAATTTTTACCAATATTTTCTTCTATTGAGGCCAAATAGACCTCCTGAGTGCGAAAAAAAGAGAACAGGCATACATTCAAAGACCTGATGACATTCTTCTCCAGTTGTGATGTTTTCACCAACTAGGCGAGATCAGCTGACTATTTAAGCGCGATGAAGGCCATGATAAGCGGGCGGAAACTACATTTGGGTAGAACAGAGAGTTGGAACAAAACCAGAGAACCACTACCTCGTCATGCTAAATGGAGCTAAGTATCTCTTGCACTAATTTCGGTCAGCAACATACTTGCAAGGCCGACTGGCTGCTCCAATAATCCCTAAACAAGCAAATGTATTAGGCTCTAAAACAAAAGCTCTGGCGCGCCAATGGCGTAACAAATTCTCGCGCATTGACACACCAGAGCCTAAGTTTCGACAGTGCCTAGTGGCAGGCTAATCGTCGGTGTGGTAATAATACTCATCTAACCGATTCTCTAGCTCCCTGTCTTCCCAAAATTGCTCAATCCTCCTCCTTGCTTCCTTTGAGCGCTTACTCCGTTTATGTGAAGGCTTCTCGTAGTGATCTAAAAAATTATCATTATCAAAATTGAGACTATCAACAAAATCTGAAAAATCATTTTCGCTGTCATCTAATTCCGAATGTCGAGCTTGTTTACTCATAGCTAACTCCGTGGACAATTTAGGCTTGCCTAATGTGAAACCAAAAAGGGTAAAGGTCGTTAAACAGTCTTGAGAATTAATTTATACCTACTCTATAATAGAAAATATTTACCAATTTCCAACGTACTGCTTACTAACGACACAAATATTATTTATCTAATAAAGCTACATGTAAAAAGAAAATTTTTGACCGTGATGATCGAAATTTCCGATCAAGCAAATAAACAGGTTTGGGTTTGGCTTCAAGCGTAACAAAAACTTGTGCACGTGATAGAACTGAACTAAAAAACACCGCAATGAATTGAAACTCATATTAAATTCCCCGACTTTAAATGTGCTCTACGAAGATAATTTTTAATCCCTTTTTAAAAGGATTTTCGTATTGACCAAGTCAGCAATCGCTGTGAAAATCAAGTTTAAGGTAAATACTCACTACGCTATCTGGTTTAATAAAATCCCTCTCTAGAGTCGCTGGTCGGGGTTGACTATATTTAAGGTGACAACGTGGATCTAAACGCATTCAAGACCTTTCTAGAAGTTGCTAAAACATTGCACTTTGCACACGCTGCGGATAATTTATTCGTATCTCAATCAACCGTAAGCGCGCGTATTCGAGTCCTGGAAGAAAGTTTAGGAACCGAGCTTTTTATTCGTGAGCGCAGTAACATCCACCTTAGCCAAAGCGGTCAAGCCTTAGTACCACACGCCAAGAGCATCATGACGCTTTGGGGGCGTGCGCGACAAGAAATCGGAGCCCCAAAAGGTATGCTCAACACCTTGGTGGTGGGCGGTTTATCTGGCCTATGGGACATTACGCTGCAAAATTGGCTGACCAAAATATCGGCTAAAGAACCCAAACTAGCGATCACCGCAGATATTTTCAGCGCAACAACACTAGTGCAACGCATTATGAATAGCACTATGGATGTCGCCTTTCTTTACGATGCGCCTCAAGGCGTCAATCTTATTTCACAACCGTTAAAAACGATTCGACTCCGACTGGTATCGTCAAAGCCTTTAGAGGATGTTAATGACGCGATGAACCGTGACTTTATTCGCGTTGATTGGGGTATGAACTTTTCGGTGAAGTTTGCTGCCCGCTTCCCAGACGTGAGCAAATCCAAGCTAAGCACAGGCCTGGGCCGAATCGCTTTCGAGTACCTTAAACAAGGTTCCGGTAGCGCCTACTTGGCCGAACCTGCAATTGAAGAAGCGATAAAAAACAAGGAATTATTCTATGTACCCAATGCACCGGTCTTTGAGCGCAAAGCCTACGGCATTTATCACAAAGAAAATGAAAAAGCTGACCTAGTGCAGCGACTGATCAATGATCTTTGAGCACAATGTACTGCTCCAGTACCTAAGTGTCTTTAACAGTCTGCCTAAATCTACTCACTGACTAAACATAAGGATGACCAACTAACTTATTATAACGATAGATATTATCCCATGTTGAATTGTAAATATGGGTGTATTGAATTCACAACTCAATACATGACAGCAAAGCTTAACTCTCAGTCAGTCTATTTTAGCTTCCACCTGTCTCCGGGACTACTTTAAACACTATTTTACAAAACCAATCCTAAAATAGCGATTTGACTCCCTAACCGCATAGTACAACGATAAACGCTTGTTATTAGTTGCAATTGGCTACTTGTAAGCTGAGTCAGTCACGCCTATTCTTGCGTTACTAAACATTCTTTTCAGCGGTTTCTGCTGTAATTTCTAGGATACGTTCACACATGACAAGCAGCACTAACACTGTTACCACCGATAGTAGCGAGAATACCACCGACACAACTATTAGTAGTAAGGAAAACGAAGTACTTGAGAAGGTAAGTTGGAACAAACACTGGCACCTTTCAACTAATCAGGATGAAACCAATCTTACTGAACTCGAGTTCGCGTTGTTTAGAAATCACTCTGCCCTGGCAAGGTGGATGGACGATTGCGCAGCATGCTGTCATACCTCTGAACAGCCATGTAATGGTATGGACTACGCAATCTTGAATATGATTCGAATGCACGACCGCCCTAAGAGCATTTCAGAGGTGGCACGCCTGACCAACAGAGATGACATATCTAACATTCAATATACGATTAAGAAGTTAACTAAAGCAGGGTTGATCAAAAAAGTGGGCGTTAATGAACATAAACGAGGCACGACCTATCGCGTTACCGAAGACGGAATTGAGGCGACTGACAAGTACGCCGGCTTTCGTCGTGAACTACTACTACCAATGATACAGACCATTGGTAACGGAGAGGAGGAAACCAACAAGATGGTTAAGCTACTCAGTCTCTTATCAGGTATTTATGATCAAGCTTCTTGCATTGCTGCATCGCACCGCATACCGAACAAAACACCTATCGATTAATCGAGTACAGACCATTCTCTGAGCATATATTCAACCCCTGATAACGCCAGAGCATGCAGCGTAAAAGTAGGGTTAACCGCCCCGCTAGATGGGAAAAGCCCCGACCCAGCGATAAATAGGTTATCTATTTCATGGGTCTGACCGTAGCGATTAGTGACCGAATCCTCAGATGATTTTCCCATAATCGTGCCACCCAAAATATGCATCCCAGCAAGCGGCCCAAGCCATGCTTCTTCAGCACCTGCTTTTTCAAATATATCCAATCCCTGTGCATCAGCATGTGAGATTAACGCATTGGTCTCTGCTCTAATGGTATGCGCAGCGTGCGCTAATGGCATACCAAATTGATCTGTTTTTTTACTCAGACTGACCCGATTTTCTGCTAGAGGTAGATCGTCAGCAACATACACCATGGTTCCGAAGTGCTTAGTCGCCTTGCGCATATAAGCTTCCAGTCTTTTGCCTCTGATGTCCGGTCTACTATTTGCAAAACCCAATAAATCATTTGGTTTGACAGCATTCGCAATCAACCATTGATAGCCACCGAAAGCATCTTTGATTGCTAATTTATCATCGTAGTTATCTTGGTTAATTAGCTGTCCGCCGGTCACGCCCAAATGCGGCTCAGTTTCATCTTTAAACAAACCGTTAACGGTTTTGGACGGATGGGTCATTAAATAACGACCGACTAAATCATTACGGTTTGATAATCCCAAGGAATGATACGAATTGGCCGATGCCAGCATCAACCGTGGGTTTTGTACCGCGCCGCCGGCCAATACTAATACGCTTGTTCTTATAAGGTGTTTCTCACCTGTTTCACTGTAATACTCAACTCCAGTCACTTTTTTGCCTTTCTGGTCGGTTAAAACTCTCGTCGCAGTAGCTTGGTGGATAATCTCAGCGCCGGCTTTGCGCGCCTGAGGGAGGTAGTGAGCCAAAGGATTAGCTAGAGCGCCGGTCGGACAACCCGCATCACACCAGCCATCGTAGATGCAACTCGTTCGTTGACCCCGTGGCTGTGTATTAATGGCCAGTGGAATGGCTGCCGTATGCAGACCTTTCGCTTTAAACCCTTTGGCAATTACCCTGCCCTGACTAAAAACTGGTACCGGTTGCATGGGGTAAGGCCTGCCTTCAGGCCGCCATTTCTCCATTTTCTCATCACCGCTGATTCCGATTTCCGCTTGAATTTGATCATAAAAAGGCTGCAACTGGCGGTATTCGATAGGCCAATCATTGCCCATACCAAACATGGTTTGCTGTTTGAAATCACACTCATGTAGTCTAGGCCAGACACCATAATGATGCATACCTGTGCCGCCTGTGCCCCAACCTGAGTTAAAATTGAAACCGATCTTATGGTTGCCACTTTCCTCAACCAGACTGCCGCCCCATTTTAATTTTCTGGCCCATATTTGGGAGCTGATGAGCTCATTCATACCGCGCTCTGGACCTGCCTCCAGCATGATTACTTTCTTGCCAGCAATACTCGCCTTGGCAGCATAAACACTGGCTGCTGGGCCGGACCCGACTATCAGCAAATCAGCTTCAAGATACTCATTTTTTTTAAACTGCATAAACCTGACCAAATAATTTGTTGCTTAGTACTACCAATTTGTCGGTGGCTGGATATGGGCCATGTACGGAATCTCCAAACTCTTGAATCCGTCCTGAGTACCGTAAACAGAATCAACTGCATCAGAACGAAGCACAAAATAGAAAAAGCTCGCCGGCGGGCCTTGCCAATCAACTACCTTGTCAGTAGAGATGTCACTAATTAATTCTTCTAACTGATCAGATGACAGACGATCCAACGATTTGGCGTATAGGTCTTTAGCTGATTGCGCCGCGCTATCAAGGCCTGCGCTATAAAAGTCTAAATGCGGTGAGGGCACTCCCAGGTATCTGAGCATCAGCAAACTATCTTCGGGGCTGGCAGATAATTGTGAGTCAAGAAAGTGCACAATTCCTAATTTACTAGCACCAGGCACGATACCCTCGGCTAAATAGTCCAAAGTGGTGGCTTGTAATTCAGTTAACAGGTTCAGGCTGGCACCCTTTTCCCGAGCTTGAGCCGGTGTGAGCTGTATGCTCACGCCAGCCACGGTGAAAGCAAAGGTTAGTCCGCTTTTTTTTAGGAAGCCTCGCCTTGATTGAGGAATATCTGACACAGATTAAAACTCTCGGCGCAGACTAATACCAACCGAACGTGGCGCTCGGTAAGCCACCTCGTTACACCCGCATAAAGTTGCCAAGTCAAATCCTTGCACTCCAGCTCGTTCATCAGTCAGGTTTCTGATTTGTAAATCAACCTTCCAATCAGCGGCTTCGTTCTCCCAGCCTACCCCTAAGCCTACCAAGGTATAACTATCGAACTTATCGGCATCGAAATTTCTCAGATTGTAGAAAAAACCATCTGAATAACTAACATCACCCCGCACATGTAACATTCCACCTAAGCTCGCCCACTCATATCGAGCGATCGCTGTAGCTTGAAATGGTGGTGCATAAGCTGGTTCAACGTCTCGAGGAGGCAAAGGCGAGAACGCTCGTAAAGGAACGTCTTTGACTGTGGCATCTAACACAGATGCACCTAGTATCAGATCAAAGCCATCAGCCGGCGACGTTTGAACCTCAATCTCGGCTCCATAATTTTCAGCATCGGCATTGATAACTACACCACCCACGCCAACAAATAAGAAGGCCTGATAATCAGAGTAATCGTAGTAGAAAACAGAAGCGTTTAGTGTACTTCTGCCATCCCCCAAGGTCTTCTTGAAACCAGCCTCATAAGAGATCAGGGTTTCTTCGCCATAGGGTAACGCATCTACACCACCCGATCCCAAAAATGCACCCAGTAGTGGCGCATTAAAACTACCAGCCTTAACACCGCGATTTACGCCCGCATAGACGAGCATGTCATCACTGGGTCTCCAATCTAGATTCAACTTGCCAGTCCAGAACGTATCTGAAGAATCAAGATCGGCTGTAAATGGCGCGCCCGGTAATGGTACGTTAGGAAGGAAGTCACCTTGGTTAACTGTGAAATTATCATTCGAGAAAAGAAAGCCTATTTCAGTTTGAAAATCTTTTTCTTCACGGATCAGGCGCAGGCCTGCGGTCAAAGTTAAATTTTCGCGTAGATCATATTCATATTGGCCAAAGATCGAATATGAGTCGGTCTGTAGTTCAGACACAACACCAATATCAAAGGGAGCACCAAACAAAGTATTTACGATACTACCAGCGGGTGCTTTCAAACCATTATCGGATTTATTGTCAATCGATAGATAAAACAAGCCCCCGACCCATCTGCTGCTATCGGTTTCACCATTGATTCGAAACTCTTGCGTAAAACTAGTCGCGTCAACCCCAGCGTAATTTGCTAGCTGATTTACTGGGGCCGCATCCACATCAATAAACAGTAATTTTTCATAATCCTTGTAGTCAGTGATCGAAGTAAACGTCACGTCATTTGCCATCTGCCATTCTACTTTGGCATTAAGGCCCAGTGTATCTGTGGATCCCTGGTCTTCAAAAGCAAAATCACCGCTGGTATTAAAACCGGCACCATCTGCGTCCAGATACCCAAACAGATCACCGCCGGCTACCGCCCGCGGGAATATCGTAAACGGAGAACCACCGACTGGGCCATCGCCATCGATAATATCCACCCCACCATCGAGATTGGTGCCCTGAATAATACTTGATCGAGTTTCGTTGGCGGGTGTATCGATCACATTAATCAACTCGCCACCGGCATTCGGGTCTGCGCTAAATACCGCGATAGTAGATTTAGATTGATAAGGCCCAGTAGCAACATTACTACTTGCATAATTTGCGCTAAGGGTAATTTCAGTTGCATCATTTGGTTTAATCAGCAAAATACCTCGGCCAGCAAAGGTGTCATCGTCGCCGAGATCAGCACCGGCGCCAGCACCAGGAGAGGCTGATCCTAGCGAACCCGCTGCCGGCGTTTGCGCCGGATACAGGTTATTCAGGTATCCATCTTGTTTGCTATAGCGCATAGCAACACGACCCGCTACAGCATCACTCAACGGCCCACCAACAGCACCTTCTACTACATATTGATTGGCGTCTGCATCGGTGTCAAAGCGGCCAATAGAAACATCTAGATAGCCATCGGTTTCCTCAAGGCTGGGTTTATTCGATACATAGTGGATCAAACCGCCGGTAGCATTACGGCCAAACAGTGTGCCCTGCGGACCTTTGAGAATCTCAACACGCTCTACATCAAGTACGGCAAAGGTCTGAGCTTGCGCAATGGCCAAATACCCTTCATCAAGATAGGCGGCGTTGGGCGCTTCTATTATGTCGTTGAAGTCGTTCTGGGTAACACCGCGAATAGAAAACTGTGTGTTTTGCCCCGCCAAATTACCGGAAATATGTACACCTGG
>JBLHMH010000090.1:0-12878 GCA_047621785.1 Polaribacter sp. | reverse complement strand
GGCACTGACACTCAAAACAATGACACGTCTCTAAACATCGATGTTGATTTTGGTGATGGTTATACCTTTACTTCGGTAACGGGTTATTCCGAGTACGAATACGAAGATGGTATTGATGCTGACTTCTTGCCGATCCAATTTATTGGCCGAGCTGATATTTCAGAATTCGATCAATTTAGCCAAGAATTCCGAATTGCATCAGACCCTAGCAATCGATTCTCTTACATAGCCGGTGCTTATGTAGAAGAGAGTACTCAAGAAATCGATCGTATTGTTGCGTTTGATGGAACTTTAGGCGTACCTGGGTTTCTTAATGCGGTCATTGGCCGACCAACTTTGTTGGCTATTCCAGGACCTACAGCAGCTTTCTTAGGTCTACCTGCTGGCGTAAATGGTTTGACTAGCTTCAATCAGATCGCTCGTGTTTCTAATTGGAAACAAGACACCTCTGCATGGGCTGTGTTCTTACAAGGTGAATACCGAATCAATGACAATTGGTCTTTGACTGCTGGTGTTCGTTATACCGAAGAAGACAAAGATGCTAATGCCGTGACTCGTATCTCAAATGATGCAGAAGGTTTAGCAAATCCATCTGCGAATCCATTGACCGGTGCTGTGATTCGAGGCGTAACGGCACTTACCTATGATCATGCTTTTGTTGATTCTAGAACCACTGACCAAACCACACCTAGCGTAACCTTAGAGTGGGCACGGTCGGATGATAGCAATTACTACTTAGGCTACTCAGAAGGCTTTAAGAGTGGTGGCTTTAACGCAGTAGATGACCAAGCTCCAGATTTAGTTCTTGGCACAGGCCCGATTTATACTGTTCCTGGACAGGGTTGGAGTTACGAAGATGAAACTGCTAACTCTATAGCAATAGGTGGTAAACACACTTTGCTAGACGGTGCGATGACGTTTAACTGGGAAGTATTCGACAGTGAATATGAAAACCAACAGGTTTCAACCTTCGTAGGCATCGGCTTTGAAGTACGTAACGCTGCAACGTCGAATGTTAAAGGTATCGAGCTTGATATGTTATGGCAAGCGACTGACAACCTAAGAATTGGTGCAAATATTGCAACGCTTGATGCTACTTACGGTGCCTTCCCGACAGCGGGTTGTACTGCTAAGCAGTCATCTGATATTGCTGGCGGCGCACTCTCCTCTAGCGGATGTACTGTTACGATTAGTGCTGGTGGTAACCCCATTTCAAACCAAGACTTGAAAGGTAGAACATTGCCGAATGCACCAGAGTATTCTGGCGCAATCTTCTTTGACTACAATCGTCCGGTCAGTGATAACTATGAGTTCTTCTTAAGCAGTGATCTTAACTTCACGGATAAGTTTTCGACTACGGGTGATTTAGACCCAATCGATTTCCAAGAAGCTTTTGAGAAAATCAATGTTCGTGCGGGTATCCGTTCAGACAGCTGGGAACTCATGCTTTACGGCAAGAACGTAACGGATGAAGAAACTGCTTCTGGTGGCTTCGACATTCCACTATTGACTGGTAGCCACGCGATCTACACTGATGAAGGTGCTATTTATGGCGCACGAGTTAGTTTTAACTTCTAGAAGTTAATTCGCTATAGTTGTAATGACAAACCCCTGCCTAGCAGGGGTTTGTTGTTTCTGGACTAGATGAATTCTTTTACCTTTAGACATCATCTCACCTAATTTACCTCAGCTCGTCATCACTCGCTTATGCACGTCATCCTGAAGCGCAGCGAAAGATTTCCAATCATCTAGCGGATGTCGCAAACGACTAGATTTATCATTCAGCCACACCCTTGCCTAGTATTTTCTTGCCCGGATAACGACCTTCTAATCGAACCGAATCTTTAACAATATGTCTGCCGCCCACTATCACGTGTTGGATACCGGTGGGTGCTTGATAAGGGTCGCCGTAGCTAGCATTAGCCGCAATAGTTTGCGGATCAAAGATAACGATATCGGCGTCTGATCCATTCTGGATGCGGCCCTTTTTGTTAAATGCTGGGGTGGTCTGGGCCATCCATTGGGCCTGATACAAACTCATTTTAGCGAGAGCTTCATGCAAACTCAGGGTGTTCGTGTCACGTACATAATGCCCCAGTACACGTGAAAAGGTTCCTGCGATATTAGGGTTAGTTAGCACATCTAAATCGAGCGCCGGCAGCGCGTCAGTAGAGATCATCATTCTTGGCCACTTGATACCCGTGATCATCCAATCTTCTTTTAGATAGTGATGATTAACCGCGCCGTGGGGTTGTTCAATGCTGTATTTATCCCAAGTATCTTTAGTCAGCCATTCGCCGGTCGCTACCCATTGAACGTCTTCATAAGTGATGTCAAAAATTTTCTGCCAATCACGGCGCTTGAATACATCGGCCGAAATACTGGTGCCACCGGCAGCATAGGACAGCATCTCAGTGGCGATGTTTGCCCCTTCGAGGTTGGCCTGATCAATCATTGCCAGCCAGTCTGCAATTCCGTCCATTGCATTGTGGGTGATGTGGCAGATGAACAGCGCTGCTTTAGTTTGCTTCGCCAGTTTAATTACTTCGACCAAACCCGCGGGATCTCCTGTATAACCTCGGCGCACATGGATAAATAGCGGAACCGCATTATCGCTAGCTACTTCAAACAACATAAGCAATTCAGCATCTGAGACGGCGGTAGTCATATAGTCCAGCAGTACCCCAATACCTAAACCGCCTTGATCCAGCCCCTGTTTAAGCAGGCCGCGCATTTTTTCAATTTGCGTTTCATTAGCGAGCTGGGTAAAGGCCGCGCCGCCTAAATTTGCAGGTCGCGAACCGGTAAAAATATATGGTTGATCTAAGTCTTCAATGACTTTAATTCGAATCGCGAAATGACCCACCGATGATCCAAAGTTGAGCTGTGCGCCGCCCTGATAATGTTGACCATAAAATTTGATTGGAAAAGCGCCGGCTTCTAAATCCAGTTGCGTGGTGACGCCGTCTAGCAAATTCATATGCGCGCCAAGCAGCGTAGGCGTATGCGAGTGTAGATCTATAAAGCCGGGTGCGACTACTAGGCCTGTCGCATCGATTGTTTTCTTACCCTGCAACGGCTGCAGCGAAATCCCAGTAATGGTGCCCTTATGAATGCCTAGGTTAGCAATAGCATCAAACTTTGTTTGGGGATCAATCACTCGACCATTAGCAACGACGAGATCATAAACAGCCTCAGAATCGGCTGCGGTTGAACCCAATGGAATAAACAATAGACTAAAACTCAAAAGCAAGGCGAGCGTAGAACTGAGGTCGTCGGGATAAGACTTTTTGTGCTTGGTTAAGCGAATAGCAAATTTCATTATTGAGTTACTCCTAGAAAATTGAAGGGTCTTTTGCTAAGACTGTCGATAGTGATGGTAGCTACTTTTTTGTAGCAGTATAAAGCCTCAAAAAACCCCACAAACCACCAATCAGTGTCAGGCAATCTAATCCTACTCCAGACCAGCGCCAAAATTCTGTTGGCCAAAGACCTGGGTTCTGCGAGAAAGCGCCGGTAAATGCGGTACCCGCAACGACCATAGCTAACCTGGCTTGCGTATTAAGATTAGCCAACGCTTCTGCCGTGGCCTTTCCAAAAGGGCTTTCTTAATTCAGTCTTGAGTACTTTGCCGCTCGGGTTGCGAGGTAGTGCATCTAATACTTGTAGTTGCCGTGGGATCTTATAACCAGCCAATTTGTCACGAGAAAAGCTAATTATCTCTTGCGCATCGAGTTGTTGCCCGCTGTTGAGCACTAAACACGCCATGAGAGCTTCACCAAACTTCTCATCTGGGACACCGATTACTGCGATATCGCTGATGGCAGGATGTTGTGCTAAAGCGTTTTCAACTTCGATTGGATAAATATTTTCACCACCACTGACCACCATATCCTTAATACGATCTTTAATGTAAATGTAGCCTTCTTCGTCCTTTGCGCCAGAGTCGCCGGAATGCAACCAGCCGTCTTTAATGGCTTCAGCCGTTTGTTCAGCTAGGCCGTGATAGCCCAACATGACGGTGCCACTTTTTATCAATATCTCACCGATTTCATTGGGCGAACATTGATTGCCGTCTTGGTCAATAATTTTAATCTCTACCCCTATTTGTGCTCGCCCACAAGACGCTAGTAAATGCTCTTGTCCATCCAGAGCCCGCAGGTGGTCCTCTGCGCTTAAGGAAATTACGGTACCCGTGGTTTCAGTTAAGCCATACAATTGATAAAAATCACATTCGAAGATGGACAGGGCTTTTTTTAACAAAGTGGAATTGATCGGTGATGCCCCATAGCTTATCTGTTTTAGATTGGGAAATTGCATATCTTCAATTCCTGGCACATTGCTCACAATCGCTAAAATCATTGCTGGCACGAGAAACGTTGTGGTGATTGGAAATCGTTGTAGATCAGCTATAACGGTGACTGGATCAAAGGTCTTGTGTAATACAATTCCGCCGCCCGCTAAAATAGGAATCAACATTGAACCTGAACCACCAATATGGAAGTTAGGCGCGCAGACTAAATCGAGAGACCCGAGTTGTGGTCGATGGCGAGCCGCAAAGATCCCGGACAAAGCGGCGTTACTAAGGTTGCGGTGGCTGAGCAAAACCCCTTTTGGATGGCCAGTGGTTCCTGAGGTATAGATTTGCAGGTAGGGACTGTTCTCGTCGAATTGATCGCAACTCATGGGTGATTCGTCGACGGTGACCTGCGCAGAGAAACAGTCTGACCATGCCAGTCTATTTGATCCACTAGATGATAGCTTAGTAATCACTGGCGGCAGTGTTTCAGCAAGCCTTTCGATGCCGCTGAGCAGCGTTTGCATGTTGTCGTCGGGCACCAATAACAACTCAGCTTGCGAATCGGCGATAATGAAAATAAGCTCTGCTGGGGCCAAACGATAGTTCAGAGGCAGTACCACGCAGCCAAGTCTACTAGCGGCGAATAAGGTATGAATGTACTCCGGGCAATTTTCGTTAAGTAAGGCAATTCGGTCGCCTGACTTTAAGCCTAGTTTTTGTAAACCGGCAACTAGGATATCAACTTCTGTAGCGACTTCGCTAAAACTATAGCTCTGCCCTGCAAATACAATACACAAATTATTCGGAAACCGGTCTGCGTAAAAATCAAAAAAGTTATGTACCAACATCGCGTATTACCTTAGATTATTGTTGTCAGAAGTGTGTGAGACCAATAGCCTACACGTTTGCATAGAAATTTTCTAGATCGGGCTCTGCCGAAGCTATGTTGCTTGGTTTTGGAATAGCCCTTAGCGCTGAACAAACTTACATCAGCTTGTGCATAAATTTATTGCCACTATGTTTCAACCCAGGTTCTAAATTATGCGATTATCTATGTTAACCAAAAATACTGATAAATAGAATGTAGGAGTTATTTATGAAGCTTATTGTTAAGCTAAGTTTACCGATTGTACTGATGCTTGTGGTGCAAGCTTGTAATGACAATTCTCAGTCGCAAACCAAAACGAACGATTCACAAGCCCTTGATCCCGCAGCGACGATCTACACTAACGGCGATATCGTTACGATGGATACTCAGCAGCCCTCCGCCCAAGCGGTAGCTATTCGAGATGGTAAGATCATTGCGGTAGGAGATCGAAAAGAGGTTCAAGCACAAGCAGGTAATAATACACAGCTTATCGACCTAGATGGTGGAACACTATTGCCGGGCTTTATAGATGCCCACGGTCATATAACTTATACAGCATTGAACCTGGCTGCTGCGAATGTCTCATCGCCGCCGGTTGGAACCGCAAATACGGTTGTGGATGTTGTTGAATTGTTAAAGATTCACGCTGCTAATACCGAGCCTGAAAGCTGGGTGATTGGTTGGGGTTACGATGATTCATTGCTGGCTGAAAAACGCCACTTAACCAAAGCTGACCTAGATCAGGTTTCGACCACTCGTCCGGTAGCAATTCGCCATGTTTCTGGCCATTTTGTTAGCTGTAATACACCGTGCTTAGCAGTGGCAGGTGTCAATGCACAAACGCTCGATCCAGCGGGTGGAATTATTCGTAGATTAGAGGGTGGTAAAGAACCTGATGGTGTTCTTGAAGAATCGGCAATGGCGTTATTGGTGCCAGTCTTCCCCAAGCCGAGTAAGCAGCAGCGACTTGAATTAATAAAGGCGGCTCA
Source organism: Polaribacter sp. (assembly GCA_047621785.1). GTDB lineage: Bacteria > Pseudomonadota > Gammaproteobacteria > Arenicellales > Arenicellaceae > Arenicella. Next base: position 6,721 of record JBLHMH010000090.1, on the reverse strand, counting down.
AACGTATTATGCAAGCTTCGGTATCACCACAGTTCAAGACGGAGCGGCACAGGCCGACGAAATTGAATTACTGCGTGAAGCAGCCCAGGCTCAACTTCTGCAATTAGACATTGTTGCCTACCCCTACGCACCTTATTTGGGAGAACGTCTTAGTGAGTTTCCGTCATCGAGCGATTATGAAAACAATTTTAGAATCGGCGGTATAAAATTAGTTTTAGATGGTTCGCCACAGGGCAAAACAGCGTGGATGACCCAGCCCTACTTGCATCCACCGCATGGTCAAAAAGAGGGCTATACGGGTTATGCGACTCTCAAAGACGAGCAGGTTCAGAGCTTTATTGACAGGGCATTTGAATCAAGTACCCAGGTACTCGCTCATGCCAATGGAGATGCCGCCGCAGATCAACTAATTAAGGTAATTACAGCCGCGAACGCCGAGCAAGGCAAAGCCGATCGACGCACGGTAATGATTCATGCACAAACAGTGCGCGAGGATCAAATCGATTCTATGCTTGCACAGGGTATTAACCCATCCTACTTTTCCGCCCATACGTTCTATTGGGGGGACTGGCATCGCGATTCGGTATTTGGAGTTGAGCGAGCATCGCGAATTAGCCCGCTGCGAAGCAGTGCTGACAAAGGCTTGCGTTACACCACGCACAACGACACGCCGATTGTGCCACCCGATATGATGCGTTTGCTATGGGCTTCGGTTAACCGAGTTACCCGCAGTGGTCAAGTGCTGGGCGAGGCACAACGAGCGACGGTGGGCGAAGCCTTAAAATCGATTACTATTGACGCAGCCTATCAATATTTTGAAGAAGATCGAAAAGGTTCTATTACGGTAGGAAAGATGGCAGATTTTGTCGTGTTGGATGAAAACCCTTTGAAGGTAGCGCCAGATGCGATTAAGGATATTGCTGTATTACAGACAATTAAAGACGGTGTTGCAGTGTTCCTTAAATAGGCGTTATTGAGGCGCTCCACTCGACCGAAAAAAAAGGCCATCTGCAATTGCTTGCAGATGGCCTTTTTGAATTTCGAAATAACAGTTTTATTTCTGACCAGCAATCCATTGTTTTACTTTTCGATCAAGCATGCTTAATGGTAGCGAGCCGCCATCTAAAACAGCATCGTGAAAGCCACGAATATCAAACTTATCACCTAGCTCGTCTTCTGATAATTTACGTAAGCGTTGAATGTCAATCATACCAACCTTGTAGCTAGTAGCCTGGCCAGGCCAAACTAAATAACGCTGAACCTCAGTACGAATGGTCTCCAATGGCGCTGATGAGTTGGACGAAAAGTAATCTACCGCTTGCTGTTCACTCCAACCTTTGTGGTGCATGCCCGAGTCAACCACCAAACGAATGGCTCTCCAAATTTCACTGCCCAAACGACCAAAATCAGAATTGTTGGTAGTAAACGTAGATGGCATTTCTTTAGCCAGCTTTTCGCTATAGAGAGCCCAACCTTCAGCGTAGGCACCAAAGCCTGCTTGAGTGCGAAAGGTAGGTACGCCTTCAAGTTCTTGGGCAATCGCAATCTGCATATGATGACCTGGTAGGCCTTCATGGTAGGCGATCACTTCTAGTTCATTTTTAGGCATTGCGCTCATGTCAGAAAGATGTGCGTAGTAGATGCCCGGGCGTGAACCGTCAGGGGTGCTTGAAAAATAATGCTGAGGCGCACCATCTTGCTCGCGAAAAGGTTCAACGCGTTTCACAACCAAATCAGCCTTCGGTAAAATGCCGAAATAGTCTGGTAATTGTGCTTTGATATTCTCAATAGCAGCGCTAGCATCATCTATATATCCTTGGCGACCTGCATCTGTATTTGGATAATAATATTCTTCACTGTCTTTATTGTCGCGAATATAAGCAAAGTACTCTTGCAAGCTGCCATCGAAACCCGCTTTTACCATTAAGGCTTCCATCTCGGCGCGAAGTCGATTCACCTCGCTCAGGCCTAGTTGATGAACTTCTTCAGGGCTAATGTTGGTTGTGGTTTGATTGGCAAGTCGCTCTGCGTAATAAGCCGCTCCATTAGGCAGTGTCGATGCGCCTTTGGCATCAGCGCTACTATTGGCGATATCAGATTGCATGAAGGCAATTAGGTTTTGGTAAGCGGGCTGAAGATTGCTTACTAATGCTGCGTTCGCCTGCGCCAACAATTCATCGGCCTTTACTTGGTCAATAGTTTCAGCCTTTAATAAAGCAGCTATTTTCTCTTGAGCATTCGCCCATAGCGATGAATCAGTTTGCGAATCATCAAAAGGTTTACCAGAAATCACATCACCGGCTTGTTTGATAACAATTTCATAGGAAAAGCGTGGCGGGCGAACGCCAGCTTCGACGCCCAATTTGGCGCGTTCTACCAACTGGTTTAGTGCTCGACCAAGCTCGTTTAGACGCGAGTTAAACGCCACCATGTCAGATAAGGAATCAACCTTATGAAAGCTCATCATCAATGTAGGCAAGAAAGTATGTACACCCTGCATTTGAGTGAATACATAGTGATTGCGCCGAAAGTTAGTCGATGCTAACGCTTGATCATATTGATACTCCCAGAGGTCATAACTCAATTTTGCATCATCAGTCAGTGCTTGGTAATCAAAGCCGGACTTCATCTGTGCAACCGTTTGACGCTTCCATTCAAGCTGCTTGTCTTCAGCAGCCTCGCTCATGTCATCAATCTCGCCATAGCGTTCCTTTCTACCCTGAAAGGTTAGAGAGATGGGGCTCATCATTAGTTCTTCTTCGTATTTGACTTCGAACCAAGCATTCAGTTTGGCTGTTTCTGATTGACTTGCTACTTCTTCGGTCTGTGCTGCGCCAGCAGGTGCTTCATCCTTTTGCGCGGCTTGCTTTTGATCACCGCATGCAGCTAGGCTGAGTAGTAGTAAAAGAGTGAGTAGTTGTTGACGCATAATGGCCTCATTTAAGTTAGTGCTTTAGAATAAGCAGCGATAATAATGATAGCCTCAACAGTGTTCAAGCAATATAAAGTAGATAGTCAACGGTGTTTAGCTTTAGATATTATTCTTGCTTAAACGCCATGTTTTAAAGAATATTGTTTGCTATAACGAGTCGCAAGCGAAGAATATAATTTCATCTTGAAAAAAACTAGAAATAAAATCATGATCAAATCCATACCCAAGCCAAATTTTTTAAGCGCAGCGCTGATAGCAATGATGGTTTTATCAGGCTGTAGCAATGAACAAAATAAAGGTCAAGTAGAGACAAAACCCCAGGCGCTGGTGTTTACTGCTAAAAGCATTCTCACCATGAACGACGCCCAGCCTAGCGCAACGGCAGTCGCTATTGACGGTGACAAAATTGTGGCAGTAGGGACTATTCAGTCGATACAAGCAGCGCTCCCTGAATACGGGTTAACTATCGACAATCGGTTTATTGAAAAGGTGATTACTCCGGGCTTGATTGATAACCACCTGCATCCAACCTTGGCGGGTATTTTGCTACCGACCAAGTTCATTACGCCTTTTGACTGGAGTTTGCCATCGCAGCAGGTGAAGGGCGTGCAGGGTCGACAAGCCTATCTAGAGCGTTTAGTCGCCCTAGAGGCATCCTTAGAAGAGCCGGCAGAACTGTTAATCACTTGGGGCTATCACCAGTACTTTCATGGGCAAATTAGACGAGCGGATCTGGATCGTATTTCAAGCACTCGCCCGATAATTGTTTGGCAGCGATCTTTCCACGAAATCATCGTCAATACGCCGGGCTTATCCGCCTTGGGCATCGATGAACAACAATTCCCCGAGCACCCAGCAGTCAATTTAGCCGAAGGGCATTTTTGGGAAACAGGCTTGTTTGATATTTTCCCAAGACTAGCACCGATCATTCTTGAGCCTGAGCGCTTGAAAAGCGGGATGTACGAAGCTCTTTTACATGCACAAATGAATGGTATAACGACACTCGCCGACCAGGGTGCCCCATTGATGAACTTAGATATGGAGACGGGGCTATTAAGTCAAGTACTAGGCCAGCATAGCCTACCGCTGCGTATGTTGATTGTGGGGCATGGTAAGACCTTAGCTACAGACGGTTATCCTAAAGCAGTAAGTGCATTGGACGCATTGCCATTACGCGACAATCAACAGATACAGTTCTTGCCAAAACAAGTAAAACTACTAGCAGACGGCGCATTCTATTCGCAATTAATGCAAATGGAAGATCCTTACTTAGACGGGCATCACGGTGAATGGATTATGCCTCCTAAAGATTTGGAGCTCGCGGCGCGAACCTATTGGAATGCCGACTTTGCATTACATATTCATGTTAACGGTGATAAAGGGCTCAACGTGGTGCTCGGTATTATCGAAAAATTACAAGCAGAGAACCCGCGCCCTGAACATCGAACAGTCTTGCATCATTATGGCTATTCCGCCCCAGAACATGCAAAGCGAATTGCTGACATGGGTATCTCAGTTAGCGCCAACCCATTCTATCTGTGGGCGCTGGGTGATAAATATGCAGAACTCGGGCTGGGGCCAGAGAGGGCACATAATATTACCCGTTTAGGTGATTTAGAGCGCAATCACGTTTCTGTTTCGTTTCATTCTGATTTGCCAATGGCCCCAGCAGCACCTTTGGTGTTAGCGGGAATTGCGGCTTCTAGAGTAAGCTCCAGGGGCAATGTTCTAGCGCCAAATCAAAAAATGTCAGTGGCCGCTGCGCTACGAGGCATCACTATTGAAGCGGCTCGAGCTATTCAACAGGAGCATACAATTGGGTCTATTGAAGTTGGTAAACAAGCAGATTTTACAATTCTACAACAAGACCCCTTAGTCATCGCGCCAGAAAACTTCAAGCACATTGAAGTTTGGGGAACAGTGCTGGGTGGTCAAATTCATCCACGGCCTATTTTATAACTATTAACCTATAAGTTTTAAAAAAACCTTCGATATGCGATACCCAGCCTCGTATAATGCCGCGCACAGCGCACCCTTTTTTTTAATCAATAAAGCAATCGAAAGAATATGTATATAAACGGCCAATGGATACAAACGGGTATTGCCTTTAAGGTCTACAACCCGGCGAATCAGCAAGTGATTGGCGAAGTAGCCGACGCAACTCAAGAGCATGCGCGTGCAGCGATTGAGGCAGCGGCAGCTGCGTTCGCAAGTTGGTCGACAAGTACGGCCTATGCTCGCGCGGCGATACTAAATAAAGCCTATGACTTGATGTTGGCACGTAAACAAAGTCTGGCTGAGTTAATGACGCGTGAACAGGGCAAACCGCTCAAGGCGGCGTTAAACGAAGTTCAATATGGGGCAGATTTTCTACGTTGGTTTGCCGAAGAAGCGAAGCGTATTTATGGTGAGACGATACCGTCTGCGCGTGCCGATCAACGCTTTATGGTTCGTCACCAGGCGGTAGGAGTAGTCGCTGCAATTACGCCCTGGAACTACCCGATTTCGATGCTTACCCGAAAAATTGCACCGGCATTGGCGGCGGGCTGTACGATTGTTTTGAAACCAGCAGAAGCAACTCCGCTGTGTGCGCAAGCGATGTTCGAAATACTCCATGAAGCAGGAGTTCCGGCCGGCGTTGTTAACTTGGTAACGACGTCCAAACCAGCGCCTATTGGCGAAGAGTTTTGCACCAACCCGCTGGTTAAAAAGCTTACTTTTACTGGCTCGACGGCGGTTGGTAAAAAACTGGCCACTGACGCTGCCCCGCAACTAAAGCGCGTGTCTATGGAGCTAGGTGGTCATGCACCCTTCATCGTGTTTGATGATGCTGATCCGGCGCATGCAGCCAAAGGCGCGTCTTTGGTTAAATTTCTAAACACAGGGCAGGCGTGTATCAGCCCAAACCGAATATTTGTACAGCGACCGATTCTTGAGCGATTTCTTGCAACGCTTAGCGAGCGCATAGGCAGACTCCGAGCAGGAGACGGAATGTTGCCAGAATCCAGCGTCGGGCCATTGGTAAATCAGGCAGCGGTTGATAAGGTGGCAAATCAAGTACAGGACGCCACTAGTAAAGGCGCTATTTTGTTAAAAGGCGGCAACCGATTAACCCAAGGTCCCTTAGCCGACGGTCACTTTTATGCACCAACCTTACTCAGCAATGTTAGCCCTGAGATGTTGATCTATCGCGAAGAAACGTTTGGCCCAGTTGCTGCGGTTATCGCGTTTGACACTTACGCAGAGGTCATCGAGATGGCTAATGACACAGATTATGGTCTGGCCGCCTATGTGTACACCCAAAGCTTATCTACTGCTATGCGCGCTTTTGAGGCATTAAATTTTGGCATTATCGGAATCAATGACATCAACCCAACCAGCGCCGCTGCGCCTTTTGGCGGTATGAACCAAAGTGGTATAGGTCGTGAGGGGGCGCGCGAGGGGTTAGGTGAGTATCTCGAAACCAAGTTAGCGGGCATTTCGATCTAACAAACCGCCATCTAAGGCATTCACAGACTAAACCGATACCCTTTTTTGTCACTATTGGCGTAGACTATTGGACACTTTAAAACATCATTGAACTTCCTAGACTCCGGCGTCTTGGAACGCCTATTTTTAGACACTTACTTTCCAGACACTTACTTTTGAGAGACTTATGAGCCGATCTTCTTTTTACCACCCAGACACTGTAGCGCTGCACAGCGGGTATGTGCCAGAGAGCGACCATGGTTCGCGCGCAGTGCCTATCTATCAGACCACTTCATATGTGTTTGAGAGTGTCAGTGACGC
>JBLHMH010000089.1:0-13007 GCA_047621785.1 Polaribacter sp. | reverse complement strand
TCTAATTAACCCTAATATAAAAAAGGGGGCTGCGGTCCGGGCGCTCTAAAACCTGATTCTCCTTACTTTAGGCAACCCATTGGCGTAGTCTAGGAAGAGATTTTGATTCTGACTGAAAGAGCACTGTATACTGTGATCTCAAATCAGACAGTTACCTGTTTTAAATATTACCTACTTGAATATGTGATTTTTACAAATATCATTTCGCTTGGTTGGATAGAAACTTGTTGGGTGCTAGTAATAGGGCCGAGAAGCTCCTCGTAGCATCGCAAGGTATAAAATAAAATTTCAGTTAGAAAGGAAAAAAACCGATATGCATGAAATTATCTGTCCGCATTGTGCTAAAGCATTCAAAATTGACGAAGCTGGGTATGCTGATATTCTAAAGCAGGTTCGCGACAGTGATTTTGAACACCAGTTGCACGAGAGACTTGAGCTGGCCGAGAAGGATAAGCTGAGCGCGGTAGAACTGGCCAAGAGCGAAGTCGGTAGCGTAATGCAAAAGGCCACAGCAGCCAAGGATACTGAGATTCAAGCGCTGATTGCCGCATTGGATACAAGTGAAGTCACCAAGAAACTAGCTGTGACCGAGGCACTGGGCATAGTTGAAAAAGAGAGAGATGCCCTGGCTAACCAGCTTGAACAGACTAAGCGAGATAATCAAGCAGCGTCAGAGCTGGCTAATGCTAAGCTTTCCAAAGAGTTATACGATACCGCCACCGCAAAAGATAAAGAAATTCAGCATTTAAAAAGCGAACTTGACACCACTCAACTTAAGCAGACGCTAGAGATCACCGGTGCAGTGCGTGCCATCGAAAAGGAACGCGACGAATTTGAGAATAGCCTTAAACAAGCAAAGCTCGAAAAACAACTGGCAGAAAAGTCACTTACCGAAAAGTACCAGACACAGATCAAGGATCGTGACGATGCGATTGAGCGCCTGCGAGATATGAAAGTTCGTATGTCGACCAAGATGGTTGGCGAAACCCTCGAACAGCATTGCGATACAGAGTTCAATCGGATTCGAGCAACAGCGTTTCCGAGAGCCTATTTCGAAAAAGACAATGATGCACGTGCAGGCAGCAAGGGCGACTATATTTTTCGCGACGTGGACGAAGCTGGTACTGAGATTGTTTCGATCATGTTTGAAATGAAAAACGAAATCGATACTACGGCAACTAAGAAAAAGAACGAGGACTTTTTAAAGGAACTCGATAAAGATCGTATGGAGAAAGGCTGCGAGTACGCAGTGCTTGTGTCGCTTCTTGAACCTGACAGCGAACTCTACAACTCTGGGATCGTCGACGTATTTCACCGCTACCCGAAGATGTACATCGTCCGGCCGCAGTTCTTCCTGCCAATTATTACGCTTTTGCGTAACGCGTCGATGAAATCTCTTGAATACAAGACGGAGCTTGCGCTTGTTAAAGCTCAGAGCGTCGACATAACTAATTTCGAAAACGATCTCGATACATTTAAGACCGCATTCGGCAAGAACTATGATCTAGCCTCCAGAAAATTTCAAACAGCGATCGATGAGATTGATAAGTCAATCGACCATCTGCAGAAAACCAAGGACGCCTTGTTAGGCACGGACCGGAATCTTCGCCTTGCAAATGATAAAGCCCAGGACGTAACGATCAAGAAGCTGACACGTCAAAACCCCACCATGGCGAGCAAATTTGACGAACTAGATCAAGAAAATTCTTCGGATACTGAATGAAACATTGAATTCATGCCTAAATAAAAAGAATCAAGGCGCTTGAAGACTTTGAAGAGCGAGCGTCTTTAATAGCAGCCGATGTATCATTCTTCCGCTGACTTAAAGATTAGCCAAGTAGTGTGATTGGTAAACACGCTAGATTCTGCTGCTAGTGGCCTTACGGTCGTTGGGCTTCAAGTATTCGATGCAGTTATGCGCCTTAACTCTTTCGGGGTCGCTGCGGCGGTTCATACACGGTTCTACGCATATGTACTCTATTGGGCAGCAACGAGGCGTTGTTATTTTGAGCGCTGGAAGTCATAAAGCGCAAGAATGATTACTCAATCCTTAGCCTAAGATGTACTTTTGAATTGAGTTTTGATTAAATGTGAACCCTGTGCCGGGACGTTGGGGAATGATGATCTCGCCGCCTTCTATTTCCATTGATTCGTTAAACAGATCTGCAAACCAGGGCATGTGTTCTACGCTTATGCAGTTTGCTGCAGCGCCGGCGACGCTTAAGCTGTGTTCTGTGAAGATGTGGGTTGAAATTGGCATATTGTGAGCGCTTGCTATGCTTGCTACTTTGAGCATTTCTGATAGGCCGCCAATGCGTTGCAGGTCTGGCATTAGAATGTCACAGGCGCGATAGTCAATCATCTGCTGCATTCCAAAGCGGGTGTATTCGGTTTCGCCCGAGGCTACAGGGGTGAGTAGTGCGGCGGTTACTTGGGCTTGGCCTTCTAGGTCATGGGTGACAACGGGTTCTTCAATCCAGTCTAAATCAAACTCGTCGAGTCGTAGTCCTAGGCGTATAGCCTGTTTGGGCGTGAGAGCTTGATTTATGTCTGCGAGCAAACCAATGTCAGGTCCAATGGCTTCTTTTAGCGATTTTACTCGTTCGACATCTGATGCTATATCACCAGAACCAATTCTAACTTTCATTGCGCGAAACCCTTGTTGGATAAATTCCTGCGCTTCACTTAGCAAGGAGTCAATCGACTGTGATAACCATAAGCCGCCACTGGCATAGGTTTTAATTCTGTCTCTACAGGCACCGAATAGCAGGTGTAGTGGTTTATCAGCAGCTTTACCGATTAGGTCCCAACAGGCGGTATCAATCGCAGATAGTGCGGCAATGGTTACGCCCTTATGCCCGCTGGGGTTTATCTCTTGCCAAATATTTTGCCAAATGGCCCCGATGTAGTGGGGGTCTTTGCCGATAACTTGGTGGGCGAAGCCACGAACCATCTCGTCGTATGCTTTTAGGCGTGTCGCATTGATGGTGAATAGATAGGCTTGCCCGACCAAACCTTCATCTGTTTCTATGGATACCAATACACAGCCAAGCGATTTGATTTGATGAATCGCTGTTTCGATTGGTTTGGCTAATGGTAGATCTACTAACTGAGTCTTTAACGCGGTGATTTTCATGGTCATTTTCTATTGTTGTCTTTGTCGCTTCTAATAATTATTTTAGCCACGTTTGATTTGTTGAAGTCCTTTAAGCGCGGTTTGAACCGCAGGTGTTTCGCTGAGTTCTGCGAAATACGCCAAGTAGGTGGTTAATCCGAATTGTGCCGCGTCGTCAACATAGAACAGCTTTTTGTCGGCAATATAGTCACTTACATCGCGTTTTAGAAAATACCCGGAGCCGCCTTGTTCAAGAATATGATTTAGACCGACCGACGCCAAACCAACGGTCATTTGGTGAGTAGGGCTATCAGGGTAGGCGGCACTGTGCGCGGCTCTAAATGAATCACCCCAATCGACATAGACGTAACCAGCTACCGCGGTTTTTTCGACCGTTCGCGGGTGGGTGCTGACCATAACCAACTGGTCAGTTTCATATTCAGTGATAACGATATCTGGATTACGTTGAGGTTCATTTACGATGGCAACATTGATTAGCCCGTTGCGTAGCATCTTCATTAATTGTTCTGAATAATCTGAACGTATCTGAGTGGCAAAATCAGCTGCGTTTTCGTTCATCCAATTTAGCCATGGCGAGGCGATGCTTTTCCAGTGATTTAATTGCACTCCCAAGCCAATAATGGCATTAAAGCCCTCTGACAGAGCAGTTTCTTGCTTAGCCAGATTCCAGGTATTGACCATTGATACAGCGTGTTTTTGAAAAGCGCTACCGCCCGCTGTTAGCGTCACACCGTTGCGTTTTCGATTGAATAATTGGCGGTTTAAGACTTGTTCTAGATTTTTGATGCGCGCACTCATTGCCGACTGGGTAATACTCAAGTTTTGTGCCGCTTGCTGAAAGCTGCCGGATGAGGCAACCTCCAAAAACGCGCGGATATTAGCGATGTTCATGAACTTCTACTCTTTAATCCAATTATATCGATATTAAATACAAGTTAAATTCGTTTTACAAGATTAGATTTGCGATCTATTCTTATGCCCAAGCCTATCGCGACCATTTAAGTATCTAATATCTTCAATGGAAAACGTGCGTTTACCAGCGTAACGGTTAATATTAATTGAACCATAGACCTAAATGAGAAAACAATGAACGCTTGGTCATATTTAATCCTTGGAATCTTTTTTGAAGTGATTGGCACTACCTGCCTTAAGCTTTCGGATGGCTTTACCCATCCCATCCCATCGACTATTTGTGTGATCTGTTTTGCGTTTGCGATGTACGCCTTATCAATAAGCGTAAAGGACATAGATATTGGCGTTGTTTACGCCATTTGGTCAGGGGTTGGAATTGCGCTAATCACTATGATAGGCGCTTTTTACTTTAACGAATTTTTGAATCCAATGAAGTTACTCTTTATTAGTTTGATTATTGTTGGTGTGGTTGGTTTGCAGATGGTTAGCGGCTCAAAACCAAGTCCACTAGTCGAGCAAGTCAGCAGACTCTGATGGCGATTTTATTAAACAATCATGGTTACGACAATACACCTTGGGCGAAGGCCCTTAGGGAATATCTGCCACTGCTGCCGATCTACGAATTCCCGGATATACCGAACCCTGAAGATATTCAATATGCCGTTGTTTGGGAGCACCCGCATGGTGATCTAGTCAATTACCCGAATCTGAAAGCGGTGATGATATTAGGTGCAGGCACTGACCATATTGATCAAGATACTCAACTACCTGATGTGCCATTAGTACGCTTGCTCGACCCGGATGTTGGCAACGATATGGCGCAGTATGCATGTTATTGGACTATGCATTTTCATCGTCAGTATGAGCTATATCGGCAGCAAAAATACAGTCAGCATTGGCAGCGTCATGAAGTTACCCGTTCGGTGGATTTCACGGTTTCGGTGCTTGGATTAGGTTTAATTGGCTCGTTTATTGCGCAGCGTATCGCAGCAAACGGCTATCGTACCCTGGGTTGGAATCGCAGCCAAAAGAACATAGATAAAGTTGTTTGTCATAGTGGCGATGCTGGTCTAGCAGAGGTGCTCGGTAGTAGCGATGTGCTTATTAATTGCCTGCCGTTAACCGATCAAACACGTCATTTATTGGATCAATCTGGGTTAAGCCAATTACCCAAAGGCGCGTCGCTTATTAATGTTAGCCGCGGTGCAATTATAGACGACGCTGCACTTATCGCTTTACTTGAGTCGGGCCACATTGCCGCCGCCGCACTAGATGCCTTTGTGGTGGAGCCGCTGCCAGCTCAATCACCATATTGGCGCTTAGACAATGTTTTTGTTACACCGCACACCGCAGGGGCAACCTATCCCAAGTCAGCTGCGCGCGTGATAGCTGACAATATATTACGAATGGAAAATGGTGAAATGCCATTTCCAATTTATAAACCCACATAGTATTTACCAGTAAGAAGCTACGTTATGAGTAAGATTGAAACCGATGTAAGTTTGCAGCGCCAGCAAGAGCAAGTAAGAATTGATCTGGCTGCAATGTTTCGCCTGACCTGTCATTACGGCTGGGACGATACCGTTTGGAACCACATTACGGCCCGTGTACCAGGTAGTGATCACAATTTTTATATGCATCGTTTCGGCTTGCACTACAGCGAGGTGAGTGCTTCAAATTTAATCACGGTTGATGAAGACGGTAAGGTTATTCATGGACCTTCAGACGTCAACACGGCGGGTTTTATTATCCATAGTGCAGTGCACTTGAATCACCCAAAAAGTAAGTTCGTTTTTCATGCCCACCCGCCATCGGCAATTGCCGCAACTGCTTTCGAAGAGATACCATTCTTAGTTCAAGATTCTTCAATGTTGTACGGCAAGATCGGATACCACGATTGGGAAGGTTTGTCGGTAGATCCAGACGAGCGACATCGCATTGCCGACAGCCTGCAAGGAAATAGTTGTTTGGTGATGCGCAATCATGGTTTCTTAACCGTGGGCGCCACAGCAGGCGAGTGTTTTATGAATATGTATTATCTAATTCGAATGTGTGAAGTAGCACTACAAGTCACCGCCAGTGATCAGCCCTTGGTAAATGGTTCAGCTGAATTATGGGCCACCGCCAGTAAACAATATGCAGCTTTTCCGCCAGGGCAGTATGAATGGCCTGCGTTGAAGCGTTTGTGTGATCGATTGGATTCTTCTTATAAGAACTAATTTTAAAGTGTTAATTACAATGTACTAGGTTTTAATTTTTTTAGAGGTTGATATGAACATAACTCCAAATCTTTTATCGTCTACTCATATTGAGCAACTAAATCAAAACGTTATGCGCGGCCCAAGTGCTTACACAGCCGCAGAAATATGTTTAGAGGCGTTGATTGATCTAGACCGTTTTCCTCTGCACGATTTGACTAGCCCAGTTCGGCGAGAACTCGTAATGCAGTGCCGAGCTGACTTAAAGCGAATAGGTTGCAGTCACGTACCCGACTTTATTCGCCCGGCGGCCATACAAAGAATGAGAGATGAGGCGCTTCGCCTGCTACCTCAGGCTACCCGAGCAGAAGACTTTAATTCACCCTATTTTGGACAAGATGACCCAAGCCTTGCAAAAGACCATCCGCGGCGTTTTTTTCAAACACGCAATAGTGCCTATATCAACTCAGACTTACTTGAGTACGATTCAACTCTGCGCAAAATCTATGATAGTGACGTGTTCGTTCATTTTTTTGCTGATTGTATTAACGTTGGACCAATTTATCGCTGGGCAGACCCCTTGGGTCGAAATCCTTATAGCGTGATGCAAGACAACGATTATTTTCCTTGGCATTTTGATGGCAATGATTTTACCGTAAGTATTCTTGTGCAAGAAGCTGATCAAGGCGGTGACTTTGAGTACTGTCCCAATGTACGTTCAGCGGAGAACGAAAACTTTGATGCAGTTAAAAAAATACTACAAGGCGAGAGCCAGAATGTGAAAGTCTTGGCGTTGAAAACCGGTGACTTACAGTTGTTTAAGGGTAGATACTCAATGCACCGGGTTAATAAAACGTACGGCGATCAAGCACGAATAATTGCCTTGCCGACCTATAACACTAATCCATATACCATGAATCGAGCGCATCACGCCAAGGTACTGTATGGACGTTATCTGCCAATACACCAGCAACGAGAGATAGATCGAACAGATCATCTCACGGACTAAGCTAGCGCTATGTGCTTGCTCACCTTACCAGCTCAACTTACCAGCTCTACTTAAATAGGAGGCGCTAAATGAATATTGGCTTTATAGGATTGGGCAATATGGGGTCAGGCATGGCCTCCAATTTACTTGAGTTTTGCAAGACGAACGATCACCAATTGATAGTCTACGATGTTAATACAGACGTGGTCGCAAGCTTTGTACAAAAGGGCGCTAGCGCCGCCGAAAATCATACTGAGTTATGCAAGCAAGTCGAGGTTTTATTTACCTCGTTACCGAGTAGCAAACAGATTAATCAATTGGCTTTGGGTGACAATGGCATTCTGCAACAGCTAGCTGCGGGTGCCGTTTGGTTTGAAACCAGTACTAATGATCTAAGTGAATGGCAAAATTTAGTACAGCAAGCTCCAGCTAGTATCACCTTGGTTGATGCGCCGGTTACGGGTGGCGCTGAGGGTGCTGCCGCTGGCACTCTGACCATGCTGCTAGGGATAGAACAGACCGTATTATCTGAGCACTCAGAGTTACTTGCTTCTTGTACCAGCAATGCAGTACTTATGGGGCCATCGGGGGCAGGTTACGTGGCTAAACTCTGTCAGCTACATTTAAATTATCTGCTAGCAGACGGAATTGGTGAGGCGCTGATGCTGGGCGCAAAAGCGGACATCAATTTGCAAACTTTACAGCAAGTGTTGCACACCAGCTGTGCGCAAAGCTATGTGGTCGATAGTTATATCCCAAAGGTATTAGATGGCAGCTATGATCCCTCGTTTACCCTCGGGCTTGCGGCCAAAGATATGCGCTTGATCAGCGAGCTTGGACGGCACTTAGAAGTACCGCTGAATCTGGCCGACGAGGTTTGTGCACACTACCTTACTGCCGAGCAAGAATATGGATCTGACTCACCGCACTTAAAAATTGTTAAGCTGATTGAAGATAAACTGGAAGTGTCTTTCAGCCAGCAATAAATGTGACCAGACAATTGTGCTGTGTCTGGATTATTAATCCACCGAATCTAATCTTACTTTCCTCAAAGACTAGCTTAGGTTTATGTTATGTTTGCTCGAATGGTGGTGATTAATATGGTTTGGACTTCACCTATGTTAAAACCTAATTATTTCTATAGCCAAGTACAAATTCACTCTTTCCCATTCTATAAGTCACTATGATTCCAAAAACAATGCACGGCGTTCAACTACTCAAGCACGGCGGCTTCGATGCACTTCTATACCGTGAAGATATATCGGTCCCGGCGATAGCCGATGACGATGTTCTAATCAAAGTTGCTGCTGCCGGTGTAAATAATACCGACATTAATACTCGAGTCGGTTGGTATTCAAAAACGGTGACCGCCGGCACCGATGTTGGTGGTGATGGCTTTGCAGAAGTTAATGACGAGGACGCTAGTTGGAGCGGTGAACCTTTGGGGTTTCCGCGTATTCAAGGCGCCGACTGTTGTGGAATTATCGTCGCTGTAGGCGCCGACATAGACTCATCTCGAATTGGTGAGCGAGTCCTGGTTAGAACCATGCAAGCCGAAACACGTGATGACAGCAATGTGATGTC
Organism: Polaribacter sp.; assembly: GCA_047621785.1. Lineage (GTDB taxonomy): Bacteria > Pseudomonadota > Gammaproteobacteria > Arenicellales > Arenicellaceae > Arenicella. Next base: position 4,189 of record JBLHMH010000089.1, on the reverse strand, counting down.
TCAAACGTTGGGGTCAGAGCGTGACGGTGCCTTTGCTCAATATATGGCCGCCCAGTCGGTGCATAGCCTAGGCATAAATTGTGCTTGGACCGATGTTGAACTCGCGTCAATTCCTTGCGCGTATTCTACCGCAGAAGGGATGTTGCAAAGAGCTAATGTCGGCTCAGAAACGCTGCTCATAACGGGTGCTTCAGGCGGGGTTGGCTCCGCTGCCATTCAGTTAGCTAAGCGTCGCGGTGCACGCGTGATAGCGTTATCCAGTGCGGAAAAAGCCGATGATGTGCTAGCCATTGGCGCAGATCAAGTGTTCGATCGAAATGCTGATTTGTTAGACGTGATCGGGAGCGAGTCGGTAGACGTAGTCTTAGACATCGTTGGCGGTGATAGTTGGCCAGTACTATTAGAAGTGTTAACGCGAGGTGGACGTTATGTTAGCTCGGGTGCAATTGCAGGCCCGCTAGTCGAGTTGGATTTAAGAACGCTTTATCTAAAGGACCTGAGTGTGCTTGGTTCTACCTATCAAAGCGATAAAGTATTTGAGAATTTAATTTCTTACATCGAGCAAGGTGAGATCAGGCCGTTGGTTGCTAACACCTATCCTTTAAGAGATATTGTCACTGCTCAGCAAGATTTTCTAGCTAAAAAATATGCTGGTAAGTTGGTATTAATACCTGAGCACTAATCGTATTAGGATCAAACAACTACCCTTAGTTGATCGTGCCGAGAAATAAGAATCAGAAAATCTGTATTCAATGAATACTGAATGGAATCAAGTAAACAATAGCTTAAAGGTAATTGCCGTTGTTGTATTGCTTAGATAATCAGGCGTATTTGCTGTTATTTTAGTAAGGCTATCTTGGGCTGTTAATGCGATTGCTGGCAAAATTGCTTGTCATATTACACCCTTTGTTCTCACAACTTTACGTCGGTTTGTGGCTGTAGAGAAAGCACGCAAGCTAGAATTATAGATAGCAGCCTTAAGTAAGCAGAAATTAACAAACGCAGTGAAAGGGATTGATATAAATAGAATGCAGATAGCTAGAGTATTAAAGATAGTCGCATGGTTGGTGCCGGTGTTGTTTATGATTGCTTGTCAGTCTGCGCCAAAAAAAAATTATGCAATGTTGCCACCACCACCTCGTAAAGGCGTTGAACAACCCGCTTTTCATGCACCGGGTGAGCCCGGTATTCTTTCATTCTCCGACCGACTGTATTTCATGTTGGACTCGGATCTGGAGTGGAAGATAGGCGAGACGGAGAAGAGAATAGTCGTCCCTCCTGGTTTTGTATCAGATGGCGCCAGCGTACCAAAAATATTTTGGCCGCTGGGCTTAGTCCCATATGGGATTCATGGTCGAGCAACGGTTGTCCATGATTATATGTATTGGTTTCAACAGTGTTCTCGGAAACAATCTGACAATATTATGTTGATAGCGCTGAAAGAAAGTGGCGTCTCATTCTTTACACGGATGATCTTAACGGTTGGTGTGAAATTGTTTGGCGGATTTGCGTGGAGAGAAAACGCGCATGATCGGCAAAACGAATTCTCCAGATTGATTGGTCTTGAAAGTGCGGCCAAGGCCATGGATCTTTTTTCCTCCTGGAAGCCGATCTATCCGTATCCTAAAGGTAGTCCAGCTGAACCGTTTAAAGTTCCGATTCCATTTACTTGGAAGGAATATGAAGCTTTTCTAAAGACAGAAGGTGCTAGAGACCCTGTGTTGGCTGCGCCAGATTACTGCCGTTGTGGGGATTCAATGAAGGTTCCTCAGGGCAATGATGAGCAGTGCCAGTAATGTAAAATGGTGTGTTGAGGATGATCGTAGACTCTAATGGCTCGCCCTAGAGTCGAAGCAAAGCAGCCGGATTGATGGACAAACATCATCAGCCTATAACTTATCAATTTTGGTAATACACCACTTGCCGATCGCCGCGAACGAAACCGACTAAATTCAAATGTAGTTTCTCAGCCATGTCGATAGCCAGTGTGGTAGCAGCAGATATTGCGATAATGCTACCAATCCCCGCAATGACCGTTTTGGTAATCAATTCATGACTTGCACGGCTTGAGATCACTAGGAAATCGTCGTCTTGAATGCCCCGCGAGTCGTCGCTTTGAAGCGCGCCAATCACTTTATCCAGAGCGTTGTGTCGACCGATGTCTTCTCTCAATGCAATCAACTGACCCGAGCTGTCGAACAAGGCTGCGCAATGAACTGCGCCGCACTCCCTTTGTAAGCTCTGGTTCGCTTGAAACGATTCAATTGCTTTGGCGATTGTTGAGTGCTTTGGCTTGCGTGATCCTTTAAGCGGCTCAAGATTCGGAATAGCCGCAGCTAAATCGCTGATCCCACAGATACCGCACCCAGATCGCCCGCTCATCTGCCGCTTCTGCTGATCCAGACGGTCCATTAAGCTGGCACTAATTTGCAGTTGAAGCGTGTAGCCAAGTTTCGCCTTATTGATTTCAATCGCTTTTATTTGTGCTGGCGTATCGATAATACGCTCGGTCAAACTAAAGCCAACCGCAAAGTCCTGCAGATTAAGCGGGCTGGCCATCATCACTGCATGACTAATTCCGTTGTAGCTAATGGCTACCGGAACCTCTGTGGCAATATGATCAAGCGTGTCAGAGCTAAGCTCGTCTGAGCTTTGCTCTGTCACGCTACGTTGCTGACTGCCTTTGCCCAAGAGCTCAGGTCTGGGAGTATTCAAGTTTTACTAGTCCTAATTACTGCTTACTCTGTGACGACTTGAATCGCAGCCAGCTCCAATTGCTTTTCAGTGAAATTCGCAAACTGAGACTGCCAATCTGAATCGGCAGTCATAATCTTTTTGATCTGTACCGCCGTTACTTTGTATTCAGGACAATTGGTCGCCCAGTCAGAATTGTCTGTTGTGATTACGTTTGCGCCACTCTCTGGATGGTGAAAGGTGGTATAAACAACGCCAGGTTGAACCCGTTCGGTGATTCGAGCGGCAAGGTGAGTCTCGCCAGAACGACTGGCAATCTCAACGCGGTCGCCATTTACAATGCCACGGTCTTCAGCGTCTACCGGGTGAATCTCTAGAATATCTTGGTCGTGCCAAACATTGTTCTCGGTTCTTCTGGTTTGAGCACCAACGTTGTATTGAGACAAAATTCGACCAGTAGTCAAAATTAGCGGGAAGCGGCGCGTTACTTTCTCTTGGGTGGCGACATATTCGGTTACTTTGAATAGGCCTTTACCACGTACAAATTCTTCCAAATGCATGGTTGGAGTTCCGTCCGGCGCTTCATCGTTACACGGCCATTGCAAGGAACCTTCTTTGTCCAAACGTTCGTAAGTAACATTGGCGAAGGTAGGCGTTAGCGCGGCAATTTCCTGCATGATTTCACGTGGGTGCGTGTAGTTCATTTCAAAACCAAGCGCGTTACACAACCCCATGGTCACCTGCCAATCTTCTAAACCAGCCAAAGCTGGCATAACTTTTCGAACTGGTGAGATGCGACGTTCGGCATTAGTGAAGGTACCATTTTTTTCTAAAAAGCTAGAGCCGGGTAGGAACACAGTCGCGAATTTTGCAGTTTCATTTAAGAATAGATCTTGCACGATCAAACAATCCAAATTCTTCAGTGCGGCTTCTACATGGTGAGTATTTGGATCGGACTGTGCTACGTCTTCGCCTTGTACATACAAGCCTTTGTATTGGCCGGCGATGGCAGCATCAAACATATTGTTGATGCGGTAACCAGGTTCACCATCTAGAGTGACGCCCCAGGCTTCTTCGAAGACTGAGCGAATAGAATCATCAGCAACCGGACGATAACCTGGAAGCTCATGCGGGAATGAACCCATATCACATGAACCTTGGACATTATTCTGGCCGCGTAGCGGGTTTACTCCAACCCCAGGTCGGCCAATGTTACCGGTTAACATTGCCAGGTTGGCAATACCCATCACCGTGGTAGAGCCCTGGCTATGTTCGGTTACGCCAAGCCCGTAATAAATGGCGCTATTACCGGCTTTGGCAAAAAGATGAGCCGCTGCGATTAAATCTTCTGCCGGAATGCCAGTGGTAGCCTCAGATTCTTCGGGCCCGTTGTGTGGGCTTTTAATAAACTCTAACCACTCATCAAAGGCTTCGCCTTCACAGCGCTCATCAATGAATGCTTGATCATGCAATCCGTCTCTTACAATTACGTGCG
>JBLHMH010000088.1:0-13127 GCA_047621785.1 Polaribacter sp. | reverse complement strand
TCAGCAATATTGGGCTTGATAAGGCTTAGGTCGCGCGTAAATTTGACGTTTTTTAAAGTAAAGGAAGTGTTAGTTAATCAACCTCTGCCCATCCTTATAAAGGCTTCTTGCTTATAAAGGCTTCTTGCTTATAAAGGCTTCTTGGGGCGTTGCTATGGTGGTTATTTAATTAACAAAAATTATTAATTATTTTGCTGCTATTGTCTATTGAAAAGCCTAAAATAAGCCGTATTAATTGGCAGTTATGTTTTAAGCCTCTGTATTTAAAAACTAGAAGGCTTTGCACAACAGCTTTACACAACAATTTAATAAGATTTTCTTAACAAAAAGACAAAGGTATACCTGTTATGAACACCATTTCAAAAAAACTTGCTTTTTTACCTCTTGGGGCTTTGCTACTAGGGCTAGTGTTTACTACTGTTAGTCAACAAGCGTCAGCACAAGAATACAAAAAAATTACACGTCTTGGCAGCTCCGAATCTATGTGCTCAGGTGGAGTAGAAACCGCGCAGCAACTACAAGACTATTTTGCTAATAACCCAAATCAAATTCGCTCAGTTTTGGCTAATTCTGGTTGGGCGGGAAGCGCCGACGATTTACTCCTAGCCGTAGCTAACGGAGAGATGATTGAGCGATCCTATCCAGTGGGTACTCAAATGGCTTGGATGGGCGCGAACGTTAAAGGCGAGCATGTTGCAAAACCTTATCGTGAATGGGCTGGTGCTAAATCATTTGAAGCTTTTCAGGTGAATGTCTCCAGTGGCTGCCAAGTTTACCATATTGCGATTCCTAAGCAGTGCTGTAATGTTTCTTTGATAGCAGTTGAGCCTGATAGTTCGGCTGAATGTAATGCGCCAATAGCCGCAGCACCAGTCGCGGTAGATGAGCCAGTCGTTGTTCCAGTCAAAAAAGCAGCAAGCTTAATCCCGTACCTTGGCGTATTTGCCGGTTCCGAAACACGAGCGCGCTATGAGACCGCTTGGGATATGGACATGGTCGACGCGTCAGGTATTGCCGGTGTCCGCGCAGGTTTGATGAAAGTGCTATCGGACAAAAACTCGATTTTCGGGCAAATATCCTATTACGATCGTAATAGCATCAATGAAGGTAATGTTTATCCTGAAGACAATTTTGGCGTAGATATTGGCTTTGAACGAAAATTAAGCGAGCGTGCCTTTATAGGTGGCGGCATTGGAATCTGGAATGTAGACGATAGTGATTACAGTGATACTTCATTGTTTGGTCATGTCGGTGGCGATATCGGCAAGAGTAACTTTCAGTGGTTCTTAGAAGGTCGTATATTCGATAGTAATTCGGCAAATCACGATTCGATTTCAGAGAATAAAATGTTCAGTGGTGGCGTGCGTTACTTAATAAAGTAATTGCTACTTATAAATAATTAAAAAAAGCGGCTAAATGCCGCTTTTTTTAATTATACTTAGATTGTGTTGATGGCTAGTGTGTTCTGCACCAGTCCCTTAGACCAGTTTATTCTGAATACATTGCCCTTAAGTCGCGATATTAGAAAGCATGTCAAAAATAGAAATTAAACTTGAAGATGTCTCAAGACGAAGTGAGTTAACTGAACTCAACGTAGGTCGAAGTGCATCGCCAGAACAGGTGCTTGTCGACGCCAAATCAGCGCCTAAAAAAGTCGGTATTACAACACTTGGTTGCAAGGTGAATACCTATGAATCGGAACTCATTGGTGAAGCCCTAAAGACTAATAACTGGCTTCAAGTCGCCAATACTGAGATCGCAGATCTCTACCTAATAAATACCTGTACGGTCACCAGGGAGGCAGATCGGCAAGCGCGCCAAGAAGTTCGTAAATCAATAAAACGCAATCCTAATGCCTTGGTTGTGGTGACAGGTTGTTATGCGCAAATGGATCCGCAGGCCTGTGCCGCTATTCCTGGAGTTGACTTGGTACTCGGAAACGATCAGAAACTGGACGTTCACAATCTTTTACCCAGCCTTGAGCGTGGTGAACTGCCAAAGGTTATGGTGGGAGATCTAGATCAGCATGTCAGCTTGCCGACTTCATTATTGTCTGGCTACGAAGCACATACACGTGCGTTTGTACAAATACAACAAGGCTGTGACCAAGGTTGTACCTTTTGTATTATTCATGTTGCGCGTGGGCCTAGTCGTTCGCTTGCGCCCAGCTTGATAAAGCGCCAGGTTCAGCGTTTAGTGTTAAACGGATACCCGGAAATTGTTATTTGCGGCGTAGACTTAGGCTCTTATGGTGAGGATTTCGCTGAACCCTCGCAGCGATTCGATTTGGTAGACCTATTGCAGGAATTACTCGAGCTTGAATTTGACCCTAGCAATCCATTTAGAATTCGCTTAAGTTCGATCGATCCTCACCATATTAGTGATCGTTTGATAGATCTGATAGCGTCTGAGGCGCGTATTTGCCCGCATATTCATCTGTCGTTGCAGAGCGGCAACACTCTTATTCTAAAGCGAATGAAGCGTCGCTACGACGCTGATCACGTCCTTGAGCGAATTACCCGTTTACGCGAAAAGTTACCGCAGCTAGTGATGAGTGCTGATGTGATGGTGGGCTTTCCGACCGAAACAGAGCAACAGTATGTCGATACAGAGCAGATGGTTAAGCAGCTTAACATTGCGTTCCCGCATGTTTTTTCGTACTCGGAGCGAGATGGCACACCCGCTGCGCGCATTCCTGCTAACAAACAAGTATTGTTTGCAGAGCGCAAGTCACGCAATAAAAGATTGCGTGACGTAGGGCAGCAATTACAAGTAAAGCTACTGCAATCTAAGCTCGGCCAAAGTGCTTGGGTTTTAGCTGAAAAAACGGCCAAACGTGAGGGTTATACAGTGTGCCGAGCGGAGGATTATTTAGCTGTATTAGTTCCCAGCGAGCTCGTTACTCTGGGGTACTGGAGTAGAGTGCAATACGATACTATTGATAATGGTTATCTGGTTGTTTGAGAACATCCGGCATGTGATTGTTTTGTAGCACTGATCAGCTGATTTACAGAATTTATTAGGCTTTAAAATTAAATAGGCATTTGCTCCGATGGGGTTAGTATTTAAGTGCCCGTACGGGTAGAATATGCGCCCCGAGAATGGTGCTGGCAACCACGTCACTTATCGTTTAGTTTCTTTTTTATGCAGTTTCTATTTGAATTGGTTGAGGTGAGCTTGGTTGGTATCTGAAATTCAGCGAAAGCTGATTTAGTTTGCCGTTATCAGCTAGTCTAGTACCGATTCTTTCAAACATTACTATTATTTTTTATTGGAGTCTAAAATGGCTATTGAGCGTACGCTTTCTATTATTAAACCTGATGCAGTTGCCAAAAACGTAATTGGCGAAATTTACACACGCTTCGAAAAGGCGGGTCTACAGATTGTTGCTTCTCGCATGATGCATCTGAGCCAAGAGCAAGCTGGAGAGTTTTATGCAGTGCATAAAGAACGGCCTTTTTATGGTGATCTTGTCGCCTTCATGACCTCTGGTCCAGTACAAGTACAGGCCCTCGAAGGTGAGAATGCTGTCGCAGCACACCGTGAGGTGATGGGTGCAACCAATCCTGCTGAAGCAGCGGTCGGAACTATTCGTGCGGATTTCGCCAATAGCATCGATGAAAATGCAGTTCATGGTTCTGATGCAACCGATACAGCGGCTGAAGAGATTGCTTTTTTCTTTGGTGAAGACGGTGTTTGCGCACGCACCCGATAGATTCTTTTTGGTTTAGTAAGCGCTGCTGGCGATTTTTGTTACAAGCTTTTTGCGACTAGCGCTTACTATGCTTTAAGATTATTCACTTAGAAAATACACAATGAATCAGGAAATAACCCTTTCAGAGATCAATGCTCAGCCCCAAACGAATTTGATGGGCCTTGATCGCCCAGCGATGGAGGCATTCTTTCGGTCTATTGGTGAGAAGACCTTCCGGGCCTCACAAGTAATGAAGTGGATTCATCAGCTTGGCGCAAGTGAATTCTGCGAGATGACAAATCTAAGCAAAACATTGCGTGAATCCCTAGCTAAGCAATGCACCGTTGACTTACCAGAAATTGTTTCTGATGAACTTTCTGAGGATGGAACCCGTAAATGGTTGTTGAGTGTCCCTGGCAAAAGTGCCATCGAAATGGTGTTTATACCAGAAGACTCTCGCGGAACTTTGTGCGTGTCTTCACAAGTAGGTTGTACACTTAATTGTTCGTTTTGTGCGACTGGAAAACAAGGTTATAACCGCGATTTGACCACAGCTGAAATTATTGGTCAGGTTTGGCTGGCTAAGCAAATGTTGGCAAAGCAATATCAGACGGACGATCGAATAATTTCGAACGTTGTAATGATGGGTATGGGGGAGCCATTGATGAATTTTGATAATGTGGTTTCTGCAATGCAGATAATGCAAGATGATTTTTGCTACGGATTATCAAAACGACGTATTACCTTAAGCACTGCCGGTGTAGTGCCAAAGATCGACCTCTTGAAGAAAGCCTGTCCAGTTAGTTTAGCCGTCTCTCTGCATGCTCCAAATGACGCTCTGCGAAATGAGTTAGTGCCGCTCAATCGAAAATACCCTATTGATGAATTACTCGCAGCTTGTAATCGCTACGTTGCTGATACACCAAGAGCGCGGATTACATTCGAGTATGTCATGCTTAATGGGGTTAATGATGATCTCGAGCATGCTCATCAGTTGGCTGCGCTTATGAAGACAGTTCCGGGTAAAGTGAATTTGATTCCATTTAATTCCTTTGACGGTATAGAATATAAGAGGTCATCGAACACGAGGATTAATCGTTTTCGAGATGTCTTACACGAGAATGGCGTGATCGCGACTGTAAGACGCACACGTGGTGATGATATTGATGCAGCATGCGGTCAATTGGCGGGCGATGTAATGGATAGAACACGCCGTTCTGAAAAATTTAGACAAAAGCAACTTGAAAAAACACAATGAGCGATATGCCTAAGACGAATAGAGTTTTCCAGACGTCAAACTTCTTATCGCGAATAGTAAGTTCGCTTCTGATGACGTGTTTATTTAGTGCTTGTGTCAGTACTGGCGGGGGCCGCGGATCGAACAGCAATGTGTTGGAAGGGGCTGATAAAGCCATGATTCACGCACAGTTAGCAAAGGGTTACTTGCAGCAAAAGCAATATTCTGTTGCTAAAGACGAATTAGAGAAAGCGTTGCGAATAAACCCGAATCATTCTGACAGTAACTACGTGATGGCATTGCTGATGATGCAATTAAAGCAGTACCCATTGGCTGAGTCTCACTTTGCCAAAGCGGTAGAATTTGAACCAGATAATTCTGCCGCAGCACACGATTTTGGAATGCTCTTATGTCAGATCAACAAAGAACAAAAGTCCGTAGAGTACTTCGAAATTGCGGTCAGTAACCCCTTGTTTGAGCGTTCCGAATTAAGCTATATGCGAGCTGGTGAATGTCTCGCTAGAATAGGTGACCCTGGTGCGGAACAATATTTAAAGACGGCCCTTAAAGTTAACCCGCGTTTGCGTCCGGCACTCTATCGCTTGGCAGTAATTAAACACGACGCGGGGGCATACTTTCCGGCGCGTGCTTATATCGAACGCTATTTTGCCATTACCAAACCGCAACCTGCAGCACTTCTTTTGGCCTATAAAATAGAATCAAAGCTTAATGCAAGCGAGATGGCGAGTCGTTATCGAAGCGATTTACTTGAAGGCTTTCCTGGGTCGGCGCAGGCTAGGCAACTACGCAAGCAAACCCGCAACTTAAATAAGAATTAACTTAATATTAGTTTTAGATTAGAAATTATGTGTAAATTCGGAGTGGTTTTCTGCTATTTTTGTGGAGAAGGTAATAGAAATGGAAGATAAACAAAAACAATCTGATGTGCCGAGTCTTGACCTGCAGCATGGCAGTGGTTCTATGTTGGCGACTGCACGCAAAAAGCAACAGAAGACCATTAAAGAAATTGCTGATGAATTAAACTTATCAGTAACTCAGGTGAAACTTATAGAGTTGGACCAGACTGATGGTCTACCCGAGCCTACTTATGTACGTGGTTATATTCGCGGTTATGCCAAGCTGCTTGGCCTGAACCCGGATGAAGTTTTACAAAATTACTTAAACCCGAATTGGCAGCAAAACAGCAAGCTAAATAACATTCCGAAAGGTATTGGAACTACCACACAGGAATCAGGCGGTGTAGGATTTTTCACGCCATTCAAGACAATACTGTTGTTGATTATATTAGGTGCGTTGGGCTATTTTTGGTTTACAGGGGCATTCTCGAACATTGAGGCTTCTAAGCTAGTCACGTCAGTCAACTCACGACCGGGTGACCGAGTTAATCTTGTGGTTAGTCCTCAGCCTAAATTGTTGTCTGGCGCTGATACTAGTCCCGCTGGTGATTCCCAACAGTCCTCTGATCTGTCGGATCCATCAGCAACGATTGCGATTGAAAGCTCTAAAATTGAAAATCATTTAGCGCTTAGCTTTAGTGATACATCATGGGTAGACATTCGTGATGATAAAGATACTCGGCTCGCCTATAAGAGTTATGCCGCCGGCGAAATACTTGAAGTAAGTAGTGAACTCCCGTTGCGCGTGTTTATCGGTAATGCTGCAGGTGTAAGTGTCGAATATAACGGGGTGCCTTTTGATATTAGGGATTATCGGGAAGGGGTGTATGCCAAATTTGAGGTTGGGGAGAAGGAATAACGCAATTTTTTAATCACTGCTCTGGAGTGTTACACTTCAGCGCTGGTACTTTATATTTAGCAAATTTATATCTAGTAAACTTATTCCATTCCACCAGTCGTGCGAAAGCTATAGGCTAGGACTGGTGTAACATAATCACTGCGTAAGCAGTTTTCTGTGCCGAGCGGTTCGCTCGTCTTTTTGTATGAGCAAATCTGATCAAATTAAAGCCATTCGGGGAATGAACGATGTTTTGCCGGCCGACAGCCACTTATGGCTGACTGTCGAGCGTATCTGTGCCGACATATTCGACAATCATGGTTATTCTCAAATTCGCACTCCGATAGTTGAAAGTAGTAAATTATTCTCTCGCTCAATTGGAACCGAAACCGATATCGTTGCAAAGGAAATGTACACTTTCGAGGATCGTAATGGCGATAGCTTAAGCCTACGCCCTGAAGGGACAGCGTGCTGTGTGCGAGCGGGTATTGAGAATGGTTTATTTTACAATCAGCAGCAGCGTTTATGGTATGTAGGACCCATGTTTCGGCATGAGCGGCCACAGAAGGGGCGTTACCGTCAATTTCACCAGATAGGCGCCGAATGTTACGGCTGGGATACCCCCGATGTAGAGGCTGAAGTTCTCGCGATGATAGCCCAGATATTTTCAAAACTAGGTCTACAAAAGACCAACTTACAAATCAATAGTCTGGGGGATAAGCAAACCAGAGCAAATTACCGTAAGGCACTGCTCACTTACCTAGAAGGGCATAGAGAGGCTCTTGACGAAGACAGCCTGCGCCGACTGACTACCAATCCATTACGCATTCTCGATAGTAAGAATACGGCAGTACAAGAGGTTTTGGTCGATGCACCCGGAATATTGGATTATCTGAGTGAGCAGTCGGCCATCCGTTTTAAACAATTACAAACATACCTAAATGCATTAGGGGTTAGTTTTGAGATTAACCAACGCTTGGTTCGTGGTCTAGACTATTACAATGACACTGTATTCGAATGGGTCAGTGAAGACTTTGGAGCGCAGGCTACGGTCTGTGCTGGTGGTCGCTATGATGGCATGGTAGAGCAGTTAGGTGGCGTACCTACAGCGGGTTTCGGTTTCGCGATGGGCTTGGAGCGATTGATCCTGATCCTGAAAGAGCAAGATGCAGAGCCGGTTTATACGTCCAAACAACCGGACGTTTTTATTATTTCTGACTTAAAGACGGCACGTGGTCAAGCTCTAGTGATTCAACAAAATCTAAGCAGTAACGGCATTAGAACCCAGTTGCACTGTGGTGGTGGTAGCCTTAAAAATCAGTTTAAACGTGCCGATAAAAGCGGGGCGAAGCTCGCCATAATTATCGGCGAAGACGAAGCGCAACAGCGAACTGTTGGAATTAAGTCATTAATCCGGACCGAACACTCGATAGAGCAACAAATTATTGTGCAAAACGATGTGTTGAACGCCGTGACTAATCTTTTAGAATCGCTATAATGCCCAATCAAATGAACTCGTAGTTGTATGGCGTGTTATTTTTAAACGCTGTTATGGCGCAAGGCTCACATATAGCTGAAGACTTTGATAGCGGCGTGCGCCGTATAATTCGATATAAACAATAATCGGCTAATTAGCCTGACACCTTAAGTTCTGAATTTGCGAAATGCCGATTCAGCAAGGACATCACTACTAAAAATAATTATTATGGTTGACGACATTTTATTGAGCCCACAAGAGCAAGACGAGCGAGCCAAGCAATGGCTTAAAGATAATGGTATGGCCATTGTTATAGGTATATCACTCGGTTTAGCTGCTGTGTTTGGTTATAACAATTATCAAGCTAAACAAATAACCAACGCTGAACAAGCTTCGTCTATTTACGACACCGTATTGGGGCTAGTGAATGACTCTGAGTTGGCTGATATTGAAAGCCAAGTAACAAGTTTGAAAGAGGGACATAGCGATTCCTCATATGCAGCCAAGGGTGCCTTGTTGAGAGCCCGTCAGTTATCAGTTAGCGATTTGGATGCTGCTTTTGATGAGCTAGCTTGGGTGGTGAGCAATGCACAGGAGTATGGTTTGAAACATACTGCATTAATTCGTCAAGCAAAAATTCTAGTGTCACAAGGCAAGCTAGAAGAGGCTAAAGCGATTGTATTGACTCAACCTTATCAGGGCTTTGATTCCTTTTATCAGGAAATACTGGGCGACATCGCTGCGCAGCAAGGCGAATTTTCAAGCGCTGGGGGTTTCTATCAGTCAGCGTTAGCTACACTAGGTGAAGCAGATCAGAGTTATGCTGCAATTTTGACTCTCAAAAAAGACCGCTTACCTATAGCGTCTGCCGCGGGTATAAGTTCAGCACCGGCAGCAGTTACTCCCGAGGAAGTAGACTCTAATTCGGAAATTGACAGCGCAACCGCAGTTAGCCAATAACACTGATGCCAGTTAATCTGGACAGAGTGTTTTTCAAAAATTAGATTTAGAGAGTAGAATAATGAAAATGAATCACTTAGGGTTGCTTCTATTGCTTGGCTTGGTGCTTGCTGCCTGTGGAGGAAAATCGAAGGATTCCGATTTTTTTAGAGTAGAAGTGGCGCCTAAAAAACCTAAAATCTCGAATACAACACAGTTGGTTCGAAATTGGAGTGCTGACGTTGGTGCGAAGATTGGGGTTGGCGATGCGATAATTTCCCCTGCCTTATTTGGTTCACATCTTTACGCCGCATCTACTAGCGGAAGTGTCGATAAAATCGACGCCGAGACTGGTAAACGCGTCTGGAGAACCAAGTTAGATAACGACATAATTACTGCTGGCGTAAGTGTTGGTGGTGGATTGGTTTTAGTCGCAACCGATCAAGGCGCTGTCTATGCTTTAAATCAGAATGACGGCGCTATCAGTTGGCAATCTCGGTTAAGCACCGAAATACTAGCCAGCCCAGTAATTGACGGTGAGATAGTCGTGGCGCGTACTGGTGATGGTAAGGTCTATGGTCTTTCATCCTTTGATGGTAAAGTTATTTGGACCATAAGTCGCCAATTACCACGTTTGACTCTGCGCGGAGATTCTAAACCATTAGTTTTTGGTGGGGCTGTGTTCGCTGGTTTTTCAGACGGTACTCTTGCTGCAGTTGATGTAAAGAATGGCCGAGCACTATGGGATTTCCCTATTTCATTCCCGCGCGGAACATCTGAGATAGATCGACTATCGGATATTGATACTAACCCCTTGTTGGTTGGTGATTTTATTTATGTGAGTTCTTATCAAGAAGTGACCCATGCGCTGGATATTAAACAGCAAAAAATTGCATGGAGCACCGATGTCTCTTCGTTTCATCCCTTGGCCTATGATGCTGCACATCTTTATATCAGCGACAAAAAGGGAGTAATTCATCAGTTAGACCGTACTACTGGTGAAAAATTGTGGTCGCAAGAGGGATTACGTTTAAGTAGTATTAGTGCGCCTATATCAGTCGGGCCATACGTAATGGTCAGCGATGGTGATTCCAGTTTGTTCGTTATGGATAAACGCAGCGGCAAATTTCTTGGCCGGCACAAGCTGCGCGCCAAAAATATTGTCGGGGAGCCGATTGTTGACAGCGGGGTTATATATTTCATTGACAGTAATGGCTCGCTACAGTCAATTAGCCTCGATATTAAAGTCTAATGTTAATTGGTTCTGTGTTTAATTGATTTTAAAGCGTATTCTCAACCGAGTTTTTCCGCTAGATTACCCGTATAACAGCGACCAAATGGCTTGACTTGTGAGGCGTTCTCTCTTCAGATTTCATTAAACAGCTAAACGCATGTTTTAGAGAGCTGAGCCATATTACATAAATAGTTCGCCAGCACATTTTAAAAAATCAGCTGTCATATTTACCAGCTGTCTTTTGCAAGGCGCCGTTTTTCCCCTTATTATTTTATAGTCCGCCTTATGGATAAATTCAAACCCGAGCAATCAGATATTCAGGAGTTCGTTCCTGAAACTGAACAAGCCAAGCCGATTATTTCAATCGTCGGGAGGCCTAACGTCGGAAAATCAACACTCTACAACCGCTTAACTCGTAGTCGAGACGCGATTGTTGACGATCGTCCTGGCGTCACTCGTGACCGAATGGTCGGGATAGGACGAATAGCGGATGCACCTTTTTGGGTAGTCGATACTGGCGGCATAGAAAACGACCAAGAAGAGATACATAGCTTGATGAAATATCAAGTGGATCAAGCTTTGCACGACAGCGATGCGGTTATTTTTATTGTCGATGCGCGTGATGGAGCTACTCCGGTCGATTTTGAAATCGCAAACCAATTACGTAGGCATGAAGGAATCGATGTTTATCTGGCTATCAATAAAGCCGAGGGCTTAGATGCCGCTACAGTTGCAGCCGACTTTTATCAGCTTGGGTTAAATCAGCCCCACACCATTTCTGGCAAAAATGGCGATGGCGTTACTAAATTAATCAACTTAATACTTGATCAAACCACCGGTCATGACAGTGATATAGCAATACCCGCAGGTGTCGTGAAAATGGCCATCGTCGGTAGACCAAATGTTGGGAAATCCACGTTGGTCAACAGTCTAGTTGGCGAGGAAAGGGTTGTGGTATACGACTTACCCGGCACCACGCGCGATAGCATTCATGTACCGTTTAGAATAGATGATAAAGAGTATGTGTTAATTGATACCGCTGGCATGCGAAAAAAATCACGTATTGATGATAGGGTTGAGAGATTTTCAGTGATGAAAACTCTGCGAGCTGTCGAGTTGGCTCAGGTGGTGGCAGTGGTCTTAGATGCTCAAGAAGGAATAGTTGAGCAGGATAATCGTCTTATTAACTTAGTCTTCAATAGCGGTCGTTCATTGATGATATTGGTTAATAAATGGGATGGAATGAGTCAGTACGACCGTGATCAAATCGAGGCGCAGATTGATCGAAAGTTCCGTTATATGGGGAATATCCCAATCCAGTTTATTTCAGCTAAGTTTGGCAAGGGGATCAAAACAATAATGCCGCTGATCGACAAACTTTATGACAGCGCTATGACTGATATGGGAACCGGTCGGATTAATCAAATTCTCAAAGATGTTGAGGAGAAACGTAATCCGCCAATGGTGGGCTTAAATCGCATTAAGCTAAAATTTGGTCATCAAGGTGGCATGAATCCACCGCACGTCATTATTCACGGTAATCAACTTGATAAATTGCCATTAACCTATCAGCGCTATATTTCAAATACGTTTGAGAGAGCTTTCTCAATGATCGGTACAAAGGTTAAGTTAACCCTTAAAACTTCTGAGAATCCGTTCGAAAGACCGGAGAACTCTAGGAAAAGTAAGGATAAAGTTAAATACCGTGGTCGTAAAAAAAGCGGAAGAGACTAACTGTCAAAAATTAGCTAGTGATTAAACTGACGAATCGTCTGGACCACTAGTTGAGATTGTTGCCAAGGGATGAAATGGCCAGCCTCAGGAAGTTCTATTGTTCTTAGATCGACAAAGTGTTGTTGCCAGTTTTGTTTTGCGTGGTCAGCGTTTTTTGGTGAGACTAAACGGTCTTTTAATCCGTGAATAACAACAACTTGAATATTTAATTGACTGGATTTTATTTGTTCGTCAAGTACTTCAAGTTCTTTCCTTAACGACATGATTTCATCGTTAGAATAGTCTAGATTGTTAGGCAGTATTCACTTAGCGAGAATGGTACTCGCAATTAGATTGTACCAACGAGGTTTGCCAAGTTTGGGGCTAAGTGAGCCAGCTAGACGCAATAGCGCAGGTACTCTGTTGGGTTCGATAATATAGCCACCTTCGACGCTATTGAACCTCCAAGGGAATGGCCGACAAGCTACCAGTTTTTATTTGGGTATTGAGCCATCATCGAAGCAATTGAGCGAGCCTGGAGTCCAAAATCACCAGCGATTTTTTTGCTCTGTCGTTGGTCTTTCGAGTTTTTTTTGCGTTTGCTTAACGGCTTGATGTTGGCTTCACTGATAACAGACTTACCCCAGCCTAATCGGTCGACGGAAATCATGAGATATTCTTCTTGTAAGGAAGGGCTGCGAGATAAGTCTCAAATGCCGCCCAATCGCCAGGCGTGACATGGATAAATAGCAATCCGGGTTTATCCAAATACCCGGAGTAGGCATAGACAATATTTTGATCATCCATTCGCTGGTCTTTAACAATTGCTGCAGCAAAACCGATTGTTGAATTGTTTGGGCTAGATTGTTGAGTTGCTTGTGCTTGCAGTCCAGCAAGATAGAATGAGCTGAGCACCGCCACGGTTATATGAAAGGCTATCTTTAGCTGCACTTGTGAGTAATTATCGAACCTTGGGGGTTGCTAGAATAAAACTTAATTAAGTTCTGTCAGTATCAAGGGATTGACATAAACCCCATTTACGATGCTTTGCCAAATTAACGTTGAAGATTGATCGTTG
>JBLHMH010000087.1:0-13135 GCA_047621785.1 Polaribacter sp. | reverse complement strand
TCAGCGCGGGTGTGGCGAAAACATCCGCCTTTAGAACGGCCCATTGCAGTACGGGCAAAATCGACAATAACCGCATCTCTTGGATTTGTATTAGTACTCATATCTATTCTTCCTATTACTGTGTTTAAGCGTAGTATTTACTGCCGTTGGCAGCCATTTCGCGTTGAGTATCAGTCGCTTCATAGAGCTTACCAAGATGCTTAAATTGATCACTCATTTCAACAAATGCTTGCATGCCGATATTGTCCAACCAACGGAACACGCCACCTCTAAAAGGTGGAAAACCAACACCGTAAACCAATGCCATATCGGCCTCGGCTGCGGAGCTAACAATACCCTCTTCTAAACAACGTGCGAGCTCTGTTGCCATTGGCAACATCATTCGAGTAATGATCTCTTGCTTGTCGAAGTCTTTACGTTCATCACAATGCGGGGCTAGTAAGTCATAGCTGTCTTGAGAAACCACTTTCTTAGGCTTGCCACGCTTGTCCATTTCGTAAACATAAAAGCCTTTGCCATTTTTCTGACCATAGCGATCGTTTTCAAACATGACATCGCCAGCAGTCTTAAACGTTTTGGTCATGCGATCTGGGAAGCCATCTGCCATAACTTGTTCTGCATGAGAGCCTGTGTCCATGCCGACCACGTCCATTAGATACGCAGGACCCATTGGCCAGCCCCAACGCTCCATAACCTTGTCGATAGCGACAAAATCAGCTCCGTCTTTCAATAGACCCATAAAGCCAGCAAAGTACGGGAACAACACACGATTTACCAAAAAGCCAGGGCAGTCATTAATGACGATTGGCTTTTTACCCATGGCGTTTGCATAGGCCACGGTTCTGGCGATTGCCGCGTCCGACGATTTCTCGCCACGAATAACTTCAACCAATGGCATTGCATGCACTGGGTTAAAGAAATGCATACCGCAGAAGTTTTCTGGGCGCTCTAGGGCTTCGGCTAGATGTGTAATTGAAATAGTAGAGGTATTAGAAGTAAGAATCGCGTCATCACGAACTTGCTTTTCTACTTCGGCCAATACGATGTGTTTGACCTTGGGGTTTTCGACGACGGCTTCAACCACAATATCAACGCCATCAAAGTTGTCGTACGACAAAGTTGGATCAATGTCGGCAAGTACTTTTCCCATCTGCTCAACTTTCATGCGACCGCGATTAACTTGTTTACTAAGCAATTTATTGGCTTCAGTTAAACCCAGGTCTAAACCGGCTTGGTTGATGTCTTTCATCTTAATGGGCGTGCCTTTAAGAGACGATTGGTAAGCAATACCACCGCCCATAATGCCCGCACCTAAAACCGCGGCACGTTCTACCTTTTTGTCGGCTTTCTTAATCCAGTCTTTAGCTTTTTTGGCGATTAACTGATCACTTAAAAATAAGCCAACCATTGCCTCTGCTTGGCTGGTTGCCATCATTGCCGCCATGCCCTTTGCTTCGACTTCAATCGCGTCGTCACGAGTCATTGTTGTCGCTTTTTGCATGCAATCAATAGCAGTAATAGGCGCAGGGTAATTAGGCCCGGCTAGCCCCATGACAAATGCTTTTGAGGTTTCGAACACCATCATTGATTCAGTTTGATTCAACTGAAGGGGCGCTTTTTTAACCGCTCGTCGTTGAGCGTAATCCATCTTGCCGTCAACACAGTTTTGTAATACTTTTAAAGCTGCGTCACGTAAATTTTCTGGCGCGACAACACCGTCTACAACACCTGCCTTTAGGGCAACGTCGGGGCGTTGGTCTTTAGCGGATGCAATCCAGTCGATGGCCGTATCGGCACCGGCAATGCGTGGTAAACGCACGGTACCGCCCCAGCCTGGGATCAAACCTAGTTTGGTTTCAGGTAAACCAATTTTTGCGACCGTGCTCATCACACGATAGTCGCACGCTAAGCAAAATTCTAACCCACCGCCCAGTGCGTAACCATTAATGGCTACAACAAATGGCACTGCAAAGTCTTCGATACGGTTAAAGTTTCCGTTATTACCTGACAAATGGTCGCCAGAGATTTCAACTTCGCTACCCAGCATTGGCAGAAATTCAGTAATGTCCGCGCCAACAATAAATACACCTTTGCCACTAGTCGCTAAGACGCCTTTAAGGCCATCGACAGTGTCTAAGGCATCAAGTGCTTGGCCTAGTTCCGCAACAGTGGCTGCGTTAAATTTATTGACTGATTCACCTTCTAAGTCAAAGTTTAGTTCTGCGATACCTGCATCAAGCAGTTGTACCGAGATAGCGCTACCTTTAAAAATCAAGTTCGGCCTCTTTTAAATTTGGTTGGAGTTTGGTGTAGGCATTGACGGCTGAACGCCACAACAATGCTGGGGCCAAGCGTTAATACTGATGGGGACATATTATGTGACAAAACAATGGCCTAGTTCCAGCCCTATTGGCATTCATTCCATGAATACCGAACCCAGCGCAGAAAAATAGTCGACTGGTATTAAAACACCAATTTGGGTCAATTGGGAGAGAAGTAGAGCCAGAGATCACCTAAGTCATATTCAACTTAGGCAAGCCCTGCCCTCAAAATCGGTTTAAGCCTAGGGATCTAACTTTTGAACAAACCGCCAAGATCTGGCATTTTTGGCATTTCCTGCGGCGTTTTAGTGATTTTACTAACCGCGCCGCTTAAACCAAATTCCAACAAGGAAGGTTTTAAATGGCAGGTCTTAAATGGCAGGCATTAGTTCGCGTGAGGCCAGCAGGGCCTGACGCTATGAACGGCCTTTTCTTAAGGCTGGATAATTTAGACTCTACTTACTTCTGCTACTACTTCGACTTAAGGTAGACAACCCCAAACACGATCGTCATTAACAAGGATTTAAACCGACTATCACCCTTTTTATTGATTCTGTCCGAATAGATAAAATACTCAGCCAGATGCGCGACTAACAATACTACGCCAAATATTCTCAGCCACTGATGATAGGGAAAGATCGTTACGTAGCTGGCGATTACGATTGCCCATAGGGCGATGGGTATTATTTTTATCATTTGCATTCGTCTCTTAAAATAAACTATTGGACTCATGATTTAGCAACCAAGCTTTGCGGTCTACGCCTGAGGCGTAGCCTGTTAAGCTGCCGTTTGCGCCTATCACTCGGTGGCATGGTACCACGATGGTCATGGGGTTCTTAGCATTCGCCGAGCCTACTGCTCTAACCGCTTTAGGGTTTTCGATTTTATTGGCAATGTCACTATACGAACACGTCTGGCCATAGCCAATGGTGGTTAGAGACTGCCATACCTGCTTTTGGAAGTCGGTGCCTTTGGCGTCCATTGGGATATCAAATTTTTCTAGATCGCCTTTAAAGTAAGCTAACAACTGACCTTTGGCTAAATCGGTGAGTGGGCCAGAATTGGCTTTACGTACCTCGTCTACAAAAAGAATTGCTAACACGGCGCTGCTATTGGCACTAATTTCGAGTTTGCCGAGTGGTGTATCAAAATGATCGTAGAATATGGTTTCAGTCACGTTAGCCTCCAATTAAAGTAAGTATTGATAAATCTAAAAGCTGACGGCCACGAGCTATTAAAAACTAATAGCCCCGAGCTTTTAAAGCTGGTTCCAAAGTTGAAATGTTAAATAGCTACGCCAAGGTGTGGCGGCATCCAGATCTAGCGGTTGGTCTAATATTTTTAAGGCATTATTGATTCCAGCATCCCCGGCCAACCAAACGTCTGGGTCTTTTGCTGCACGAATTTTTACGTAATTGACGGTCCAAGGCCCAATACCTTTGATTGCTAGCCAATCATCAATATTGTCTGGGTCTTGTGCAGACAGAAAGTAATCAGACAACCGTCTGACGGTGTCTTTGCGCGACTGAGGCATACGAAAAAAGTCTAATGAATGACGTCTAACGACTTCAGGGCTGGGGAATAATTTTTTGACTAGGCCGCTATCTAATATAATATCTTCGCCGAGTTCCTGCACCAGGGTGGTTACCAAGTTCATTGCCTGCGCCACCGACACTTGTTGCCCAAGCACAGCCCTAATGCCTGCTTCGTAACTGTCCCATATTCCAGGGATTCTCAGCCCCGGCAAATATTCTAGCTTACTGCTTAAGACCTGGGAAAGTTGCGAGTCGATTTGCGCTATCGGTGCATCTACATCAAACAAGGCTCTAATTCGCTGGGTGATGGGGTTTAAATGTTGATAGTCGTCTAAGGTTAACGTGAGCAGCAAACAATGCTTCACTGGGTCATTTTCAATTGAAAAATAGCCTTTGGTGTCACCATAGCGGACGGTTCTGAAATAGGCTTCATCAGCTACCCACTCTATGCCGGGAATAAGTCTTTTTTGTAGAAATTGGAGAGTGTGATGCCAGGCAAAAGGTGGCCGATAGTGTAGTTTCAATTGTAGTTTGTTGGCGACAGATTTGTCACTCTTGCGTATATCTCTGGGGGCTAGGCCTATTTGCTGCTGCATGGCTTCGTTAAAACGTCGTACGCTATTAAAGCCAGCGGCAAAGGCTATCTCGGTTATGGGTAAGGCTGACTCATGCAATAACTGTTTTGCAAAAAGGCATTGTTGGTAAATTGCATATTTTTTTGGAGACGTGCCTAAATTCTGTTGAAACAAATCACGTAGATAACGGTCCGAAATCCCGAGTCTGTTTGCTAGGGCCTGCATTGAGCCATTGCGCAGCGCGCCAGCGTTAATTAAATTCAAAGCTCGTTGAAATGAAGTTTGACTGCCCATCCAAGCGCATGACTGCGGTGCGCTGTCAGGGCGACATCTTAAGCACGGGCGAAAACCAGCATGCGCTGCAGATACAGCAGACTGATGGTACTCAACGTTTTTTTCTAAGGGTGTGTTCGCGGGGCAGATGGGTCGGCAATAAATACCAGTGGTCTTTACTGCTACGAAGAATAGCCCGTCAAAACGCGCGTCTCTTGACTTGCGTGCTCTTTGATAAACATTTTCGTTTGGGCTTTGATTCATGGCCCTATACTACCGTTTTAGGAAACAGAAACTAGCGGTTTTCGGAGGTGAATCTTAAGGAACCTCTAACCAGGTTTAAATGGCCTCTGAATTTAGGCCGTCGCTCTTATTTGCGCGACCGTGGCTAGTGATCGACCACTGCTGTCGATTGTGGCCAATGCAAACTCGAGTAATTGCATATTCGTTTTGTCGGTGCCAAACGGTGCGTCTTCCAAACCTACCCTTAGATGTGCTCCTAGGTCTAGCGCCAAGGGTGCTATCGCTTCAATATCGGCGTCCAAACCAGACAGCATCCAGGGTGCGCCGGGCGCGGTCAAGGCTAAGTGCTCAGCGTAGAAACAGACCGCCATTGGCGATGGTTGCATGCCAAACAATAGATTGTCGGACAACATAATTCGGTATATCGGGGTTTTTAAATTAGCGTAGGTGG
This sequence comes from Polaribacter sp., assembly GCA_047621785.1. Classification (GTDB taxonomy): domain Bacteria; phylum Pseudomonadota; class Gammaproteobacteria; order Arenicellales; family Arenicellaceae; genus Arenicella. Next base: position 7,737 of record JBLHMH010000087.1, on the reverse strand, counting down.
CCGCCATGGCGGCGCCTAATCTGGCAAAGCCCGGTTCATAAATTGCATAGGCAGGTCGCCAATTATTTTCTTGGGCTAGGTCTAAACCTGCACGTATATGCGCATCGGGATTTGGATAATGAATACCATCAACACGATTCTCCACCATAGAACGATGGCTTATGTTAACACTTCCAGGGTCTACCACACCCCACTCCAGCAAGCCGCGCTCGGCTAAAATTCTAATTGGCTCAAAGCGCTGCTCAATACTGCCACTCAAGCCAAGCGTGGGATAAACAATCACGTCGCATTTGGATTTAATGCCTTCGATTACGCGTGAATAAATATCGGCATCCTCCACCGAGACCCCTTGCTCGTTGTAAACATGCAAATGAACAATAGCGGCACCTGCCTGCGCACATTCAATCCCTTGCGCGATAATTGCCTCGGGGGTGATAGGAATATTCGGCTGATAGCTTTGGCCGGCACCGCCATTCAAAGCTACTTCTAACCACACTGGTTCTGTATTCATATTAAGCTATCTCTGAATTTAACTGAATCTTGACAAGCAGCCGCATTTTGCAATTATAAATCAGCGTAAGAATTGTCTATTTTATCCACCAGCCTACGCATGGCATTGAACTCAAGTTGGCCGGCTGACGCATCGCCCATTCCTTTCATTTGTAGGGCCAATAGTTCTTCAGTGCGTTCGGCAATTGAGACGTCTACTGGGACAACCGGCTTACCGCTCATGTCTACCGAAACCTGTATTTCGCAAGAGCGTTGCAGACTAACCATGTTGAAGAACATTTCAGAAATTGATCTGCCGCAGGTTAACAAACCATGGCTGCGTAAGATCAACATGTTTTTATCACCCAAGCTTTTAAGCAGGTCTACTTTCTCGCTATTGTCGACAGTAAGACCCTGAAAATCGTGATAAGCGACCTTCTTATATAATAAAACAGAATAGAAGTTATCTATGCGCAAGCCGTCTTGTTGGCAAGCGACTGTCATGCCTGCATCTGTATGCGTATGGCCAATGCAATGCGCATCGTCACGGGCAGCATGAATGGTGCTATGAATCAGCATTCCTGCTGGATTAACTGGGTAGTCACTCGGTTCAACTATATTTCCAGCTATATCTACTTTTACTAAATTTGACGCGGTTACTTCGGTGTAATGCAGACCATAAGGGTTGATTAGAAAATGTTCCTCACTGCCAGGCACTTTAACCGTAATGTGGTTATAGATAAGTTCAGACCAGCCCATATAATCAAATATACGATAACAGGCGGCTAGTTCGGTTCGCAGGTCTTTTTCTTGCTGATTCATGTTTATCTACCTTTTAAAATAACGTTCTTAGCGGGTCAGTATAGATGAGATCTACGCTGGCTTAAAGTGATGCAGTGCTGCTGCAATTATCAAAAGAATAACCGCCACGACGTCTGCTTTAATTACCTTAGATATCTGTTGGTTATAAGTCTGGCCAAGCATTGCAAGCAGCACAAAGAAAATAGTACTGACTAGGCCAACCACAATAACAATAGATCTAACCGGGGCGTAAAGAGCAGACCACAGCAACGCTAACCCGAGCAAACCGAATAGCACCGCCCTATGCCGCATTAACAGCAATAAGTTTGGATCATTGATCACCACACCATAGAGCTTGGCTAATTGGCCTGCACCAAAGATGCCGACGACCGGCAGCAGATGGATAATGCTTGCGCCGACTAGACAGACGGTGATTATTATCTGCGTCATAGGCAATTAGATGAGGTCACTCTGGGGTGTGTCGATGAAGCTTGGAAAATGGCTTAAGCAAACTTCAAGGTATTGTCAGGTCTCATCAAACGGTTCTCTAAGCCCTTAGCCAGGGCATCGGCGAAGCCTGCTTTGGCCAACAGTTCATCCACTCCCACTTTTTCGCTGCCCTCTAGGCAATGATAGAAGTCGACTGGCCGTTTAAACATCCATAAGCTATACGGCAGAATGACTCGCTGTTCAGAAACGCGCTCTAGGGTAAATTGATGCTTGCCTATACTGCGCGGTATTAGCGTATCTGGATTGGCTTTGCGCCAAGCACTGAGCTTTTTATCGGTATCCAATAAAACTGGTAATTGCTCGCTAGCCATACGCCTTAGTACTGCTAGCAAGGTATCTGGGATCACGTCGTTTTCAAGAAAGCCACCTTGTTCAGGCTTACCATCAATCATCCGTTCAATCCATTTGGCAACGGCTGGTGCCTCTCGGCGTATAAGCGCACCCGGATAAGGGTCATGGAATAAGTGCGCATAAAACGGCCCAATAAAACCATAATCAGCGATGCAGGGTCGATTACCCATTAAATACTTATGATTCTGAAAATGTGTTTCTAAATCAGCTAATAAGCCCAAAAAAGAAACTTCGATGGCCGCTTGGCTTTTAGCCGTTATGCCAAGCAATGGCAACGAACCTTTGAATCGACTGCCGAGCTTTTTGCCCAACCAGGCGCGAACAAACTTAGGTAGGTAAGGCGAGACAATTTTACCAAACTGCTGATAGATAAACGGCTGATTTATCTCTTGGTAGGCCCAACGATAGTGCATCGCAGGAATAACTAACCATTCGTCTGCGTAAACCTCGAGCAGCAAAGAGACTAGCTTTTGCTTGGCTTGGTTGGGATAGGCACTATTATTGGGAAATCGCTCTTCGAGCGTATCAATAATGTGTGTGGTGTCTTGGTAAACCTCGTTTTGCGGCGTTTGCAATACAGGTATGTAGCGTACACCAGTGCGCGGGATTATAAATTTTTTATAGACTCGGGCAGTGGATAGCACCTCATCGAAAGGAATTCCCTTCTTGCCCAGATAACAGCGAATTTTCCCTGTGTAGAGAGAAAAGCTTGTTCCATAGAGGGTATAGCGATCGCTCATGATATGTACCGAAAAGGTTTGGCACGCACGCTACCCGCGTTGCCATTAAGTTAAGCAATGAAGTTCTAAGCCAATGCTAGGTGCCGTGTAAAAACCCAGGTTTAAGATATTCAGGTTTAGGATAAGTATAAAAACCCTTACCAGTTTTAAACCCTAGATCGCCGTTATCGACAAACGCTTTAAGCACTTTAGCAAACGCGATACTTTGTGGGTCGGTCCGCGCGTTAACTATGTGCAAGACAGTGTCTAGGCCGATATGGTCCAACATTCCGAACGGCCCAACAGGCGTTTTGAAATTGCCCATAAACGATCTATCGATGTCCTGAATACTGCCTACGTCGTTGATATGCAGACTGCCCGCTTGGCCAATAATGACCATCAGCATACTATTAAAAATATAGCCTGGGCTTTCTTTGCGAATAAACACCGGTATTTGGTTAATGCGGCGACCAAACTCCATTAGCAAATCAGATACTGCCGGATTTGTCTCTGGGTGCGGCATTACGTCAACCACAACTTGGTGAAAAACATCGTGAAAATGCAAAGCGCAAAAATTTTCAGGTTCGACGATTGATTCCAACAAATCGGAGGGCAATAGAAATGACGTATTGGTGGTAACGATGACGCCCTTGTCTAGTCGAGGTGCGAAGTCGGCATAGAAGGCTCGTTTTATGCCGATATCCTCAATCACTGATTCGCTGACCAAGTCGATATCGCTCACGGCATGATCTATGTCTGAAGTGACTGTTAAGCCATTTTTAGCCCGTTCTAGCATGTCTTGGGTAATCATGCCTTTGCGCAAAAAGTCAGCGCTTAGATGGGCTTGCATGTCTTGTGCGATAGCCAGCTGATCAGGATTGATATCAAACATCTTCACCTGATAGCCGTCAAGCGCGCAACGCAACGCAATGCGCATACCCAAGGTGCCAGCACCAACAATTAGTATGTTGTTGATCTCATTAATTGATTTGGTCATAGAAGGAACCTCTAGTTAAGTCTAAATGACCTTAAACGCCTCGAATTAGCCTTGTGCGTAAGCCAACTGATTGTATTGTTTTTGGAAAAAGTCTTTATCGCCGAACAACAAGTTAATCATCATCAATCGTTTAACGTAATGCCCAACGTCTAGCTCATCGGTGATGCCCATACCACCGTGCAATTGAATCGCTTCATCACCCACTAACTTACCGTATTTGGCGACAACGGTTCTCAAGCCACTGACGGTAGCCTTAGCATCATTTGCGCTGGTAACGCCATCGGTTAACTCGCATAGAGCTCCGTAGAGCATTGATTTGGTTTGTTCAGCAGCCATAAATGTGTCGACCATGCGATGTTGCAACACTTGAAAACTACTAATTTGCACACCAAATTGTTTGCGTGTTTTAGTATATTCAACGGTGGTGGTATTTAGCTTTTGCATAATACCCAGCGCTTCTGCGCTGACCGCAACATTCATTTTCTGGACCACGTCGTCTAGCATTGGGTAAGCGCCATCCAGTTCACTGAGCAACATGTCAGGCGAAACACTTACGTTTTCTAGGCTTAGGTCGGCTACACGTTGGCCGTCCATTAATTGATGGCTATCGACCTTAAGGCCGACAGCATCGCTTTTCAGTAAAAATAGACTTATGCCCGCATCGTCGGTTACAGCGCCGCTGGTTCTGGCACTAACAATAAAGTAATCTGCGTTCGCTCCACCCAAAACTAAGGATTTTTGACCAGTAAGAAGGTAATTGTCACCGTCCTTTACAGCCGTTGTTGCGATATTGCTAAGGTCATAACGAGCTTGAGGTTCAAAACAGGCGAGCGCGCCGAGCACACTGCCTTCGATAATTTTAGGGATTAGATCGGCGGCAACTGCGGTATTACTGCTGGACTCTAGTAGACCGCCAAATAACACCAAGGTTGAAATAGCAGGTTCAATCACCAATGCTTTACCAAACTCTTCCATCATCGCGGCGATATCGATGACAGTGCCGCCAAAGCCGCCATAGGTTTCAGAAAATGGAATAGACAACCAGCCCAATTCAGCAAAGGTCTGCCAATTCTCACGGCTAAAGCCATCATTGCTTTGTGCTATTACCTGACGCTGATCAAAACTGTAGTTGTCTTGAAACCAACGCTGCATGCTTTCTTTGAGCATTTTCTGCTCTTCATTAAATTCAAAATTCATTATTGTCTCTTAAGATATTTCTTAGTGCTGCAATTCATTGCTGATATTGGATAGTGCAATTAGATCGTCGCGATTAACTACGCTGACAAACGGCCTAAAGGCCGAGCACCGCTTTTGCAATGACATTGCGCTGTACTTCATTAGAACCACCGTAAATGGTGGCAGCTCGACCATACATATAAGCAAGGCGCGCTAGAGAACCACTTTTTTGCAGTTCACTGCTGAAATCTTTATTGGTTAACGAGCCGGAATAACCACCAATTGTTGCCATCCTCAATTCTTGCAACAGTTGTTGAATTTCAGTGCCTTTGATTTTCAGGAGGGAAGATTCGGGACCTGGAGTACCACCGGCTGACATTGACGCGATTACTCGCAACTCAGTATATTCAAGAGCCTTTAACTCGATCTCAATCTCAGATACACGATTTTGATATTGAGGGTCGTCAAACAATACGCCATCGGCATTGGTTTGCTCTTTGGCTAATGCTTTTATGTCATTCAACCAGCGTTTGCTGTCCGCGACACCGGCAATTGATGTGCGTTCGTGGGCCAGCAGGGCTTTGGCATAAGTCCAACCTTGGTTCTCTCCGCCAATCATATTTTGCGCAGGGACTCTTACGTTTTCGAACACAACCTCATTCAGAGTGTGCTTGCCATCAATGGTTGGAATTGGATTAACCTGAATGCCTTCTGACTTCATATCAATCAGAATGAAGCTAATGCCCTGTTGCCGTTTGTCAAAAGTACCGGTACGCACTAAACAAAAAATCCAGTCGGCGTGTTGAGCGTAGGTAGTCCAAACTTTTGCGCCGTTGATTATATAATCGTCGCCGTCTTTAACCGCTTTAGTCTGTAATGCGGCTAGATCAGAACCAGCACCGGTTTCTGAGTAACCCTGGCACCACCAGTCTTCGCTCTTTAGAATACGCGGTAGAAATTTTGCCTTCTGCTCGTCATTACCAAAGGTGTAAATAACTGGCCCAACCATCTTTAAGCCAAATGGCACTACATCAGGCGCTCCAGCGAGGCAGCGCTCATTTTCGTAGACAAATTTTTGCACCGCGTTCCATCCCGTACCACCCAATTCCTTAGGCCAGTCCAGCGCTACCCAGCCCTTTTTATAGAGTTTGGTTTGCCATTCGATAGCGACATTTTTAGAATCATTACCAAGACGTACGCGCTCAAGTAGATCATCGGTAAACTCTTCTTTAAAAAAAGTGCGAACCTCTTGCTGAAATTCGAGATCTTCAGCTGAAAATAAATTGTTCATAATGGAATATCGGTAGTATAAATTTCAGGATGTGGCGTATTTTACACGCAACATGGCGTCTGTCAGTAACTTTATGGCATTAACTATGACGAATCTTTTTTAGATTAAAGTAAGTGTGCAAAACAACTTAGTTTTATGTGCATCTTGTATTAATCGTTGTCTAAAGGGCCTAATCAACTAGGAAGCTGGCTGGCTAAAAACTGTTGCATGTTAGCGCCCATCACTTTGCGAATGTCGGTGGTGGCTACGCCAAGGTCTAATAGTGCCTGGGTAATGGCAACCAATTCGCTGGTATCCAAGGCCGTGGTCACTGAGCCATCAAAATCTGAACCTAATGCGACGTGGTTCGCGCCGACCAGTTCGATTCCGTAGGCAATTGCACCTGCAATATGCGCTGGGCTAGTACCACATATCGCGCCTTCCCAATAACCTACTGCTATCAAACCACCTTTGCTGGCAATGTTCTGCATTAAACTATCGCTGATGTTGCGCGGCGAATCACAATAGCCCTTAAAGCCAGTATGGCTAACCACCAATCCACGAGCACTCATCTGCAACACATCCCGGACGACACTTTCAGACGAATGGGCTACATCAATAATGATGCCCAGACGTTGCATTTCCAGTACTGCCTGGCGACCAAAATCAGTTAAGCCTATCTGGCTAACGCCGTGCAAGGACCCGCCTAATTTATTGTCGAAAAAATGCTGCAAGCTCATCATTCGAAAACCATTGTCAAACAACAATTTTATGTTATCAAGTTTACCATCTAAGGCATGTGAACCTTCGGTTCCGATTAAACCAGCCACCAAGGTAGAATTGTTTTGCCGGTCCCAGGCAAACTGAGCTAAGTCTGATTGAGATTTAATCAGACGAAAACTATTCGGCTCTCGCTGCGCTAAATCATGCATTTTCTGTGCTTGATAAACCGCTCTACTGGTCAGACTACTCCAAGTGGAAAGTGGCCATAATTGCGCCAGTGCCAGACTGGTGATGTTGTCGCGTGCACCAGCCTCATTTTCTTCATAGTTTTGGCCGCTCGGCGACTTAGTCACTGTGGTGAACATTTGCAGCGCCACATTACCCTTTTGCAGACGCGGAATATCGACATGACCACGCGCCCCATAAACAGCTAAATCACGCTTCCAAAGTGCGCTATCCGCATGCCAATCGCCGATAATTAGCGAGTCATGCAATTCTTGCGCTTGCTCAGAAATAGGATAATCAGAATGTGTTTCTACTACATTCATGCCCTTCTCTAATTGAGCTGGGCCAAATACAAAAAACACCAGTGCGATTAACACTAGTGCCAACAAAGCCCATTTTAAAATGTTTTTAATCATCTACTGACTCTCCTAATTATGGTTAAGCATTGCAATGGGATTCTCCACTATGCGTAAGAT
>JBLHMH010000086.1:0-13169 GCA_047621785.1 Polaribacter sp. | reverse complement strand
GATGCCCAGCTACCGCATAAGCCTTAAAGCTATCGGCTACTTCACTGTATAAATTCGCCACCGAAGCGCCACGGCCCGCGCCTGTTACACCGGATTTAGCATCCGCGATCAAGGAATTAGCGTCAACCAATCCAGCCCGCACTAGGGGTAAAAAACCAAGTATGGTCGCTGTGGGATAACATCCAGGATTCGCTATAATGTTAGCAGATGCGATCGCATCGCGATTTAATTCTGGCAAACCATAAACCGCTGTGGCGACTAGTTCTGGGCAGGCATGTTGCATACCGTACCATTGCTCCCATACAGTAATGTCTTTAATTCGAAAGTCGGCAGCCAAATCAATAAGTCGTACGCCTTGCTCTAATAGATTACGCGCATGCTGCATTGCAATTCCATTGGGCGTGGCACTAAAAACGACATCGCAATTACTATAATTTGCAGTGTCGGGCTGACTAAATTTAAGCTCAGTAAAACCACGTAGACTTGGAAACAAATCGCTTACTGGTTTGCTTGCTTTTGAGCGAGAAGTAATTAATGTCAATTCAACCTGCGGATGGCCAACCAATAGGCGTAGTAGTTCTACACCGGTATACCCTGTACCGCCAATGATGCCTACTTTGATCTTATTCACTTAATATACGCTCGTTGATTAAGGCTCTAAAACGAGCCTAGAATGTATTCTTCTGGGATATCAGAGCGTTAGCATTCAACTCTGGGACCCCACTAACTCGCATAGCTGATTCAAATTAACAGTCTGATTTTATGATAGACAATCAACTTGAAACAAACAACCAAAAAAAAATCAGCATGAAGCTGATTTCTTTTGGTTATAAATCCAGAACAATTAACGTTTCGAGAATTGCGGACGCTTACGTGCACCTTTAAGACCAACTTTCTTACGTTCCACTTCACGAGCGTCACGAGTCACAAAGCCAGCTGCGCGCAAGGCAGGACGAAATTCTTCGTCATATGCCAATAATGCACGAGTAATGCCGTGACGAATAGCACCAGCTTGGCCACTACCGCCGCCGCCCTGGACGTTTACATTAATATCAAACGTTGCTAATAGGTCTAACAAAACAAGTGGTTGACGCACGATCATACGCGCTGTCTCACGACCGAAATACTCGTCAAGTGGGCGAGTATTAACCGTGATTGAACCTGAACCTGATTGAATACGTACACGAGCCGTTGAAGACTTACGACGCCCCGTACCTAAATAAATTTCTGAAGTTGCCATTCGTTATCTCCTAGAGTTCGAGTGGTTTAGGTTCTTGAGCTTGATGCTTGTGCTCAGGACCTGCATAGATGTGTAGTTTTTTAAACATAGCGCGTCCCAAAGAATTCTTGGGCAACATGCCGCGAACCGCGTTTTCGATAATTCGAGTAGGCGCGCGTTCACGCAACTGTCGAACATTGACGTCTTTAAGACCGCCAGGGAAACCCGTGTGATGGTAATAAATTTTGCCTTCTTCTTTATTACCCGTAACCGCGATTTTTTCGGCATTGATCACTACAATATGATCGCCTGTATCAACGTGGGGGGTGAATTCAGCTTTGTGTTTGCCTCGCAGGCGATGCGCGATTTCAGTCGCTACACGACCAAGCACTTTATCGGTGGCGTCTATGACGAACCACTCGCGCGTTACCTCTGCTGGCTTTGCGGAAAATGTTTTCATATTTTATATCTACTTTATCTATGTTCGCCCGAGCTCAACTAACCAGGGGCCGAAACTTGCTAATTTTAAAGCATTGAAACCCATAGGTATGAGTAACAACACGTAAATCCCTAAGGACGCGCGATCGTAAACCAGACTGCTGTATTTAGCAAGCTGAAAAACCAACTGCACCGATGATTAAGGAGCGGCCAATATCGACTCGACTGAGGTTCACTGGCAAGATGCCTAGTATCGGGGCTAAACGATGCCTGCGTTTTTGAGTAAAGGCATAGCGAGACGTTTAAAAGATAGGGCTTAATACGCGCATAGTTGGCCCACGACGTACTTAAAAAACCGACTAAACAACCAAATATTTGCTAGAACGGTATCATCAACAAAGAATTATCAACAAAAGTAATTAGCGCCAAATTGTGTGCGTTTTTGAGCAAAATCTTATAGATCTAGTTGCTAAGCGGCCTTCTCAACATTAAGCTTGCGGTCTATTAATTCACTCTCCACGAAACATCATTGTATTTTTGATTGGGGAGAAAACCTTTAAGAAAGAGTATCGACATGGCTAGTAATTGGGGAAAATTTAACTGGGAACAACCTTTTCTGTTTGATGATCAATTAACCGAAGAGGAAACCTTGGCGATGCAAACAGCTCGCCAATACGCCCAAAACAAACTTCAGCCTAGAATAGTTGATGCGTATCGTGAAGAGAGCACCGACCCTTCAATTTTTCGTGAAATGGGCGAAATGGGTTTGCTTGGCTCGATGATCGAAGGTTATGGCTGCGCTGGAATGAATTACACCAGCTACGGGCTGATTGCTCGTGAAATAGAACGGGTTGATTCTGGCTATCGCTCTATGATGAGCGTTCAAAGCAGTTTAGTGATGTACCCAATTCACACTTATGGCTCGGAAGCCCAACGTGAAAAATATCTGCCAAAATTGGCAACTGGTGAATGGATCGGTTGCTTTGGTTTAACCGAGCCGGATCATGGTTCAGACCCCAGCAGTATGCTGACCCGTGCCCGATCCGTCGATGGAGGGTTTTCTGTAAGCGGCCAGAAAATGTGGATTTCTAATTCTCCTATAGCAGACGTATTTGTAGTTTGGGGCAAAACTGATGACGGTCAAATCAGAGGCTTTATTCTAGAAAAAGGCATGCAGGGCTTAACGGCACCAAAAATAAAAGGCAAATTGTCACTACGAGCATCAATCACAGGTGAAATAGTGATGGACAATGTGTTCGTGCCCGAGGAAAACCTACTACCTAATGTTAGCGGCTTAAAGGGGCCTATGGGTTGTTTAAGCAGCGCCCGATTAGGCATTGCTTGGGGCTCCTTAGGTGCAGCAGAAGCTTGCTGGCACGCTGCACTGCAATACACAATGGATCGCAAGCAGTTTGGGCGGCCACTGGCAGCTAATCAATTAATTCAATTGAAACTGGCTGACATGCAAACCGAGATAAGCCTGGGGCTGCAATCGGTTATTCGTGCAACTCGGCTAAAAGAACAAGGCAAACTCGCGCCTGAAACAATCTCGCTGATCAAACGCAACTCCTGCGGAAAATCTCTAGCAATAGCTCGCGTCGCTCGAGACATGCTAGGTGGTAACGGTATCTCGGAAGAATACCCAGTAATGCGCCATATGATGAATTTGGAGACCGTTAATACCTATGAAGGAACCAATGATATTCATGCTTTGATATTGGGCCGTGCGCAGACTGGGATTGCTGCGTTTGGCCAATAGCTCGAACCACACTTGGCGAACGGATCGAAGTCAAGCCGGCGCAGTTTGATTAATAGCTCCAATAAGCGACCAGCTTCACGTCTGAAAACCGTTCGTCAGAAGTTGGCAATAAAATACCGTAGCGTACATTCATATTATTGATTGGTGATTTCTATGAATACTACCTGCTGCAGTAGCTTTCTTCACAATTCAGCCTATGTATTAAGGTGTTTTAGGCCAATTTAAACAGTAGTGTGCCGCTAAAAATTAACGAAGAGCCCGCTGGCTCTCGCTCATGGATTACTACCGAGGACACAAGGCATAAGTCAAAAATAAACCCCTTGAAACTGCGTTTAACTAGATCACTATCAATGATCTAGTTAAAGCGCTTTTTTTTCAGAAAGGTTATTCATATGCCAAATAAATGCTTCAAGCTAACAATCAATTGTGCAAGTACTTTGAATTAGGTTAGTGACACCCGGCGCAACTAGCACCACCCACAATTGGTATCGCATGCCCCATTCTATTAAGTCCGGCAGCTACGGCCGTCGCACCACAGTTAGCAAATGTTCTAGCATGAAGGACGGCGGTACCATCACCAAAGATTAAATCTCGGCCATTACACCCAACTACACATGTATTTCCATTTAACAGCAAACCTCCGCACAAAATTATAGGCGCAGGGTTAACGGTAATACTTTCTGTCCCCATTGCAGATAGCAGATCATCAGACACTGAAAGCGTAATTACATAAGAAACAGTGGCAACGCTGTTTGGAAATGTTGCAGTTGTTGTTGGCGATGTAGAAACATTCGGGCCAAAACCAACCCCGCCAGGATTGCTAGACCAAGTATAGGTCAGCGTGTTGCTGGGTTGACCATCATCCAACACTGAACCTGTAATATTGGCTGTACCGGGAAGTGTCACTGGGTTGGGAGAGATGGCTATACTCTGCACAACTGGCGCGGTATTAGGCGGCGGCGGAGCTTGGTTTACTTGAATAACTACCGTATCAGTAGCAGTCAATTGGCCATCATCGGCAGTAAGCGTCAACGTATAAGTACCGAAGGTACCAAAAGTAACCACCGTTGTTGGGTTAGAGGCATCGGTGAAAGCGGTATAACCGGAATCAGACGAGGACCAGTTAACCGCCAAATTTGGCGGAAAGGGATTGCCATCGTCCGTAGCCGAACCCGCCATTGTCACCATGTTAGTAGGCAACTGGATAGTTTGAGGATTACCCGCTTCCACTACCGAAGCGGTGTTATTCGGATCCGCACACATATTATTTGTAATAACTTGCCCCAGATCACAATCAACACACATATTGTTCTGAACCTCCTGTAATGGCCCACAATCAACACACATATTGTTCACTACGATCTGAAGTGGCCCACAAGTCACGGGAATCGGCACACACATATTGTTCATCACCATCTCATTCGCGGCGCAATCAACGCACATGTCGTTTTGAACTATTTGATTTGCAGTACAGTTTAGAGGCGCTGCTAGAGGTGTTGTACAGCGATTGTTCGATGCAAACTGACCCGCAGGACAAGTCATGCACAGGCCGTTTTGCTCTATCTGATTGCGTACACATTGACTGCTATTGTCAATACACATTGTGCGCGCGATATTCGGAACTTGAGCTTCAAGGCAAGCAACGCAACTGCCATTTTGCGCTATCTGGTTACCCGTACACTGTGATGCAGGGGTAACGCATTGACCATTTTGGATGGTCTGATTGGCAGCACATTGTAAAACACATTAGTTGCCGACAACACTCTGATTAGCTGGACAGGCCAGACATTGGCCATTTAAAAGAATTTGATTAGCAGCACATTGCCCGTTGATTTTCTGGGCTCCGCCAGAATTCGATTTTCCGTCTCCACAGTCGTTTAATGTCGACACCATCAAAAGCCCGACTAATCCAACTGCTATAGAACTAATTTTCATTGTCTTAATATCCCCTTCTCTAAATTGCATGAACGATACAATGCGTTTTCTTACACATGTTAAGCATCAACTTATTTGTTCATTAATTGAAGAGGTTTTTAAATACTTTTTGGACAGAACGTCAGATTAATTTTACATTTAAAAAAACGACCTCGCAGATCTGCATGCAAAGCGGTCATCTTAACAATAAGCTTGCGCTCTATCGTTTTATTTTCTACGAAAGACAGTTGAATTTACTGTTGGGGGGGAGGAAACCTTAGCGCTACAGACAGCCCGTGCATAGGCCGAAAAAAAGTTTAGCCTGAAATGGTCGATTCATTTCGCAAGCTGCCGACTGCTTAATGTTTTTTGCGAAACGGGCGAATTGGGTTTGCTTGGCGCAATGCCGAGCGTGCTGAGTATCGTTTGGGGCGCCCTAGGCGCAGCGGAAGCTTGCTGGCACGCCGCGCGGCAATACACAATGGATCGCAAGCAGTTTGGGCGCCACTGGCAGCCAATCAATTAATTCAGTTAAAACTGGCTGATATGCAAACCGAGATAAGCCTGGGACTGCAATCGGTTATTCGTGCAACTCGGCTAAAACAACAAGGCGAACACGTGCCGCAAACAATCTAGCTGATCAAACGCAACTCCTGCGCAAAATCAATAACCATCGACCGTGTAGCTTGTTATATGGTGGGCGATAACGGCATCTCGGAAGAATACTCTGTGATGCGCCATATGTTGAATTTAGAGATTATTATTATCTATGAAGGTACTAACGATATTCACGCCTTGATGTTTGCGCGTGCACAGACTGGGATCGCTGCTTTCTCTTGAATTATTGTAGTACTCAACGCCATCAATACATTAGTCGGGTTAGATGGTAGAGGTGCCGTCAAAGAGTCAACGGCACCTCATTTACTAATCAATAACGTTCAAAACACCAAATAATGCTCGATGCAAAATCACTAGCCACCTTGCATTTATATGGTTAATGGCAGCTATTACAATTCCGATTTACATCTATGGCACTCCCGCTACCTCTAGCCACATGCGCATCGTTAATACTAGCTGCATTCGTGCAATTTGCGGCAGTTCGTTCGCCCGTTGCATCTGCGGTACCATCACCGAAAATAACATCTCCTGCAGTACCGCAATTTAAGATACACACGTCATTTGAACCAAGCTCCACGCCTCCACACATAGCTGGCTTAACTGTGACTATGACAGTGTCACTAACACTAGCTGCCCCGTCACTTGCGGTCAGAGTAAGCGTGTAAGTGCCAGCTGCATCAAACTCAGCCGTACTGGTAAGGCTTGAGGGATCACCAAATGTTACCGCTGCTGGACCAGTCCACTCAACCGTTAATGCTCCTGGTGGCACTGGATTTCCATCATCATTAGCCGTACCTGCCAGCGTTACCGTAACCGAAAAATCGATCATTTGATCTGCTCCGGCTTCTACCGTTGGAGCAACATTGCCTGCCACAGGGGCGACACATGCATTGTCTTGAACACTATTCCCAGCAGGACAATCGACACACATGTCATTTTGAATGATCTGAGTCGAGCCACAGGTTAGGGGCGTTGTTGTTGGCGTTGTTGTTGGCGTTGTTGTTGGCGTTGTTGTTGGCGTTGTTGTTGGCGTTGTTGTTGGCGTTGTTGTTGGCGTTGTTGTTGGCGTTTCTGCTGATGTTGCTGCTGGTGTTGTTGGAGCTGCGACGCATAGGCCATTATCAAGAATTTGATTAGCAGCACATTGCACCTTACTTTTCTGGGCTGCGCCAGAATTCGATTTTCCGTCGCCACAAGCGTTTAATGTCAACACCATCAAAAGCCCGACTAATCCAACTGCTATAGAACTGATTTTCATTGTCTTCGTATCCCTTTGTCTATTTTGTTTGAACAAAATAATAATTTTTGATTAGCGCGCGAGTATCAACCTATTCTTCAGGCAATTGAAGAGGTTTTGAAAATAAATTTGAAAAGAACTTTTTTGCTAGGCTATTGTTGCATAAAAACACTTACACGACTGCTTTTTCTTGTGAATCGACTCTAACTGCCAGCTAATTTATGATCTACTCAGTCATACCAGCCTACGCCCTCTATCAATGACTGCTCGCGAATGATAAAGCTTCGTCTAATCAATTCACCCACCTGCCAATTGAAGCAGAAAGCATTAATACTTCTGGCTATGGTTTTCATCACAGCCTGTGCAACGACACCAGCCTACAAATTTAATCAATATGCACTGTCAGCAGAGCTGCTTAAGTCTGTCATAGGCACTAATAATCTCTCACTGACGAGTTATAGCCAATCTAATTTTTTAGAAATAAAATCATCACCGACATTAAACATTTATCTAAGCGGGGATGATCGACCATGGACAACCCAAAACTATAAGAGTGTCGACCCAACACCACGTAAACACATGGCCTTAGATCTGTTGTTACTTGATCAAAGCCATAGATCAGTAAATTATCTTTCTCAGTAAGCTCTACACGCATGGCCTCAAGAGCCAACAGCATTTCATCGCGTGAGGCATTTAGTACTGTGGTAACTTTAAAGCCGTATTTATCTTTTAGCAATTCAGACATCGCTTGCGCATCACTCACCGCCGTTTGTAATGCCGGCCATCCTGCTGAATCGTTGTAGCCGTTGCGCCAAAGACCAAGGCATGATACTTGTCATATTTGACTTTCGGGTTGCTGACACCACTTCCTGCTAGCAGTTGACTAGTGGCATTCGGCACTATCGTTAGAGTTTTACTCTGGTCATCTTCTGCGCTGAACGATAACTCCAATTTAGTGTTAGCCATTTTTATTGAGGCCAAAAAAAAACCATTGGCATCCAACTCTTCAGACTTTCTATTAATTGTGAATTTGGAGATCCCTTGTGGTGGGTAGACTGCTCCAACCACGCTGATTTGCGAACCTGCTGGGGCTCCAGCCTTGGAAGGGTCATCATCGTTTGGCTTTGGCCACCGAATTGCAATAACCGGTGCGCCCTGCGGCGCCGTTACATTCAACTTATTCTCGGCCTTTTCTTTTTCGGCTTTGACCTGCGCAATTGTTTCATTGAGTTGTAGTTTTTCGAGTTCTGCCGCCGCCAATGCAGCTTCTTTCAGGGCAATACTTTCTTCTAAACTCATCAGTTGTAGAACTGTGGGTCGATTCGCTATTTGTGTTTCTAGGTCAACGATTTTGTTGCGCAGCCACAAACTCTGCGTTTTTCGTTTGCTCTGACTCAGTCGATTCTAGTCAACCCTTATTTGCGTCAGCATGCTGAGCTTTTAGCCCTGCTATATAAACCTCTTGGTCATTTTCACTCACTTGCAAAGCCGATCCACGACTTTGCAATAAAGTCACTAAGCCCGTTTTCTACCTAAGTGACCCCTTGTAAGTCTGTAAGTTCTTTTAGATGGGCTAGCTCTTTGCTATCCAACAAGGTTCTGAGGTTTTTCTCAACTTGATCCTTGGACGCGGCACCCATCTTGCTGGGTTTTGAGAGCAACCTAAGATCAGCTTCTAAACGCGCTATTTTATCGGCCATTGCTTCACTGGCCTGCTGATCTGCAAGTAGTTTTTGTTCGGCCACCAGTAACTGACTCTGGGCCCCTTGGTCCGCCGATTGTAAGCTTTGCTGCTGGCTAGCGAGCTTGCCACTTTCGTTTTTGAGTTTTTGGTTATTGTCCGCCAGTTCCTTATTCTTTGGGGCTAGCTCATCGAGCATACCGGCAAGTTTGTTGTTGTGCTCGGCGGTCTGAACCTATTTTTTCATCAGCTGCTTATTCTGCTCGGTTATATTAGAGCGCTTCAGCGTTGCTCCGCTGACTATCCAGCTCTGCCTTAAGTAATTGTAGTTTATCGCGTTGTGAATTGAGGTCCGTCTCCAAAGCCGCTAGGCTTCATTTCAATAAAAATTTTTCTTCTAAAGATTGTTGTCTGGCCGTCTGTAACTTTTTGTTCAACTCAGCGCTGTATAAATCTTTATTGGTAAGCTCTGCTAATTGCGACTTGAGTAAACTAATTTGTTCTTGCTTCTGTCAATTAGCTTGCTTGTCCTAGGCTAAACCAGATTTGGCTACGATTAACTCCTCCTCTAAATAACGCTCACTATTCCTTCCTTCAGATACCGCCGACAATTCTCTATTTAGACGATCAGCTAGCTGTGTTTTTGCCTGAAGTTGTGCCTGTGAGTCACTCAATTGAGCTTGCATGACAGCTAAAGATGCGGCGGATGCGGCGGATGCGGCGCCCAACTTTACCTGTAATAACTCATACTGGCGCTTGCTTTGCAGTATCTCGCCTTGAATATCTCAAACATTTGATTGTTTACTATTCAATTTATCTGGGAGGCTGTCTAGCTGACCTTGCAGCGCCTGTGAATTAGCCCGCTCTTGGCTCAAATCAGATTCGAGAGTCGAATCCTTGATCAAATCTTGATCTCTAGTTTCATCAAAAACCGCCGCAAAACCGATGTGTTCATCTTTCAAACCAGAAGCACGTCGATATAAACTCATTGCTTTGGCGAGATCTTTAGGAACGCCAAGCCCAGCCTCATACAAACGCCCTAGCGCCATCAAAGCAGGCGCATAGTCTTGATCTGCGGCTTGCTGATAACCGTTGATTGCCTGTTTATAATTGGGTGATTCGCCAGCACCTTGTGCAAAGATTTCACCAACGTAATAATGAGCTTCCGCATTTCCTAAGATTGCGTCTCTCTGCCAAATCTTTAGTGCACTGGCCAAGCTAGCCCGGTCATAAGCTGTATATTCACTACCGCGAATTTCACAGTCGTTGTTAGACGTCTTAATCGGTCGTTTTTTAGATAAATAACTACACTGGATGCCCAGTTTCTTAACTTTTCCTGGCAACAAGCAGTCGACAATGTGCGCACTTTTCACTGTAAGCTTGCGTGCCGAATGAGCGGTCCCCGATGCAACAAACCGTCAACACACAACAATAATCGTTGCCTTCAATCCTATCTCCCTCATTCCAATCACTTATATTACAAAATAGTGGCTGCACTGTGAGTATATAATAACGCCACCTATCTTCGTTCGTCCAATAACACAGATACGTTACTTACAATTGTAATGTATATCACGCGCAATCGTAGTACCAGTTAAAATTTTTATGTGAGTAATTGAGTGTTTTTCACGCCCAGAAAAAGCGTTTGTCCTCTAGCACAATTAAATTAGTATGGAAGAAGGGTCATGAGTGCAAAATCACCAAAATGGGTAATCAGTAATATGACTAAGATGGACAAGATTATTCGCCAAATTAAATTCAAACGAAGCTCTTCCATGAGCCTCGCCGCAAAACCTAAGACTGAGTATATTTCAACACCAAGAGTTTAATTCACTTTGTTTGCATAGATTGGTAACGATCTCTAGCAATCATACGGTAAGTGCAGCTTAGTCAGTATTTTTGTCACTCAATTTGAAAGTAATTCTTTTTTAGCTGAGTAGATCGCAATAAGGCAGCCAACGCGTGTTGCTAAGACTATTTAAACTTGCAATTGCCTGGTATCTGGATCCATACTTTGTGATTGCAAAGGCTAGTTCGTAGATCAAGAGCAAACAAACGTACATAGTGAAATTGCGATCATGGAATGATTTACGGAATTCTATCAAAACCTAGGAGACAGATATGGCAGCACCTAAAGTGATTTCGCAAGAGGAATTAATTGCGAAAATTCGAGATTTGGACACCAGCGATGATGAAATTGCTCAATACTTTATTGTTGATAAAAACAGTGATGCATTCTCACCTCAGGTTATTCCAAATCAAAAATTGATCGAAGACAATGGCATGGAAGGCGCGTTTGCTCTAAATACCTTTAATAAGCTGGCACGAGGCCGACGTAATAGAAAATACCGTCGTCGGATTAAGCATTGGGATGGCGTTCGAGTCGTTGCTGAGGGCGACTCTTGGTTTCAGTACCCTTTGATCTTAAAAGATACGATCGATCAATTGATCGATACAGATAATTTTCAGTACGCCATTTTTGGCCTAAGTGAAGCCGGGGATCTGTTATCTAATATTATTCGAGAAGATGAAATTAGCGAGGCGATTGAGCGTGAAAACCCCGATGTGTTTTTAATTAGTGGTGGCGGCAATGACATGGTCGGTGATGGCCGGGCCGCCACTTTGGTACACAAATTTTCTACCAATCGAAAACCAGAAAATTATCCGAATCAAAATTTTGATACTTTTCTGGAGGAACTCGAACGTCTGTATCGAGGTTTGTTCAACCGCTTGTTAGCTGACCGACCACATCTTAAAATAATTTGTCACGGTTATGATAATGTTATTCCGCAAGACGGCCCCTGGCTAGGCAAGCCATTGTGCAAGCAAAATATCACTAACAAAACCTTGCAGCGCAAAATTGTTGCAGAAATGATTCGCCGCTTTAATGGCGTGATGAGCAAGCTGTCGGCTACCTTTCCAAAGTCGGTTTACCATGTTGATTTACAAAACACCGTCGGTACTATATCGAAGTGGCACGATGAATTGCACCCTAAGAATGAAGGCTATCTAAAAGTCGCGCAGAAGTTCGATCAGACCATTAAGCTAGCGCTTAGCGAATCTGCACCCTCACCTGCTATTGAATTGAGTGCAATAAAAGGCTTA
Organism: Polaribacter sp.; assembly: GCA_047621785.1. Lineage (GTDB taxonomy): Bacteria > Pseudomonadota > Gammaproteobacteria > Arenicellales > Arenicellaceae > Arenicella. The sequence goes on along the minus strand of JBLHMH010000086.1, from coordinate 1,198 downwards.
GTTTCTGAAAAGGAAACCGGGCCCTCGGTGAAGTTAGCACAAGTGCAAAAGCTAGATAATCACGAGTTTTTAAAATTGGTGGTTAAGCGTGCCGAAATGGTGATGGGTATAAAAGTAGCCGAACCTAAAACTGAGCTCGGACGAAAGTTGCTGGAAAAGGACATCGGTGATCATTTTGAAAAAGTACATAAAGAAGCTAATTTTTTGCCGAGCAGCTTTCTAGAAAACGGCGTTCGTAGAGCCCAATCAGTTTGCCGCATAGTAACCCACACAAGCTATGGTAGCGGCTTTCTAATTGCCTCGCGCAATTTCATTATGACCAATAATCATGTGCTTCCTGATAGACAAACGGCGCGCGCGAGCATCGCAGAGTTTGATTACGATGAAGATGACGTTTTATATCCTGTAACGCTGGATCCTGATCGGTTCTTTATGACCGACCAAGCCTTGGACTTCACCATTGTCGCCTGCGATCCTACCCCTTTGCCTGATGAGATTGAAGCGATTCCACTACTGCGTGACCCAGACACCATTACTCGCAATGAACGGGCCAATATAATTCAGCACCCTCGCGGGCGTAAAAAAGAGATATCTCTGCACGACAATAAAGTGAACTATGTCTATGACGTCACCATTCGCTATAGCGCAGATACGGAAGGTGGTTCCTCCGGCTCGCCAGTGTTCAACGATCAATGGAACCTCGTTGCTTTGCACCATGCCGGTTGGAGTAATGCAGATGGCACCGCCAGTAATGAAGGTATCCGAATAAAGGCGATAGTGGATCACATTAATGCTCAGAACGAAAATGAGTCCACTGATATTCTTGAAAGCCTGGTTGCTGAAATATGCAGTGTTGATTACGAGAAGCATGCCAGCGTAGGTCATAGATACCCAGCATCCAAAACGTCTGGCAATCCAATCAACAAAAGCAGAGGAAGAACTCTCACCTTAAATATAGATAGTAGTATCGATGAGATAACGATAAAGATGGGGTGACTATGGCGACTCTATGAATTAAATATAAAAAAGCCGCTACTCAGAGGTATGCGGCCTTTCTGGAGAACTTTTAATCGCCTAAGCGATATTCCTAGTACTCTATGATTATCATCGGGTCTACTGGATCACAATCTTTAGCATTGATGGTGTACTTGAAAGGAAATTTCAATTGTCCTTTTCCGTTTCACCAAGATTATTATAT